>NZ_CP071612.1:65000-382272 GCF_017357245.1 Rhizobium bangladeshense | reverse complement strand
TTCAAGGACGGAAAGGTTTATTTGAACATGAAAGGCTCCTGCTCCGGCTGCCCGTCTTCGACGGCCACGCTGAAGCACGGCGTCCAGAACCTGCTGCGCCATTTCGTTCCCGAAGTGCAGGAAGTGATTGCCGCTTGAAAAGCACGAATTCGTCCGGCCGTCCATCCCAGGTTCGGCCGGCCAGTTTATGGTTAGGCGACAGTAGTTTTTTCGGAAATTGATGGCATGATCGTTCTGGCGCTCGACACCGCAGGTGTGGATTGCGCTGCCGCCGTTTACGACAGCGGCAGGAATACGGTGCTGGGGGAGGCATCGGACATGATCGGCAAGGGGCATGCTGAACATTTGATCGGGATCGTCGATCGCGCGCTGGATCAGGCGGGTATGACACTTTCTCAGATCGACCGCCTTGCCGTCACCATCGGCCCCGGCTCGTTCACCGGTATCCGCGTCGGCGTTGCCGCAGCCCGCGGTTTTGCGCTTTCGCTCAATGTGCCCGTCGTCGGCGTCACCACGCTCGAAGTCATGGCCGCCGCCGCGCGTGAGAAGACGCCCGGCCGCGCCGTGCTGGCGGCGATGGACGCCAAACGGGACGAAATCTATCTCCAGTCCTTCGCAGGCGATGGTTCCCCGCTTGATGCGCCGCGAGCGACAAGCGTCGCCGAGGCCCAGGCTTTCGCCGCCGGCTTCGACGGCGAGATCACCGGTTCGGCAACGCCGCTCCTGAAGGCCGGCGCCGGCGGCGATCACGCCAATGTCTTTCCGATTTCGATTGTCGCGCGTCTGGGTGCTGCCGCCCCTGCCGCTACCGGAAAGCCCAAGCCCCTTTATCTGCGCGGACCGGATGCCAAGCCGCAGGCCGGATATGCGATTGCGCGACGAGTGTGACCATGCTGGAAGCCTATCTGACGCTGAAGCCGGAATTCGAGATTATCGCCATGGAGCGCGAGGATTGCCGCGACGTCGCCCTCCTGCATGGTGAGCGTTTCGCCCGGCCCTGGGGCGACGGCGAATTCCACAGCCTGCTGTCGCAGGAGACCGTGTTCGGCTTCGTCGCGCGCCAGACCAATGCCATCCTGAAAAAGCCGCTTCCCGGCTTCATCCTTGCACGCCAAGTCGCCGGAGAGGCCGAGATCCTGACGATTGCCGTGCAGGCGAAGGTCGCCCGTGCGGGACTCGGCTGGCGCCTGATGCAGGCGGCAATGCGCGAGGCGCGGGCGCGTGGCGGCGAGAGTATGTTTCTCGAGGTCGACAGCGGCAATACCGCGGCGCTCGGCCTCTACCGCAAGCTCGGCTTTGAAAAGGTCGGCGAGCGCCAGGGCTACTACAGGCAGGAAAACGGCGCCCTTTCCACGGCGCTTGTCATGAAGCGCGTTCTTCGATAGTTCCCTGGCAGAGCATGACGTGCGGACCGGCGCAAACGCCGTACCGGCATTGTCGAAACGCGTTTATTTTGAAGGCAGGCCATGACCGACGTAGCCAAGACCCTCGAGGAGCTTTGCGCCGAACGCGGCATGCGCATGACCGAGCAGCGCCGCGTGATCGCGCGCATCCTCGAAGACTCGCAGGACCATCCCGACGTCGAAGAACTCTACCGCCGTTCGGTGAAGGTCGATGCGAAGATCTCGATCTCGACCGTCTATCGCACCGTCAAATTGTTCGAGGATGCCGGCATCATAGCCCGCCACGACTTCCGCGACGGGCGCTCGCGCTACGAAACGGTACCGGAAGAGCATCACGACCATCTTATCGACCTGAAGACCGGCGCGGTCATCGAATTCCGCTCGCCGGAGATCGAGGCACTGCAGGAGCGCATCGCCCGCGAGCACGGTTTCCGGCTGGTCGACCATCGCCTCGAGCTCTACGGCATTCCGTTGAAGAAGGAAGATCTCTGAAGCGATGGCAGCCCGGGAGTGCCGCATTTGATCGCCTGGCTGCGTATCGCCTTTGCTGCGGTCGTCATCCTTGCCGTCAGCATCGTGCTCATGCCGCTGCAGGTGCTGGCGCTGCGATTCGACTGGCGGCTGCGCCGGAGACTTCCGCGCCTCTGGCATCGCATCGTCTGCTATTGCCTCGGCATCCGCGTCCGCGTGAAGGGCAGGCTGGAAGGCCGCCGGCCTCTGATGCTTTGCTCCAACCATTCGTCCTGGCTTGACATCATGGTGATGTCTTCGGTGGCCGACGTCGCCTTCATCGCCAAGATCGAGGTGCGCGACTGGCCGATCTTCGGCACCCTCGCCAAGCTGCAGAAAAGCGTCTTCGTCGTGCGCGAGGAGAAGCGCAAGACCGGCCATCAGGCAAATGAGATCGCCGGGCGCATGGCCGACGGAGAAATCGTCGTGCTCTTTCCGGAGGGCACGACGTCGGACGGCAACCGGCTGCTCGAGGTCAAATCCTCGCTGTTCGGCGCCGCTGCGATGGCCGTGCCATATTCGCCGACCGGCACGGTCGTGGTGCAGCCGGTGGCGGTCGTCTACACAAGGGTGCACGGCATTCCCATGGGGCGCTATCACCGCCGGCTCGCCGCCTGGCCCGGCGATCTCGAGCTCCTGCCGCATCTCATCGATATCGTCAGATGCGGCGCGATCGACGCGGAAGTTTCCTACGGCGAAGCGGTGGAATATCGCGCCGATACCAATCGCAAGGAGGTGAGCGCGACGATCGCCTCGCGCATCCGCAACCTGCTGAACATAAGCCTGCGCGGTCGCGATGTGGGCTGAGCCGAGAATCCCTTTTCTCTTGCGGCAAAAACCACTAAATAGCGCGTCATGACACAGGACAGCGCCCTACTCCAGGCCCCGGAAGCAACGCCCAGCGAGGGCTTCCGCGATGGCTCCAACAGCCGCAAGGTCTTCATCAAGACCTATGGCTGCCAGATGAACGTCTATGATTCCACGCGCATGAGCGATGCGCTCGCCCGCGACGGCTACGAGCCGACGGAAGACATGGAAGAGGCCGATCTCGTCCTGCTCAACACCTGCCATATAAGAGAGAAGGCGGCCGAGAAGGTCTATTCGGCGCTCGGGCGGCTGCGCGAGATGAAAAAGAAGAAGGCAGCCGATGGCCGGGAGATGATGATCGGCGTGACCGGCTGCGTCGCCCAGGCCGAAGGCGAGGAGATCTTGCGCCGAGCGCCGGCCGTCGACGTCGTCATCGGCCCGCAGACCTATCACCGGCTGCCGGAAGCGCTGCGCCAGGCCAAGCAGGGTCGCCGCGTCGTCGATACGGAATATGCGATCGAGGACAAGTTCGAGCATCTGCCGATCGCCGAGAGCCGGAAGATCCGAGCCCGCGGCGTCACCGCCTTCCTGACGGTGCAGGAGGGCTGCGACAAGTTCTGCACCTTCTGCGTGGTGCCCTATACGCGCGGCTCGGAAGTGTCGCGGCCGGTCTCGCAGATCGTCGAGGAGGCCGAAAAGCTCGTCGAAGCCGGGGTGCGTGAAATCACCCTGCTTGGTCAGAACGTCAATGCCTGGCATGGCGCTGGGCCGCGAGGCGAGGCGTGGAGCCTCGGCGACCTGCTCTACCGCCTCGCCGAAATCCCCGGCCTTGCGCGGCTGCGGTATACCACAAGCCATCCACGCGACATGGACGACCGGCTGATCGCGGCCCATCGCGACCTCAGGGCGCTGATGCCCTATCTGCACCTGCCGGTGCAATCGGGCTCCGACCGGATCCTGAAGGCGATGAACCGGCGCCACACGGCTGCCGAATATCTCACGCTGATCGAGCGCATCCGGGCGGTGCGGCCCGACATCGCGCTGTCCGGCGATTTCATAACCGGCTTTCCGGGGGAGACAGACGCGGATTTTGAGGATACACTGAGACTTGTGGAGGAGGTGCGCTACGCGCAGGCCTTCTCGTTCAAATACTCGACACGGCCGGGCACGCCCGGCGCGGAACTGAAGGACCAGGTGCCGGAAGAGATCAAGGCAGAACGGCTGGAACGCCTGCAAGCGCTTCTTTTGAAGCAGCAGCAGGAGTTCGCCGAATCCTGCATCGGCAAGGAGATCAATCTGCTGCTCGAAAAGCCCGGCCGCATGCCCGGCCAGCTGATCGGACGTTCTCCCTGGCTTCAATCCGTGAATGTTGATGCAAAAGCATCGCAAATCGGTGACATTATTAAAGTGCGAATCACCGGAACCGGAACGAACAGCCTGTTTGCCGAACGCGCAGAGGCTGCGGTCTAACCCAAGGAGCCCGACCGCTTGAACGGACAAGAATTGGTTTCTTCTTCACCGCGCCACCCCCGCACGCCGAGCGACACCAATCACTTCGTCCTGACGTTCGAGAACAATCGGTTCGCCAGCGAACTCTTCGGCCAGTTCGACCAGAACCTCAAGCTGCTCGAGGAGCGGCTGAACATCGATGCGCGGGCGCGCGGCAATTCAGTCGTCATTTCGGGCGATGTCGTAACCACCAATCAGGCGCGGCGCACGCTCGATTATCTCTATGAAAAGCTTCAGAAAGGCGGCAGCGTGGAACGATCCGACGTCGAGGGGGCGATCCGCATGGCAGTGGCCGCCGACGACCAGCTCAGCCTTCCCACCATGGAGCGCAAGGCCAAGCTGACGATGGCGCAGATTTCGACCCGCAAGAAGACGATCATCGCCCGCACGCCGACGCAGGACGCCTATATCAGGGCCCTGGAGCGCGCCGAGCTCGTCTTCGGCGTCGGCCCGGCCGGCACGGGCAAGACCTATCTCGCCGTCGCCCATGCTGCCCAGATGCTGGAGCGTGGCGCGGTCGAAAAGATCATCCTGTCGCGCCCGGCCGTTGAGGCCGGTGAGCGCCTGGGCTTCCTGCCCGGCGACATGAAAGAAAAGGTCGACCCCTATCTTCGCCCGCTCTATGACGCGCTCTACGACATGATCCCGGCCGACAAGGTCGATCGGGCGATCACCGCCGGCGTCATCGAAATCGCCCCGCTCGCCTTCATGCGCGGCCGCACGCTCGCCAACGCCGCCATCATCCTCGACGAAGCGCAGAATACGACGTCGATGCAGATGAAGATGTTCCTGACGCGTCTCGGCGAAAATGCCCGCATGATCGTCACCGGCGACCCGAGCCAGATCGACCTGCCGCGCGGCGTCAAATCCGGCCTCGTCGAGGCCCTGGAGCTGCTGAACGGCGTCGAGGGCATCTCCATCGTGCGCTTTAAGGACACCGACGTCGTGCGCCACCCGCTGGTCGGCCGCATTGTCAGAGCCTATGACGCCACCTATCTTGTCGAAGCCGAAGACGTCGGCCGGCAGGACTGATGGCCGAACTCGACATACAGATCAGCATCGAGAACATCGGCTGGCCCGGCGAGGAAACGCTGCTGGTTTTTTGCGAGCGCGTACTCGGCGCGGCGGTGGTCTATCTCCGCGACAGTGAGAAGCAGCCCTTTCCCAAGATGCCGCCCGAGGTCTCGCTCGTTTTTACCGACGATGCCTCGATCCAGGACATCAACGCCGAATGGCGCGGCAAGGACAAGGCGACCAACGTGCTCTCCTTTCCCGCCTTTCCGGTTCAGCCCGGCAAGATGCCGGGTCCGATGCTCGGCGACATCATCATCGCCCGGGAGACGGTGGAGCGGGAAGCCCAGGAGCTCGAAAAGAGTTTCGACGACCACCTGACCCACCTTCTGGTGCACGGTTTCTTGCATCTTCTCGGCTACGACCATATGAATAATGCTGAAGCCGAAATTATGGAGGGGCTGGAGACTCGCATTTTGGCGCAGCTCGGCCTATCTGATCCCTACGAGGGTCAAGACCTTAAAATGGAACCATGAGCGACTTTACGACGAAGCCGGCGGCAGACGCCAAGGACTCCGAGCCATCCTCTTCCTCTGACGAGGCGGGCAGTAGTAGTCGGCCATCCGGCCGATCCCAATCCTTCTGGTCGCGCGCCGCCCGCATTCTCCGCCCGCAGCAAGGCTCGCGGCTGCGCGAGGATCTTGCCGACGCGCTGATGACCGATGCGGCCGGCGACGACGCCTTCTCGCCCGACGAACGGGCAATGCTGCACAATATCCTGCGCTTTCGTGAAGTGCGCGTCGCTGACGTGATGGTGCCGCGCGCCGATATCGAGGCGGTGGACCAGAACATCACCATCGGCGAGCTGATGATCCTTTTCGAGGAATCCGGCCGCTCCCGCATGCCCGTCTATGCCGATACGCTCGACGATCCGCGCGGCATGGTGCATATCCGCGACCTGCTCTCCTATGTCGCCAAGCAGGCGCGCAACAAGCGACGCGGCCCGGCAAAGCCGGCCGTTGCCGGGCCGGCGATCGAAGTCGCGCCCGAGAACATCCAGAAGCCCTCGCGCTCGGCCAAACCGAATTTCGATCTTGCCCGGGTCGACCTGCAGAAGACGCTGGCCGAGGCCGGCATCATCCGCAAGATCCTGTTCGTGCCGCCGTCGATGCTGGCCTCCGACCTCCTGCGCCGCATGCAGGTAAACCGTACGCAGATGGCCCTCGTCATCGACGAATATGGCGGCACCGACGGTCTCGCCTCGCATGAGGACATCGTCGAAATGGTGGTCGGCGACATCGACGACGAGCATGACGACGAAGAGGTGATGTTCAAGCGCGTGGCAGAAGACGTCTTCGTCGCCGACGCCCGTGTCGAGCTGGAAGAGATCGCCGAAGCGATCGGACCGGATTTCGACATTAGCGAACAGGTCGATGAGGTCGATACGCTGGGCGGGCTGATCTTCTCCGCGCTCGGCCGCATCCCCGTCCGCGGCGAAGTCGTCCAGGCCCTGCCGAATTTCGAGTTCCACATCCTCGATGCCGATCCGCGCCGCATCAAACGGCTGCGGATCACCCGCAAGCGCCATGCGATCCGCCGCCGCGCCAAGGAGGCTGGCGACATCACTCCGGGATCCGAGGCCGGCGACGACCGGCCGTCCGGATCGACCGCGAACTAGCGCATCAGCCAAAAAATGGGAATCGATTTACAGGCCGACGCGTAACAGGACAAAGAGCCGCTTTTTTGAAAGACTGCGAATGGGGTTGATTCGCAGTTGATGGGAGTGCGCATGGAGCGGCTTGCGGACAAGGTTATCCTCGTCTGGGGGTTCAAACGGCCGTTGCTAGCCGTCGCCGCCGGCGCTTTCGCCGTGCTGGCGCTGCCGCCTTTCGGCTTCTTCGCGGCGATGTTCGTATCTTTCACGCTGCTCGTCTGGCTGGTCGACGGGGCAGCCGCTTCCCCTGAAAGCGGCCTGATCGGCAGGCTATGGCCGGCTTTTACCGTCGGCTGGCTGTTCGGCTTCGGCTATTTCGTCGCCGGCCTCTGGTGGCTCGGCCATGCGTTGCTGGTCGATTCGGAGGAATTCGCCTGGGCACTGCCCTTGGCAATCCTCGGACTGCCGGCCTGCCTTGCAATCTTCTATGGATTGGCGGTCGCCCTTGCCCGGATCGTCTGGTCTGACGGCATGGGACGGATCGCCGCACTTGCGGCTAGCTTCGGCCTGATGGAATGGCTTCGGAGCGTGATCCTCACCGGTTTTCCCTGGAATGCCATCGGCTATGGCATAATGCCCGTTCCGCTGATGATGCAGTCGGCGCATGTGATCGGGGCAATGGGGGTGACGACACTTGCTGTCTTCGTCTTTTCCGCGCCCGCCCTTGCCGGAACGCGGCAGGGCGCGAAGCCAGGGATCGCGCTCGCCGCCGTGCTGTTTGCCGCCCATATCGGTTACGGTGCCTATGCGCTTTACCTTGCGCCGCGGCCAGACCCATTGCCAGAAGACAAGCGGCCGGTGGTGCGGCTGGTGCAGCCGGCCATCGACCAGTCGGCCAAGATGGACAATGACGCCGACCGCAACGCGATCTTCGAGACCCATCTGAAGCTTTCGGCGGAAGCGCCAAGAAATGGCGGACGCAGGCCCGACATCATCGTCTGGCCGGAAACCTCGATTCCCTTCATCCTCACCGACAACCAGGATGCGCTGACGCGGATCGCCGATACGCTCGATGACAACCAGATCCTGATCGCCGGCGCCGTGCGCGCCGAGGAGATGGGACCGGGCACGCCGGTGCGCTATTACAATTCGATTTACGTGATCGACGGCCGCGGCCAGATCATCGCCGCCTCCGACAAGATGCATCTCGTGCCTTTCGGCGAATATCTGCCCTTCGAGGATATGTTCACCGCACTCGGCGTCCAGAATGTCGTCGAGATTCCGGGCGGGTTTTCGGCCGCCGCGAGCCGGCACCTGCTGGCGCTACCCGGCGGCCTCAATCTATACCCGCTGATCTGCTACGAGATCATCTTTCCGGGCGAAATGACCGGCGACATAAAAGACGCCAACGCGCTCCTTAACCTCACCAACGATGCCTGGTTCGGCATCACGCCCGGACCCTACCAGCATTTTCAACAGGCCCGCGTTCGAGCAATCGAGACAGGCCTGCCGCTGATTCGCGATGCCAACAACGGTATTTCGGCGCTGGTGAATGCGCATGGGGAAATTGTTGCAGGCCTCGATCTTGGTGAGACCGGCTTTATTGATGCAACTGTTGATGGGCTCGGCAACAGGTTCGGCACCACATACCCCCACCAGACATACTTCTGGTTGACCGAAGCACTGCTGATGTTGATTGCGCTAATTTCTCGCGGAGGTTTTATTTTAGGGTTGAATTGACCAAAAACCCCTAAAATTGCATAGTGGTGTCAATCGGCGTTCTTAACGTATGTTTATCGGCGGGTTCCCGCTGCTTACAACGTGGCGTTTTGGGATGGATCAGGGGCATGCCGGTTAGAAACAGTTGAAATTCGTAGCTAGGGCACGACCATGATTGAAAACAAGAAGAAGCCGAATCCGATCGATATCCATGTTGGCAGCCGCATTCGCCTTCGCCGAACGATGTTGGGCATGAGCCAGGAAAAGCTTGGCGAGAGCCTCGGCATCACCTTCCAGCAGATCCAGAAATATGAGAAGGGTACCAACCGCGTCGGCGCAAGCCGTCTGCAGAACATCTCGAGCATTCTCAACGTTCCGGTCTCCTTCTTCTTCGAGGATGCGCCCGGCGAACATGCGGGCGCCGTCGGCGGCATGGCCGAAGCGTCCAGCTCGAATTACGTCGTAGACTTCCTCTCCTCTTCGGAGGGCCTGCAGCTCAACCGCGCCTTCGTCAAGATTTCCGATCCGAAGGTTCGCCGCAAGGTCGTGGAACTGGTCAAGGCGCTCGCTGCCGAAGCCGACGCAGACTGATCCGACGCTCGTTACAAAATGGAAAGGCGGTCGAAAGGCCGCCTTTTTTGCCTTTTTCGGGCAAAATTTGTCACTTCGCCGCAGATATAAAGATATATTTATGTCCTTGTGCGCTTGTCATCGGCGCTCGAACTGAGTACCTACTAGCTGGCTTTTATTCTTTGAGGGGAATCCCGGAATGCGCGCGAATTATCTCTTTACCAGCGAATCTGTTGCCGAAGGTCATCCGGACAAAGTGTGTGACCGCATCTCCGACGAGATCGTCGATCTGGTCTACCGCGAAGCGGCCAAGACCGGCGTCAATCCGTGGGGCGTGCGCATTGCCTGCGAAACGCTGGCGACGACGAACCGCGTGGTCATCGCCGGCGAGGTCCGCCTGCCGCCGAGCCTTATGAAGAAGGACAAGGACGGCAAGGACGTCATCAATCCCTCGAAGTTCAAGGCCGCAGCCCGCCGCGCCATCAAGGACATCGGCTACGAGCAGGACGGCTTCCACTGGAAGAAGGCAAAGATCGACGTGCTCCTGCACTCGCAGTCGGCTGACATCGCCCAGGGCGTCGACAGCGCCGCCGATCAGCAGGGCGACGAGGGCGCCGGCGATCAGGGCATCATGTTCGGTTACGCCTGCAAGGAAACCCCGGACCTCATGCCGGCTCCGATCTATTATTCACACAAGATCCTGCAGCTGCTCGCTGTCGCTCGCAAGAAGGGCGACGGTGAAGTCGCCAAGCTCGGCCCCGACGCCAAGAGCCAGGTGACCGTGCGCTACGTCGACGGCAAGCCGTCGGAAGTGACGTCGATCGTGCTTTCGACCCAGCACCTCGATGACAGCTGGGATTCCAAGAAGGTCCGCGCGGTCGTCGAACCATATATCCGCGAAGCGCTCGGCGAATTGAAGATCGCCGATGATTGCAAGTGGTACATCAATCCGACCGGCAAGTTCGTCATCGGCGGACCGGACGGCGACGCGGGCCTCACCGGCCGCAAGATCATCGTCGACACCTACGGCGGTGCCGCTCCGCATGGCGGCGGTGCATTCTCCGGCAAGGACACGACGAAGGTCGACCGTTCAGCCGCCTATGCCGCCCGCTACCTCGCCAAGAACGTCGTCGCCGCCGGCCTTGCCGACCGCTGCACGATCCAGCTCTCCTACGCCATCGGCGTCGCTCAGCCGCTGTCGATCTATGTCGACCTGCATGGCACCGGCAAGGGTGTTTCGGAAGACCAGGTCGAAGCTGCGATCCGCCAGAATATGGACCTGTCGCCGTCGGGCATTCGCCGCCACCTCGACCTCAACAAGCCGATCTACGCCAAGACTTCGGCCTATGGTCATTTCGGCCGCAAGGCCGGCCGTGACGGCTCGTTCTCCTGGGAGCGCACCGACCTTGTCAAGGCACTCAAGGAAGCCGTCAAGACCAAGGCTGCTGCATGACGGATATGGAACGCCGGGGCCGGGCGACCGAAGCCTTTTTCGGTCGCCGCAAGGGAAAGGCCCTGCGCGAGCAGCAGGCCGAAACGCTGAACAGCCTGCTCCCGGTATTCCTCGTCGATCTCTCGGCGGCTCCCCCGGAGCCGCTGACTTCGCTTTTCCCGGTTCCGGTCACCACATTGCGGCTGGAAATTGGTTTCGGCGGCGGCGAACACCTGATCCATCGGGCGCTGGAGAGGGCTTCGACCGGTTTCATCGGCGTCGAGCCCTTCGTCAACTCGATGCAGAAGCTTCTGTCACGTATCGGAGAGACGGGTGCCTCCAATATCCGGGTCTATAATGACGATGCGACGCAGTTGCTCGACTGGCTGCCGGACGGCGCGCTCGACCAGATCGATCTGCTCTACCCTGATCCATGGCCGAAACGGAAGCATTGGAAACGCCGCTTCGTCTCGAAGACCAATCTCGACCGCTTTCATCGCGTGCTGAAGCCCGGCGGGCTTTTCTGTTTCGCCTCCGACATCGACACCTATGTGAATTGGACGCTGATCAAATGCCGCGACCATGGCGGCTTCGACTGGGTGGCCGAAAACGCGGCAGATTGGCTGACGCCCTATGAGGGCTGGCCGAGCACGCGCTACGAGGCAAAGGCGCGCCGCGAGGGCCGCTCCTCCGCCTATCTGACCTTGAGGAAGATCTGAGCCCGCAACCACTCAGTGCGGGTGTTGAAGCAATGAGTGGCGGCCCGAGAAGACCGCGCGGGATAAATCCGCCGCTCCCTTCAAAGATCAGCTATGGAAACCTTGAATCAAGGTGGTGCGCAGATGTCATGGCAGGACTCTCGACCGCGGCAAATCGAATGATGCAGCGTGCCGGGCGGCGAAAAAACGCAACCGACGTAATTGACGGTCAGTGCAGACTGACCGTCTTCAATTCGTCTTCGGCAGCCTTGAAGAAGGTGCTGGAGCGGTTGTCTGTCAAAAGGATCGGCGTGCCGTCGGCGCCGAAAAGTGCCCACAGATCGACGTTCGGATCGATATCCGGCGCCTCGGGGAAGCACTTGGCGACCTCTTCGGTGCGCATCTTTCTGATGTAGGCGACCTCGCCGTTGCCGATGTGGGCAAGCTCGGATTTGGTCAAGTGAGACGTGGCTTCTTTCATCAACATTCCTGTTCCTCCGGGAGAAGGGACCAACGGTTCGACAAACCGTTGTGCTACTGTGAGACCGAAATGTTAATTTTCTTGACCATGCGGGCGGGTTCCGGACGAATTAGATCGACGGAGAGCAGACCGTTCTTGAGGCCGGCGCCGAGCACCTGCATGCCGTCGGCAAGAACGAACGTCCGCTGGAACTGGCGGGAGGCTATGCCGCGATAGAGATAGTCCCGCTCGCCCTGATCCAGCTGGCGGCCGCGGATCACAAGCTGATTCTCCTCGGTGGAGATATCAAGTTCCTCCTCGCTGAAGCCGGCGACTGCAAGGGTGATGCGCAGACGTTCCGGCGCGCCGCTATCGGCGGCGATGCGTTCGATGTTGTAGGGCGGGTATCCGTCGCTCGCCTTGGAAATGCGCTCCAGCGTCTTTTCCATGGCGTCGAAGCCCAGAAGCAACGGGCTGGCGAAAGGGGTAATACGGCTCATCTCTTTTCAAGTCCTTGATGCAAGCGACCATCCCGGACCTCAAGCGCAGCATCCGGATGCCGCTAATATGGGGACATCATCCCGGCGCTGCAAGGCGGACGCCGCCCTCCCGATTTAAACTTCTCTCACTTCTAAAAATGGCGGCGCCCGCCTCCTTGCTTGACAAAGGGCTTGCTGGCTCGCATCAAAAACATGCCCGCGCGGAATGTGTCGATTTGTGACGGAAATGAAGAGATGGTGTCGGCGGGGACAACCGGCATGGCGACGATAGGACAGTAGGAATGGCAAGCGTGAGAAAGATCATCATCGACACCGATCCCGGCCAGGACGACGCGGCTGCCATCATGCTTGCCTTCGGCAGCCCGGATGAGCTTGATGTGCTGGGAATTACGACGGTCGCAGGCAACGTGCCCCTCTCTCTCACCAGCCGAAATGCGCGCATCGTCTGCGAGCTCTGCGGCCGGCCGGAAACGAAGGTTTTCGCCGGCGCCGACAGACCGATCGCCCGCAAACTAGTGACAGCAGAACATGTACACGGCAAGACCGGCCTCGACGGCCCCATTCTCGACGAGCCGACATTGCCGCTGCAGCCCGTCCATTCCGTCGACTTCATCATCGAGACGCTGCGCCGCGAGCCGGAGGGTACAGTGACACTCTGTACGCTCGGGCCGCTCACCAATATCGGCATGGGCTTCCAGAAGGCGCCGGACATCGTCGCCCGCATCAGGGAGCTGGTCATGATGGGCGGCGGCTTTTTCGAGGGCGGCAACATCACGCCAGCCGCCGAATTCAACATCTATGTCGATCCCGAAGCCGCCGATATCGTTTTCCGCTCGGGCGTGCCGATCGTGATGATGCCGCTTGACGTGACGCACCAGCTGCTGACCCGCAAGGACAGGGTAAAGCGCATCGCCGAGATCGGCACGGCGCCGGCAAAGGCCATGGTCGAAATGCTGGAGTTCTTCGAACGCTTCGACATCGAGAAATACGGCTCCGACGGTGGGCCGCTGCACGACCCCACGGTCATCGCCTATCTGTTGAAGCCGGAACTTTTCCAGGGCAGGGACTGCAATGTCGAGATCGAGGTCCGGTCCGAACTCACCGTCGGGATGACCGTCGTCGACTGGTGGCACGTGACCGAGCGCAAGCGCAATGCCAAGGTGATGCGCCATGTCGATGCGGACGGTTTCTTCGATCTGCTGATCGAACGCTTCGCCCGCATCTGATTTTGTTTTCCTTCTCCAAGATGGAGAGGGAAAAGGACCTCAGGCGTCCTTCTCGTCGAAGACGGAATTGGTTTCTGCCTCGACCGGCTTCGGGCCGCCCTTGGCGACGCCGACCATGGCCGGGCGCAGTACGCGCTCGCCGATGGTGAAGCCGGCCTGTACGACCTGGACGACGGTATTGTTCGGTACTTCGGGGTTCGGCACCTCGAACATGGCTTGATGAAAATTCGGATCGAATTTCTGACCGACCGGCTCCAGCTTGCGAACGCCGTGGCGCTCCAGCGCAGAGAGCATTGAGCGCTCGGTCATCTCCACACCTTCGATGAGCGTGGTGAGGCCGGCATCGGCCGCGGCCTTAGCCTCCGGAGAGATAGCGTCCAGCGCCCGGCGCAAATTGTCCGAGACGGCGAGCATGTCACGGGCGAAGCTGGCGACGGAATAGGATTTTGCATCCTTCACCTCGCGCTCGGTGCGACGGCGCAGATTATCCATCTCGGCGGCAAGGCGGAGATAGCGGTCACGCAGCTCGGCGTTTTCGGCTTTCAGGAGCTCGAGCGGATCCGGCTGGCTTGCCTCCTCCTGCTCGACAGTAGCAGTCTCGACGTTGACGGCAGTGTCGGCTGCGGCATCGGCCGCAGTTGCGTCAGGTCCGTTTTTCGTCGTTTCATCGGTCATGACGGTCTCCGGTTGGTGTCTTCAGATGCGCCCGATATCGAGGTTTGGCCGGAAAAAATCAAGTCTGCGTGACGAAGAAGCGAAAAATCCGCAGCCTTCGTCAGCGATGGCGTCAAAGCGGATTGCGCGACAGGCGTGAGACGAGCTGGGCGGTGTAGTCCACCATCGGCACGATGCGGGAATAATTGAGCCGCGTCGGGCCGATGACGCCGACGGCGCCGACAATCCGGTCGTCATCGTCGCGATAGGGCGCAACGATGAGCGACGAGCCGGACAACGAGAAGAGCTTGTTTTCCGAGCCGATGAAGATGCGCACGCCCGAACCACTTTCGGCGAGACTGAGTAGCTCGATGAGGCTGTCCTTCTTTTCGAGATCGTCGAACAGCATGCGCAGCCTGTCGAGATCCTCTGCGCCGGCGAGGCCTTCGAGCAGATTGGCGCGGCCGCGGATGATCAGCTGGGCCGGCTTTCCTTCGTCGGGGCTGCCGGCCCAGACGGCGATGCCGCGCTCGACAAGATCGCGAGAGAGCGCATCGAGCTCGTGACGGACGTCATCCTTCAGTCGGCTTAGTTGCTTCCTAAGCTCCGGCAGCGTCTGACCGGACATATGCGCATTGAGGAAATTCGCCGCCTCCGTCAGCTGCGAGGTGGTGATGCCTGCAGGCAGTTCGATGATGCGGTTTTCCACCTGGTCGTGATCACCGACGAGCACGGCGAGCGCCTTTGTCGGTTCGAGCCGGATGAACTCGACATGCTTGAGCACCGGATCGCTTTTCGAGGTGATGACGAGGCCGGCCCCGCGCGAAATGCCGGAGAGCATGCGGCTTGCCTCATTCATCATGGATTCCACCGGATTGCCGCTACTCTCGGCCCGCACCTGGCGATCGATATTGGCGCGGTCCTCGGCAGAGAGATCGCCGACCTGCATGAAGGCATCGACGAAAAAACGCAGGCCAACCTGTGTCGGCAGCCGGCCGGCGCTGACGTGCGGGGAATAGATGAGGCCGAGCTCTTCGAGATCGCTCATGACGTTGCGAACCGAGGCCGGCGAGAGCGACATCGGCAGGAGACGCGACAGATTGCGCGAGCCGAGCGGCTCGCCGCTTTCGAGATAACCTTCGACGATGCGGCGAAAAATTTCTCTGGAACGCTCGTCCAGCGCAGCGACGGCATCCGAAACCGACGTCGACCTGATGCCCATGAACCTCTCGATCCTGCTGATGATGTTTCCCGAAAATATAGTCAAACTCGCCCTCGTGGCAAAAGGGAATTTGCAAATAGGCGCCGCCAATCGTAGAAGCGGTCAGCAACTCCAGGAGATAAGAATGCGGCCTTCAGGCAGAAAAACCGACCAGATGCGCAAGGTCTCGTTCGAGCGCAATTTTTCCAAGCATGCGGAAGGCTCCTGCCTGGTGAAATTCGGCGATACGCATGTGCTCTGCACGGCTAGCCTTGAGGACAAGACGCCGCCATGGCTGCGCAACACCGGCAAAGGCTGGGTCACGGCGGAATACGGCATGCTGCCGCGGGCGACCGGCGAGCGCATGAAGCGAGAGGCCGCCGCCGGCAAGCAGGGCGGCCGCACGCAGGAAATCCAGCGGCTGATCGGCCGCTCTCTGCGCGCCGTCATTGATCTGCAGGCGCTCGGCGAGCGGCAGATCACGCTCGATTGCGACGTCATCCAGGCCGATGGCGGCACGCGGACGGCGTCGATCACTGGTGGCTGGATCGCGCTTTACGACTGCCTGAAATGGATGGAAAGCCGCAACATGATCAAGGTCGACCGGGTCCTGAAGGATCATGTCGCCGCCATCTCCTGCGGCGTTTTCGCCAGTCAGCCGGTCATCGACCTCGACTATCTCGAAGATTCGTCGGCCGAGACCGACGCGAATTTCGTCATGACCGGCGCCGGCGGCATCGTCGAAATCCAGGGAACGGCCGAAGGCGCGCCGTTCAGCGAAGAGGAATTCACCTCGCTGATGCGGCTTGCCAAGAACGGCATCGGCGAACTGGTGGCGCTGCAGAAACAGGCGATTGCGGGATGAACCCCATGCTGGAAGGCATGTTGGAAACGGCGCTCTACGCGCGGGACCTCGACCGGGTCGAGGCGTTCTACGAGAACGTCCTCGGACTTGAAAAGATCACCCGCGCCGGCAACCGTCATGTGTTCTTCCGCTGCGGCCCCGGCGTTCTCTTGATCTTCAATCCGGAGGAAACGGTAAAGCCTCCGGCGCCGGAAGCGCTGCAGGTGCCGCCGCACGGCACGACCGGCCAGGGCCATGCCTGCTTTCGGGTGTCCGGTCGCAACATAGATGCGATGGCCGAACGGCTGAAGGCGGCTGATGTCGCGATCGAATCCGAGGTGCACTGGCCGAATGGCGGCCGCTCGATCTATTTCCGCGACCCTGCCGGCAACAGCCTGGAATGCGCGGAGGCAAAAATCTGGGGCATCGAACAGGATAGCTGAATGCGCAAGCTCGAAACCAAAACCATCGTCGTCGCCAGCCACAATGCCGGCAAGATCCGCGAGATCCAGGAACTGATCGGACCGCTCGGTTTCACCGCCAAATCCGCCGCCGAATTGAATTTCGTCGAACCTGACGAGACCGGTACGAGCTTCGAGGAGAATGCGACGATCAAGGCGGTCGCCTCTGCCAAAGCCGCCGGAATGACGGCGCTTTCGGATGATTCCGGCCTGGTCGTCGACGCGCTCGGCGGCGATCCCGGCGTCTACACCGCCAACTGGGCGGAGAAGGCGGACGGCACGCGCGACTTCGACATGGCGATGGCCAAGGTGGAAAAGGCGCTGCAGGATGCCGGCGCCACGACGCCTGAACAGCGCAGGGCGCGTTTCGTCAGCGTGCTCTGCCTTGCCTGGCCGGACGGGCATACCGAGCTTTTCCGCGGCGAGGTCGAAGGCAATGTCGTTTGGCCGCCGCGCGGCACGCAGGGCTTCGGCTACGACCCGGTCTTCCAGCCCGAGGGTTACGACGTCACCTTCGGCGAAATGAGTGGCGAGGAGAAACACGGTTGGAACGTCGGCAAGCCGCAGGCGCTGTCGCACCGGGCACGCGCCTTCAAACTTTTTGTCGAAACCTGCCTGGAGGCATAAGTCGGACGTGGGCAATTTCGACACGCCAAGCCTTTCACGCGATGCCGCGCTCCTGCCCGATACCGGCGAGCCCGGCTTCGGCGTCTATGTGCATTGGCCCTTCTGCGCGGCTAAGTGTCCCTATTGCGACTTCAACAGCCATGTACGGCATCAGCCGGTGGACCAGGAGCGCTTTGCGGCCGCCTTTCTGAAGGAGATGGCCGCGGTCCGGGCGATGAGCGGTCCGAAGACGGTGACGAGCATCTTCCTCGGCGGCGGCACGCCGTCGTTGATGAAGCCGGAGACGGTGTCCGCCATTCTCGACGGCATCGCGCGGCACTGGCATGTTCCCGCCGGCATCGAGATCACCATGGAGGCCAACCCGTCGAGCGTCGAGGCCGAACGGTTTCGCGGCTATCGGACGGCCGGGGTCAACCGTGTCTCGCTCGGTGTACAAGCTCTGAACGACCGGGATCTGAAATTCCTCGGGCGGCTGCATGACGTGGCCGACGCGCTGAAGGCGATCCGCCTGGCCCGCGACATCTTCCCGCGTATGTCCTTCGACCTCATCTATGCCCGGCCGGACCAGACGGTCGAAGAATGGGAAAGGGAGCTGAGGGAGGCGATCTCCTATGCCGTCGACCACCTCTCGCTGTATCAACTCACCATCGAGGAAGGCACGCCCTTCTACGGTCTGCACAAATCAGGCAAGCTGATCGTGCCGGATGGTGAGCAATCTGCCCTGCTCTACGAGGCGACGCAGGAGATTACGGCGCGCGAGGGCATGCCCGCCTACGAGGTTTCCAACCATGCGCGGCCGGGTGCCGAAAGCCGCCATAACCTCACCTACTGGCGTTACGGCGATTATGCCGGCATCGGCCCGGGCGCGCACGGCCGGCTGACGCGCGGGCATGAGAAGATCGCGACGGCGACCGAGCGCAAGCCGGAAGCCTGGCTCGAGATGGTAGAGCGCGATGGCCACGGCATTCTCGACCAGGAGCGGCTCGGTTTCGAGGAACAGTCCGACGAGCTGCTGCTGATGGGACTGCGCCTGCGGGAAGGCGTCGATCTCGCCCGCTGGCAGCAGCTTTCGGGCCGTGAGCTCGACCCGAAACGCGAGGAATTCCTGCTCGAACATAAATTTGTGGAGCGGATCGGCAATTCGCGCCTGCGCTGCACGCCATCGGGCATGCTGATCCTCGATTCCGTCGTGGCCGATCTCGCCTGCTGACTGAAAGAACCACTGTGCTTGCGGCGCGGCGGTTCGACATCTGCCGCCGCGCCTGACGGCGTTCCTCAGCGGTGGCTGGTCGCGCCCGACTTGAAAAGGCTGCCGGTCGGCGTCTTCAGGAACATATCCAGCGGTATATGCTCCTGGTGCAGGAAGCCGGTCGCCGGCAACAGGCCGTCGCGGACCATTTCAATGACGGCGACGACGGAGGCCGACGTCGTCCAGGCGATCGCCGTGCGGCGGGCGCCGGCGATCTCGATCGGGTAGTAGGCGCGCACGAACTCCTTGCGGCGCAGGCTGCCGTTCTCCGTGCCCTCGGCCGCGACATGGACGTAAACGACGTCGTCTTCGACTGGCGGCTTGGCATTGGTGAGGATCTCGCCAGCGAGCTTGCGCTTGTCACGCATCAGCAGCTCATGGAAGAAAAAGTTCATCAGCTCCATATGGCCGGGATACCGCATGGTCTTGTAATCGAGATTGTCGA
Source organism: Rhizobium bangladeshense (assembly GCF_017357245.1). Lineage (NCBI taxonomy): Bacteria > Pseudomonadati > Pseudomonadota > Alphaproteobacteria > Hyphomicrobiales > Rhizobiaceae > Rhizobium > Rhizobium bangladeshense. Next base: position 363,292 of record NZ_CP071612.1, on the reverse strand, counting down.
TCTTGCCGAGCATAGTGTCGCACATAGTGCCGAGACCTCCCGAGGTGGTGAAGGCTTCGAGCTTGACGCCGCCGACATAGATCGTCTCGTGCCACTCCATCGGTGAGACGAGCTTGCGCACGCCGCCCTCTATCACCTCGCAGTCATTCAGATATTCGTTGACGACGCCTTCCGGCGACCAGTTGAAGGCATAGCCGAGAAGACCGGTAGGATGCTGCGGCAGGGCGCCGACGCGCATGCGGATCGACCGGCAACGATCGAAGCCGTCGGCGAGGCTTGCGCCAACGACACCAACGAAACCGGGTGCGAGGCCGCATTGCGGCGCCATCAGGCCGCGGGCTGTCTTCGAGAGTTCGATGATGAAATTGGTGGTCGGGACGTCTTCGGTCAGATCGAAATAATGGATGCCGGCAAGATGGGCGGCGCGGGCCAATTCGATATTCAGGTGATAAGGGAGGCAGGACAGCACCGCCTCAACAGTTGCGAGCAGTTCGCCGATCACTTGAGGGTCGGAAATATCGCCGGTGCGGCACGTGAAGGGAACATCGCTGAGCGGCAGTTGCGCATCGACGCCGATCACCTCGAAACCGCCTTCATGCAAAAGTGTCGCCGCCAGCCGTCCAACCTTGCCGAGGCCGAGGACGGCGATCTTTCTAAAACTCATTCAATCCTCCCGCGCGCCCTTTTCGGCGCTTCTTTCGTCTTATGTCTTCGTCATCCCAAAGCCGCCGCGCCTTCGGCCGGCGTCGTTGGGTGGCTGGAGGTATAGAATAAAGGCTGGTCAAGGAAAACGGCCGGAATCGCTCCCGGCCGTCGAATCCATTGGAAAATCCGTCGACTATTCGTTGATCAGCCGCTTCAAAAGCTCGATTTCGTGCGAAAGCTTGGTATCGCCGGAAATCAGCTCCTCGATCTTACGCACTGCATGCAAAACCGTCGTGTGATCGCGCCCGCCGAAGCGGCGGCCGATCTCCGGGAAAGAGCGCGGCGTCAGCGTCTTCGACAGATACATGGCAATCTGGCGCGGCTTGACGATGACACGGGTGCGGCGATTGGAGACCAGCTCCTGGCGCGAGACGTTGTAGTGCCTGGCAACGATGCGCTGAATATCCTCGATGCGCACGCGGCGCGGCTCACCGGAGCCGACGAGATGAGCGAGCAATTCGTCGACGCGCTCGATCGACAGGTTCGGCTCGAAGGAGCGGCGGAAGATCAGCTGATTGAAGGCGCCTTCAAGTTCGCGGCCGCTGGCAGTGATGTTGCGGGCGACGTGCTGGAGCAGTTCAGCGGGAATTTCGAGCGACGGATCTTCGAGCCGGGCCGCAGCGAGACGACGCTTGAGGATCTCGAGACGCATTTCATAATCCGGCGCGTCGAGTTCGATCGCAACGCCGCCCTGCAGGCGCGAGCGAACGCGCGGGTCGAGCGACTCCAGCTCCCATGGCGCGCGGTCGGCGGCGACGACGACCTGCTTGGCGCTGTCGAGCAGCATATTCAGCAGATGGCAGAATTCATGCTGGATCATCTTGCCTTGCAGGAACTGCATGTCGTCAATGATCAGGAGATCGATATTGCGCAAGGAATCCTTCAGCGTCAGCGCGTCGTTGTCGCGGATCGCCGTGGCGAAGCGCCACATGAAATATTCGGCCGTCAGATAGACGACGCGCAGTGCCCGCGGGTTCTGCACCGCCGCGTTGGCGATCGCCTGCAGGAGATGGGTCTTTCCGAGCCCGACCGTCGAATGGACGAAGAGCGGATTGAAACGTACTGCGCCGGAGCCGGCTTCCGCGATCGTCTTGGCAGCCGCAAGCGCGACGCGGTTCGAGCTGCCTTCCACGAAGGTATCGAAGGTGAAGCGGCTATCGAGCGGCGAGCCGAAGAGCGGCGTGCCAAGGCTTGCGGGCCTTGCGGCCGCAACGGCCGAAACTGCCTGCTGGACGGCATGACCGGCCGGTTGGGCGCTTGGCGGCCGGCGCGTCTGGGCGGGAGCAGCCGGCTCGGGCTGGACCACCTCGTCGACGGTCTTCATGCCGCTGCGCGTTGCCGTGCGCACCAGGATTTCGATCTTCAGGATTTCCGGATCTTCGGCCTGGAACAGACCGGTGATGAGATCGAGATAACGATTGTTGATCCACGACTTCAGGAAGGTCGTGGGAACCGAAAGGCGAACAACGCTCTTCGATACCGAATGCAGTTTCAGCCTTGCAAACCAGCTGGCATAGACGTCAGGACCGACCTGCGCCTTCAAGCGCGCGCTGACGCGCTCAAACAAAATGCTCTGCTTCATTTCCGCCTTTGCTTCTCCCACCTCAAGGCGAATGGAGCCGAACGTCTGCGGTGCCGCATCCCCATTGTCGAGCCCGCCCGCCGTCATCGTATTCATCTGCATAATGCCGCCTTTCAATTCCATCGGCCGGCCTCCGCTAAAACAGCCGCCCGATCATTCCCCGCTTTGACGGGCTGGCGGCATCCTCATGAAGCCACTCGCCTGCCGGTTCACTCAAACACGGCACAGAAGCCCGTTGCAGGTACCGCGTTCATGCGGCGCCTTCATCGGCTTTCCGTGCCAGGCTGTCGGTCAATCCTCGTCTTCGGCCGACCAGCCCGAACGCAATATTACTATCCCCTATCCGGCGGCCGCACGTTAAACGTGTGGTTGCCGCAGGCACAAAACATCCCTGCCCGTAACAGCCACGTTACGGCCCAAATCGGTCAAGTGCTTGAAAAAACGGAAGCGCAGGGCTCCGTAACAGATGGCACAAACTTATCGCCCTGCCGACGTGGCAGTTAAGACCGAGCTCTGCAGGTGATGTCCGCGCCCTCTGTTGGACGCCATTTAGGCAGGATCAAATGGCAAGATCAACGATGAATTTTACGCAAAATTAAGAAGCGGCCATTGACTCAGCCCGCCCTTTTCGGGCGTCACACCAGCGTCAAAAAAGAATCGCTTTTGAATCAAGGAGATTCCCCTTTCGGGCTATTTTGACACGCAAAGAAAGAAAAAAAATAAAAATCTTCTTGACTCGCCCATGCCCCCGCGAGCGTGGGGCAGAGTCGCGCAGTGCGGAAGCATCCTTGCGCAAGATATTGTTTTTGCAGGATTTTTCCTGTCATGGCGTTGACACGAAACAGTCGTGCAATTAACCACGAAGAGGCCATTCAGCGGAATCGAAAAAGCCCGGTAAAATTACCGGGCTAATCATAACGAGGAGGTCGTAAATGAAAGATTACGCGGTCGCGGTGACCGAAAGAGCCTTCACACGAGCGGCCAGGCGAGAGACCTTGCGCGATGCCGTGTTGGAGTGGAGCACGCCCTTGCTGGCGGCGCGGGCAAGCTCCGGCTGGGCGGCCAGGAAAGCCGCCTTCGCCTTGTCGGCGTCACCGGATGCGATTGCCTCTTCGACCTGGCGAACGAAAGTGCGAACGCGCGAGCGACGAGCCTTATTGACGTCGGTACGGCGGGCGATCTTGCGGGTCGCTTTTTTCGCCGAAGTTGTATTGGCCATGGATGCCTCTCTCAAGAATTCGAACAAACTCCGCCATTACCGCGGGCCCTGCGGCCACCAAATCCAGCAATGCGGGAGCAATCGCGGAAAACCAGAGCGGCTTTCCGAACCGTGGGCGGGCATATAACCCTAAAGCCGGCCCACGTCAACGCGGATTTTCAAGCTTTCCAGCCGGAAGCGCCGAAAAGCATTCAACGGTGCTTGAAGGCAGGTTTACGCTTCTCAATGAAGGCGGTCATGCCTTCCTTCTGATCATCCGTGGCAAAGAGGCTGTGAAACAGGCGGCGCTCGAACCGCAGACCTTCCTCCAGCGTCGTCTCGAACGCGCGGTTGACCGCCTCCTTGGCCATCATAACCGAAGGCTGCGAAAGCGACGCGATCCTTTCCGCCGCGGCAAGAGCCTCCTCGATGAGACGCTCGGGCGCCACCACACGCGAAACGAGTCCCGATCGTTCCGCCTCGGTCGCGTCCATCATGCGGCCGGTCAGGATCAGATCCATAGCCTTCGCCTTGCCGACGGCGCGCGTCAGCCGCTGCGAGCCGCCCATGCCGGGAATGACGCCAAGGGTGATCTCGGGCTGGCCGAACTTCGCGGTCTCCGAGGCAATGATGAAGTCGCACATCATGGCGAGTTCGCAGCCACCGCCGAGGGCAAAACCGCTGACGGCGGCGATCACCGGCTTGCGCGCCTTGGCGACGTCATCCCAGCCGCTGATGAAATCACTCTTATAGATATCGGCGAACTGAAGCGACTGCATCTCCTTGATATCGGCGCCGGCGGCAAAGGCGCGCTCGGAACCGGTGAGCACGATCGCGCCGATGGATTCGTCCTCATGGAAAGCGGCATAGGCCTGCTTCAGCTCCCTCAGCACGGTAGAGTTCAGCGCGTTCAGCGCCTGCGGGCGGTTCAGCGTGACGAGGCCGACATTGCCTAGTGTTTCGACGATCAAGGTCTCGTAAGCCATGCTGTTCTCCCGGTTTCTCACTGTTACTTCTGGCAGGCGGCGCAATAGAAGGTGGAGCGACCCGCCTGCACGATACGGGCGACCGTACCGCCGCAGCCGGGCGTGCCGCAAGCCTCACCTTCGCGATCATAGACGGAGAAGGAATGCTGGAAATAGCCGAGCGATCCGTCGGCCTGGATATGGTCTCGCAGCGACGATCCACCGGCGGCGATCGCATCGGCGATGACGTCGCGGATCGAGACGACCAGCAGGTCGAGCTGCTGTTTCGGCCGCCCGCCCCGCGTCACCAGCGTGCCGGCAGCACGCAGCGGCGACAAATGCGCGCGCCACAGCGCCTCGCATACATATATATTGCCGAGACCGGCAATATTCTTCTGGTCAAGCAGCGCGCTCTTCAGCGGCTGCGCCTTATCCCGGAAGCGTTCGGCCAGATAAGCTGCGCCGAGTTCGTTTCCCGTCGGCTCCGGACCGAGATCGCGGAAGAATGGATGGGCGGCGAGATCGGCGCGTCCGACCATATCCATGAAGCCGAAGCGACGCGGGTCGTTGTAGATGACGCGGCGCGCGCCGTTCGGCCCCTGCAGATGAAAGACGACGTGATCGTGTTTCTCGTCCTTCGAGCGGGCGTGGTGGAATTCGCCCGGCATTGCGGAGGCGGCGCCCTCCTCGATGCGAAAGGAACCGGACATGCCGAGATGAGAAATCAGCGTGTTGCCGTCGTCGAGATCGACCAGCAGATATTTGGCGCGGCGGCCAAGGCCGACGATGGTGCGGCCGGAAACCCTGTCCGCCAGAGCATTGGGAAAGGGGAAGCGCAAATCCCTCCGCCGCAGTTCCAGCTCGGCGATGAAAGCCCCCTCCATCGCCGGCGCCAGGCCGCGTCTGACCGTTTCGACTTCTGGCAATTCCGGCATCTTAACCCATCTATATCGAACGTGTTTCAACCGAGGACGATGTGCGCTATAGCGCCAGTGTGCCGCGGAGAGCGCGGTCCAGTGATAACGTCGCGCGTGGCCTTTCGCTATGGTCGCCGCGCCGATCTTCAAGGAATGGAGCAGCCTGATGTCAGAAAGCCGCACTTCCGCCGATGGCGGCATGGAGACCTCCTACGGCTTCCGCGAGGTGGCTGACGGCGAAAAGCAGGGTCTGGTCAACCAGGTGTTCCACAAGGTCGCCAAGCGCTACGACATCATGAACGACGTGATGTCGGCGGGCATGCACCGGGTCTGGAAAGATGCGATGATCTCGGCGCTCAACCCGCGCAAGGAGCCGGGCTACAAGGTGCTCGACGTTGCCGGCGGCACCGGCGACATTGCCTTCCGCATCGTCGAGGCCTCGGGCAGGCAGGCACATGCGACCGTACTCGACATCAACGGCTCGATGCTCGGCGTCGGCGCCGAACGGGCGGAAAAGAGGAAGCTTTCCGGCAATCTCACCTTCATCGAGGCGAATGCCGAGGAGCTGCCTTTCGGGGCCGCCAGCTTCGACGCCTATACGATCGCCTTCGGCATCCGCAACGTGCCGAGGATCGACAAGGCGCTGTCCGAAGCCTATCGCGTGCTGAAACGAGGCGGGCGGCTGCTGGTCCTGGAGTTTTCGGAAGTCGATATGCCGCTTCTCGACAAGGTCTATGATGCCTGGTCATTCAACGCCATTCCCCAATTCGGCAAGGCGATCACCGGCGATGCCGAGCCCTACCAATACCTGGTGGAATCGATCCGCAAGTTCCCGAACCAGGAGAATTTCGCGGCGATGATCCGCCAAGCCGGGTTTTCCCGCGTCACCTACACCAATTATACCGGCGGCATCGCTGCACTCCATTCCGGCTGGAAGCTCTGAGGGAATGAAGGAAAAAAAGACGAACCTCCCTCGGCGGGGCACTTCAGCATGAGCACTTTCGGAGCCTATTTCCGCCTTTGGCGCGTCGGCTGGGTGCTCGTGCGCGAGGGCGTCGTGTCGGCTCTGCCGTCCGAAGGCCTGCCGCCTTCGGTCGCGCTTGCCAAATCCTTCGTCACGATTTTCGAGCGCAGCAGGGCGCGGCATCAGAAGCGCAGCGACCGTCTGGCGCAGGCCGTCGAGCGGCTCGGCCCTTCCTATGTCAAGATCGGGCAATTCCTGGCGACGCGGCCTGACGTCGTCGGCGTCGAATTCGCCAACGACCTGTCCCAGTTGCAGGACCGGATGGCCTTCTTTTCCTCTGCCGCCGCAAAGGCGAACATCGAGGGATCGCTCGGCCGGCCGATCGGCGAACTCTATGCCAGCTTCGGCGAGCCGATCGCCGCCGCCTCGATCGCGCAGGTGCATCCGGCCGAAGTCGAAACACCCGAAGGCCGAAAGAAGGTCGCCGTCAAGATCGTCCGGCCCGGCGTTCGCCAGCGTTTTGCCCATGACATCGAGGCAATGTACCTCGTCGCCCATATGCAGGAGCGTTTCATGCCGTCCAGCCGGCGGCTGAGGCCGGTCGAGGTGACGAAAACGCTGGAACAGACGACGAAGGTGGAGATGGATCTTCGCCTGGAGGCGGCAGCGCTTTCCGAGATCGCCGAAAACACCGACAGCGATCCCGGCTTTCGCGTGCCGAAGGTCGACTGGGAGCGCACGGGCCGCGACGTCATCACCATGGAATGGATCGACGGCACGAGGATGTCCGATGTCGAGGGGCTGCGCGCGGCCGGCCACGATCTCAACCTTCTCGCCGATACGCTGATCCAGTCCTTCCTGCGCCACACGCTGCGCGATGGCTTTTTCCATGCCGACATGCATCCAGGCAATCTCTTCGTCGATGCCGGCGGCATGATCGTCGCCGTCGACATGGGCATTGTCGGGCGGCTCGGCAAGAAGGAGCGACGGTTCCTCGCCGAGATCCTTTATGGCTTCATCACCCGCGATTACGTCCGTGTTGCAGAGGTGCATTTCGAGGCCGGCTACGTGCCAGGCCACCACAATGTCGAAAGCTTCGCCCAGGCGATCCGGGCGATCGGCGAGCCGATCCATGGGCAGCCGGCCGAAACGATCTCGATGGGCAAGCTCCTGACACTTCTTTTCGAAGTGACCGAACTCTTCGACATGGCGACACGGCCGGAGCTGGTGATGCTGCAGAAGACCATGGTCGTGGTCGAAGGCGTGTCACGCATGCTCAACCCGCGTTTCAATATGTGGAGGGCCTCCGAGCCTGTCGTCGGCGACTGGATCCGCACCAATCTCGGACCGAAGAGGATTGTCACCGACATCAAGGACGGGCTGAAGGCGGCGGTCAAACTCGCCGAGGCCGCACCTGAAATCGCAGCGAAAACCGAGAAATTCCACCACGAGCTGCTGCATATGAGCGAATACGGCCTTCGTTTCGACGATCAGACGGCCGAGGCGATCGGCAAGGCTGAGGCGCGGCACAACCGCTCGGGCAGGATCGCGCTCTGGGTGATCGCATTGACGCTTCTCTATATTGCCTGGATGCTGAGCTGACGCTTGTCAAAAACATGCGGTGTTCGACATTTGAGATATCCCATGTCAGGGAAGGCTCGCCTAGTTTCGTAATCAGAGCAGATGACGAAGGTGTGAAGGATTCCAGGCGACGTCGTGCTCTGACTCTTTCGGTGGAACAGATCCGGATCTGAGGCGACCCGTCCCAGATCACTCCGTTCTAGGAGATACGGCACATGAAGCACGAACGCCTCGGCATCGAACTTTCCGGACGGCCGCTCGGTTTTGCCGAGATGGTTGCGATCGGAGCCGGCAAGGCGACCGTTTCGGCTTCGCCGACCGGCATGGCCCGCATCGCGATTGCCCGCGAGATCGTCGAGGACGCGATTGCCGCCGGCACGCCGGTCTACGGATCTACGACGGGCGTCGGCGCCATGAAGGATGTGGAATGGTCGGGGGATGAACTCGACACTTTCAATCTCGGCCTGGTGCGCGCCCATCACTTCGGCACCGGCACGCCCTTTTCCTGCAATGTCGTGCGCAATGCCATGGCGATCCGCGTCAACACCGCGCTGACCGGCCAGGTCGGCTGCACGCCGGAGCTGATCCACGCCTATATCAGGATGCTCGAGGCCGATCTTATCCCGGTCGTGCGCCGCACCGGCTCCATCGGCTGCGCCGATATCGGCCTGATGGGGCAGATCGGCGCGGTGCTGACCGGCGTTGGCGAGGCGGTCTACCGCGGCAACCGGATGCAGGCGGCCGAGGCTTTCCGGGCAGCAGGGCTGGAACCGGTGCGGATGGCGCCGCGCGACAGCCTGGCTTCGCTCAGCGTCAATGCGGTGAGCTTTGCGGCGGCGGCGGAAACGACGCGCAATGCGGCGGCCTCGATCCGTATCCTGCTCGCGACGGCAATGATGGCCGCCGGCGCGCTCGGCGCCTCCCGCGATCCCTGGAAGGCGGTCCGCCACGTCGGCACGGCGCGCGAGGCGCTGATCGGCGCCTGGCTCTGCAACGCGTCGGACGAATGGGACTGGCCCGTTGCAACGCATGTGCAGGATCCGCTCAGCCTGCGTATGATCGCCCAGGTGTTCGGGGCCGTCATTGAAAATCTGCTTTCGACCGGCCACAAGATCCTCGCCGCCACCGGACGCTCGGACGACAATCCGGTCGTCGTCGAGGGGCGGGTGATGACGTCTGGCGGTTCGCTTCCGCTCGATGTGACGATCCTGCTCGAATCGGCCGCACTCTGCATGGCGCATGCGGCCCGCAACGCCTTCAACCGCTGCGTCATCCTCGGCAACGGCCAGCGACGCGATCTGCCGGTCAACCTCGTACCGCCGGGACGGATCGCCACCGGCTTCGGGCCGATCATCAAGCTTGCCGGCGAGATTTTCTCGCGTGTCTTGTCGATGTCCAGCCCCGTTTCGGCGCAGTCGCTGGTCGTCGCGGCCGGCCTGGAGGACGAGGCCGCCTTCCTGCCGCTGGTCATCGAACGCTTCGAGCGGCAGATGCAGGCGCTGAAGCGCCTCGCGGCACTCGAGGCGCTGTTGTCTGCCCAGGCGATCGACATCCTCGGCGATGAACCGAAGGGGGTGGCCGGCATGCTCTACGAGGTCGTGCGCAAACATGCGGCCTTTTATACAGTCGACCGGCCGCTTTCCGCTGAAGTGGAGGCGATCGAGGAAGAGCTTGGATCGGATGACTTTCTCGCCAAACTGACCGAGCAGGTTCCGATCGCCTCCTTCGACGATTTCTTTGCACTCGGCTCGCCAGAGCCCGTCGAAGAACGGCTGACCAGCCGGGCAGGATGATCGCGGGCAAGGCCCAAAATCCGGATCCTGCCCTACATTAATTCGGTCGGGGACATGATGCTGTCCGAGAGCCGGCAACGGCCTGACTTCAGTCTAGGGAGCAAGCGGCATGGACTTCGATCTCGTTTTGCAGGGCACGGTGGTGCTGCCGGACCGCATCGTCGAAAAGGGTTATGTTGCCGTGCACGCCGGCAAGATTGCCGAAATTGGCCTCGGCGTCCCGCCGGCGGCGCGCGAACGGCATCTGCTCGGCAAAGCGCTGATCCTTCCCGGCGCCATCGACGCGCAGGTGCATTCGCTGTCCCAGAGGGATCAGGAGGATTTTATCTGGTCGACGCGCTCGGCGGCGGCCGGCGGCGTGACCACGATTGTCGACATGCCCTACGACGAGGGTAATCTCGTCTGTTCGGCGGCGGCGGTGAAGCGGAAGATCGAACATGCGAGCCCACAGGCGCGCGTCGACTTCGCGCTTTACGGCACCGTCGATCCGCAGGAAGGTCCGGCGCGGATTCCCGAAATGGTCGAGGCCGGCGTCGCCGCCTTCAAGTTTTCGACCTTCGGCACCGATCCCAAACGATTTCCGCGCATTCCGCCTGCCCTGCTCGACGCCTGTTTTGCTGCAATCGCGCCGACCGGTCTGACGGCAGGCGTGCACAATGAAGACGACGAGGCGGTGCGCAGCTACATGGAGCAGGTCAAGGCAAGCGGCATCACCGACTGGCGGGCGCATGGCCTGTCGCGGCCTGCGATTACCGAGCTTCTGGCGATGCATACGATCTTCGAGACCGGGGCCAATACCGGCTGCCCCTCGCATGTGGTGCACTGCTCGCTCGGGCGCGGCTATGACATCGCCCGCGCCTATCGCCGCGACGGTTTTGCCGCGACCGTCGAATGCTGCATCCATTACCTGACGCTGGACGAGGAAAACGACGTGAGGCGTCTCGGCGGCAAGGCGAAGATCAATCCGCCGCTGCGGCCGCGCGCCGAGGTGGAGAGGCTCTGGCGGAAGGTCGCCGAGGGCGATGTCTGGCTGGTCTCGACCGATCACGTCAGCTGGTCGGAAAACCGCAAGACCAATCCCGACATGCTCGCCAATGCATCCGGTGTTCCCGGTCTCGAGGTGATGGTGCCGCTTTTCGTCAAGGGCGCTCTCGAACGCGGCATTCCCCTGACGTGGGCCGCGCGGCTGATGGCCGAGAATCCGGCCAAGCATTTCCGGCTCGACCACATCAAAGGGGCGCTGACATCAGGCAAGGACGCCGATATTACGGTGCTGGAGCCGCGGGAAAGCATCTACGATGCGTCTGCGAGTGGCAATAATGTCGTCGGCTGGAGCCCCTATAACGGCATTCGCCTGCCCTGGACCGTCTCCGCCACCTATCTGCGCGGCGAAAAGATCGCCGAGGGCGGGAAGGTGCTGGCAGAGCCCGGCACTGGCCGGTTCGTCCGGCCGCCGCCGCGCCAGGTCATTTCGGGAGCAACCGCATGAACCGTAATCTTCCGGTTAATGCCGGCCGGATCGCTGAAGATATCGAGGCGCTTGCCCACATCACCGAGCCGGGGCACCCCTGGACGCGGCGGGCCTTCACGCCGCTCTTTCTGGAAGGCCGGGCCTATATCGAGGCGCGGATGAAGGCGGCAGGGCTGGAAACGCGGATCGACGCCGCCGGCAATCTGATCGGCCGGCGCACCGGCAGGAAACCCTGGCTCGGCACGATCATGGTCGGCTCGCATTCCGACACAGTGCCGGACGGCGGCCGCTTCGACGGCATTGCCGGCGTGATCTCGGCGCTTGAGGTGGCGCGGGCGCTCCATGACCACGGCATGGAACTGGACCATGATCTGGAGATTGTCGATTTCCTTGCCGAAGAGGTCAGCATCTTCGGCGTCTCCTGCATCGGCAGCCGCGGCATGACCGGACAGTTGCCCGAAGCCTGGCTGTCGCGGGCGAGCGGCGGTCTCGACCTTGCCGGCGGTATCGCCCAAGTGGGAGGGGAGCCTGGCGTGCTGGGACAGCAGAAGCGGCCCGATCTGGCAGGCTTTCTGGAGCTCCATATCGAGCAGGGGCCGGTGCTCGAAGCTGAAAGGGAGGATATCGGCATCGTCACGGCGATATCGGGCATCACCCGCATCGAGATCACCATCGAGGGACGGGCCGACCATGCCGGCACGACGCCGATGGACAGGCGGGCCGATGCGCTGGTGGCCGCCTCGCAGCTGGTGCTCGACATCCGCAATGCTGCTGCCGAGCTTGCCAGGACGCCGGGGCATTTCGCCGCGACGGTCGGCGAGTTCAGGATCGAGCCGAATGCGGCCAATGTCGTACCGTCGAAGGTCGTGCTGCTGATCGACGGGCGCGCTGAAATCCGCGCCGATATGGACGCCTTCAGTCGCTGGCTCGCGGGCCACGTCGAAAAGCTGGCGCCCGCTTACGGCGTGACGATCGAGGCGCCGAACCAGGTTTCCGACAATCTGCCGACGCCCGCCGATGCCGCGCTGCTTTCGACGCTTGAAGCTGCCTGCGAACGCGTCGGCGCGAAATATCGGCGCATGGCCTCCGGCGCCGGACACGACACGGCCTGGATTGCCAAGGTGGCGCCGGCGGCAATGATCTTCGTGCCCTGCCGGGAAGGTCGCAGCCATTGCCCTGACGAATGGGCCGACAACGACGATATCGCGCTCGGCGCAGCCGTGCTTTTCGAGGCGGTGCGCGAGATGGACAAGGATTCGAAGCGGGAGACGGCCAATGGGACGCATATTGGTTGAGAAAGACGTCGAGGCGGCCGTCAAAGGCGGCTCCGTCTATGCCGCCGGCGGCGGCGGCTGGGCCGATCATGGGCGGATGCTCGGGCTTGCGGCCGTCACCATCGGCAAACCGGAACTGGTCTCGATCGACGAGTTGAAGGATGACGACTGGATCGCCACGGCGGCCGCGATCGGCGCGCCGGCCTCCACCACGCCCTGGGAAATGCAGGGCGTCGATTATGTGAAGGCGGTGCAATTGCTGCAGGAGGCGCTGGGCGAGAAACTTTCCGGGCTGATCATCGGCCAGAACGGCAAATCCTCGACGCTGAACGGCTGGTTGCCGTCGGCGATCCTCGGCACCAAGGTGGTCGATGCCGTCGGCGATATCCGCGCCCATCCGACGGGCGACATGGGCTCGATCGGCATGGCCGCTTCGCCCGAACCGATGATCCAGACCGCAGTCGGCGGCAACAGGGCCGAGAACCGTTATATCGAACTCGTGGTGAAGGGGGCGACGGCGAAGATCTCGCCGGTGCTGCGCGCCGCCGCCGATCAATCGGGCGGTTTCATCGCCAGCTGCCGCAATCCGCTCAGGGCTTCCTATGTCCGCGGCCATGCGGCGCTCGGCGGCATCTCGATGGCACTGGCGCTCGGGGAAGCCATCATCGCGGCGGAAAAGCGCGGCGGATCAGCCGTCATCGAGGCGATTTGCAAGACGACGGGCGGACAAATCCTCACCGAAGGCGTCATCGCCCGCAAGGACGTCGTCTACACCAAGGAGGCCTTCGACATAGGCACGATCACCGTCGGCTCGGGCGAAAAAGCCGTGACGCTGCATGTGATGAACGAATATATGGCGGTCGACGACGCGGGTGGCGGGCGGCTTGCGACCTTCCCCGCCGTGATCACCACGCTGTCGCCTGAGGGCGAGCCGCTGAGCGTCGGCCAGCTCAGGGAAGGCATGCACGTCTTCATCCTGCATGTACCGATGGACATCATTCCGCTGTCGGCGAGCGTGCTCGATCCGACAGTATATCCCGTCGTCGAGAAGGCGATGGGAATCGAGATCGCCCGCTATGCACTGGAAACGAAGGCCTGAACGATGGCGCGCGATCCGGGCCTCGAAGAACTGCTGCGTGAGGAACTCGGCGATCGTTCTGGCCTCAGCGAAAAATCCATGTTCGGCGGCCGGGCCTTCCTGCTGAACGGCAATCTCCTCTGCGGCGCGCGCAATGATGGCATGCTCGTCCGTCTCGGCAAGGGCAATGACGACTGGGCGCTGGCGCTGCCGGGCGTAACCCAGATGTTGATGGGCACGCGAGTCATGCACGGCTGGCTGCGCGCCTCCGCCGAGGCTTATGGCGACGATGCGTTGAGACGGCGTCTGCTCGATGGCGCGCTTGCCTATGTGGAATCGCTGCCGGACAAATGAGAGCATTCCCTCTCCTCCCCAGCGGGAGAAGTGAAAGCAGAGAACAAAGCGAGGAACCCACGATGCCGAAGGCCAATCCACGCCATCCGAAATTTCCAATTCCCGGCGGGCCGGACTTGCGCGCCAAGGGCTGGCGGCAGGAGGCGCTGCTGCGGCTCCTCGAGAACGTGCTCGCCGTCGGCGAGGATCCCGACAATCTCGTCGTCTATGCCGCGCTCGGCAAGGCCGCTCGCAACTGGTCGGCGCATAAGGGCATCGTCAAGGCACTGACCGAAATGGACGAGGATCAGACGTTGCTCATCCAGTCCGGCAAGCCGATCGGGCTGGTGCGCACCCATGCCAAGGCGCCGCTCGTCATCATGGCGAACTGCAACATCGTCGGCCAATGGGCAAAGGCCGAAGTGTTCTACGAGCTGCATCGCAAGGGGCTGATCTGCTGGGGCGGGCTGACGGCCGGCGCCTGGCAATATATCGGCAGCCAGGGCGTCATCCAGGGCACTTACGAGATTTTCATGCGCATCGCCGAACGGCGCTTCGGCGGCGATCTCCATGGCCGGTTCGTGCTGACCGCCGGTCTCGGCGGCATGGGAGGGGCGCAGCCTCTCGCCGGCCGCATGGCGGGTGCTGCGATCCTCTGCGTCGACATCGATCCCGAGCGGGCGCGCAAACGCCAGCAGATCGGCTATCTCCAGGAGATCGCCCCCGACCTCGATACTGCCCTTGAAATGATCGATGCGGCGGTGAAGGACAAACAGGCGCTGTCCGTCGGGCTCGTCGGCAATGCGGCGGAGGTCTATCCGGAGATCGCGCGCCGCGGCATTGTGCCCGACATCGTCACCGATCAGACCTCGGCGCATGATCTTGTCTATGGCTATGTGCCGAAGGGTATGAGCCTCGACCAGGTCAAGGGTTTGCGTGATGACGGCCAAGGGCAATTGATGGCGGCAAGCCGCGCGTCGATCGTCGAGCATGTGAGCGCGATGCTGGAATTCCAGAAAAAGGGTTCCGAAGTCTTCGACAACGGCAACCTGATCCGCACGCAGGCCCGCGAGGGCGGCGTCGCCAACGCCTTCGATATTCCGATCTTCACCGAAGCCTATCTGCGGCCGCTGTTTGCCCGGGCAATCGGGCCGTTTCGCTGGATGGCGCTCTCGGGCGAAGAGAGCGATATCGCCCGCATCGATGATCTGCTGCTCGAGATGTTTCCCGACAACAAGATCATCACCAACTGGATCCGGCTGGCACGCGAGCACGTGCCCTTCGAGGGGCTTCCGGCGCGCATCGCCTGGCTCGGCCACGGCGAACGCACCGCACTTGCCCTCCGCGTCAATGCGCTGGTGGCGAGCGGCGAGCTGAAAGGCCCCGTCGCCTTCTCCCGCGACCATCTCGATGCCGGCGCCATGGCGCATCCCAATATCATGACCGAGCGGATGAAGGACGGCTCCGACGCGATCGCCGACTGGCCGCTGATCGATGCGATGATGCTCTGCTCGTCGATGGCCGATCTCGTCGTCGTCCATTCCGGCGGCGGCGGATATGCCGGCTATATGACGAGTTGCGGCGTCACCGTCGTCGCCGACGGCACCGAAGCCGCCGATGAACGACTCGACCATGCGCTGACCAACGACACAGCCCTCGGCGTCATGCGTTATGCCGATGCCGGGTACGAGGAGGCGCTGGACGAAGTGGCGAAGAAGGACGTGCCGTATATCCGCCTTGGTTGATGTGAGGCGTTACGTCAGACAATCGAGTGAGAGACCTCGATAAGATTGCCGTCGGGGTCCCTGAAATAGACCGAGCGCAAGCGTCCTGTCGCGCCGGTGCGCTCGACCGGACCTTCTTCAACCGCAACGCCTGAGGCCTGCAGGTGGGAGATGACATCAGCAAGCGGCGTTTCGGTGATGAAGCAGAGATCGCCGGAGCCAGGGACGGGATGTTTCGCCTTGGGTTCGAACTCATGGCCGGCCTGATGCAGGTTGATCTTCTGGCGGCCGAATTTCAGCGCCTTGCGGCCTTCCGCGAAGGTTTCGACCGACATGCCGAGGATACGGGCATAAAAATCGCAGGTGGCAGCAATATCGGCGACGGTCAGCACGAGGTGGTCGAGATGGTCGATGCGGATCATGCTTTTCTCCTCGCAAAGTGCTGGGCGACACAAGCTGACATAAAGGCCAGCGCCAGCATGGCAAGCGTGAAGAAGACAACGGCGGTCCAGCCCTCCACTGCGAAGAACCAGCCGCCGGCCGAACCGATGAGGCTGGAGCCGACGTAATAGGCCAGCATGTAGATGGATGAGGCATGTCCCTTATTGCCAAGGGCAAGCTTGCCGACGAGGCCGCTCGCGATGGAATGGCTCATGAAGAAGCCTGTGGTCAGCACGGTGATACCCAGGATGATCGATGGCAGCGAGGCAAAGAGCGTCACTGCGCTGCCGGCAGCCGTCAGTGCGAGGCCAAAGAGCAGCACTGGAAAGTGTCCAATCCGGTCGCCCAGCAAGCCGCCGATCGAGGCGGCGCCGATACCGAAGAGATAGACGGTGAAGATCAGGCCGAGTTCCGTCTGGTTCAGGCCGTAGGGAGGAGCCACGAGGCGGAAACCGGCATAATTGTAGATCGTCACGAAGGAGCCCATCGCAAGGAAGGCGATGGCGAAAATGAAGGGCAGCGCCGGATTTCGAAGATGGCCGAGCCAGGCCCTCGCGTGAAAACGCGGGTCGAGGCCGGGCCGGCGGAGGAAATTCCTTGACGGCGGCAGCAGGCCGATGAAGCCGATGGCGGCCGCAAGGCCGATGGCGCCGATGAGGAAGAGCGCCGGCCGCCAGCTGAAATATTCGGCGAAGATGCCGGTGAGCACGCGTCCGGACATGCCGCCGAAGGCCGTGCCACCGACATAGAGGCCCATGGTGGCGCCGAGGCCGCGCGGATCGACCTCCTCGGCAAGATAGGCCATGGCGACAGCAGGCACGCCGCCGAGAACGAGGCCCTGCAGGGCGCGGATCACGAGCAGCAGGTGCCAGTTCGGAGCAAAAGCCGTGGCGATTGTCAGTACAGCCGCACCGACCAGCGATATCGACATCAGGGTGCGGCGGCCAAGGCCTTCCGAGACGGCGGCGGCGCAGACGATGGCAACCGCCAGGAAACCCGTGGAGAGCGACAGAGACAGCGAGCTTTCGGCTGGACTGACGGAAAACTCCCGCGAGAAGACCGGCAGCAGCGGCTGGACGCAATAGAGCAGCGAGAAGGTGGAAAAGCCGGAGAGGAAAAGCGCAAGGCTGGCGCGGCGATAGGCGCCGGTGCCGCGCGTGAGGTAGAGCTTTTGCCTTGGGACTGCGGCCGTCTCGGAGGTCTTCACTGCATGCGCTGACATCGGCATATCGTCATCCTTCCGCATCCGATCTAGTCAACCCTCCTGCATTTGTCCAATATATGGAAGTGGCGATTTCGATAGGTTTTGGAGATGGTGATGGAGTTGCGGCACCTTAGATATTTCCTGGCGGTGGCGGAGGAAGGCAATTTCACCCGCGCCGCCGGCAAGCTCGGCATCGGGCAGCCGCCGCTCAGCCAGCAGATCCGTGACCTCGAGACGGAAGTAGGTGCTGCGCTGTTTCACCGTGTGCCGCACGGCGCCGAGTTGACGGCGGCAGGTACGGCATTCCTCGGCGAGGCGAAGGCCGCCGTGGCGGCAGCGGAGAAGGCGAAGCTTGCCGCCCAAAGGGCCAATCGCGGCGAGACCGGGCGCCTGTCGCTCGGCTTCACCGCCTCCTCGGCCTTCAATCCCATCGTCAGCACGACGATCCGCAGCTTCCGGGCGCGCTGGCCGGAGGTGCGGCTGGCGCTGACCGAGATGAATACGCTGGCGCTGATGCAAAAGCTGGAACGCGGCGAGTTGGACGCCACCTTCATGCGCCCCGGCCTCGACGATCCCGCCGGCATCAGGCTGCGGCGGCTGGCTGATGAGCCGATGGTGATCGCCCTGCCCGCCAGCCACCCGCTGGCCCGGCATTCGAGCCTGCCGCTTGCCGCGCTGGCGAACGAACCCTTCATCCTCTTTCCCCGCCTCGTTGGCTTGAGCCTTTACGACGACGTGGTGCTTGCCTGCCGCAAAGCGGGTTTCGAGCTGACCGTGGCGCAGGAGGCGCCGCAGATTTCATCCGTGGTCAATCTGGTGGCGGCCGATCTCGGCGTGTCGATCGTGCCGGCCTCCATTTCCCAGATCAGGCTCGAAGGAGTTGTTTATACCCCGATCGACGGACCGCCGGCCGTCGCGCGCCTGGCGCTGGCAATGCTGAAGACGCATCGCTCGCCGGTCACCGAGAACCTGATGAGCCTGCTCATTCATGAATGACTTCGCAGGTCCGAACAGGAACGTCCGTACTCGATTGCATGTTTTCTGCCAAAGGCTTAGGGTCGAGAACGATCAGAAAAGCGACGGGTAGAAAGCCATGGCTCTCAGCGGCAAACGCATCCTCCTCATCATCTCGGGCGGCATCGCTGCCTATAAGAGCCTGGATCTGATCCGCCGGCTGCGGGAGCGCGGGGCGAGCGTGCGCCCGGTCATGACGAAGGGTGCGCAGGAATTCGTGACGCCACTTGCGGTCGGCGCGCTGGCAGCGGACCATGTCTTTGTCGATCTTTTTTCGCGGCAGGACGAACAGGATGTCGGCCATATCAGGCTGGCGCGCGACTGCGATCTCGTGCTGATTGCCCCAGCCAGCGCCGACCTGATGGCGAAGATGGCTAACGGGTTTGCCGACGATCTCGCCTCGACGGTGCTGCTGGCGACGGACAAGCCGGTGCTGGCCGCCCCGGCGATGAACCCCAGGATGTGGGCGCATCCGGCGACACGACGCAACGCGGCGACGCTCAGGGCGGACGGCGTCCATTTCATCGGGCCGACGGCAGGTGAAATGGCCGAAGGCGGGGAAGCCGGGCTCGGCCGGATGGCGGAACCGCTGGAGATCGTGGCTGCTGCGGAAGCTGTGTTCGAGGGCGGCCGGCGCAAGCCGCTTGCCGGGCGAAAGGCGATCGTCACGTCGGGACCGACGCACGAGCCGATCGATCCGGTCCGCTATATCGCCAATCGCTCCTCCGGCCGGCAGGGACATGCGATCGCCGCAGCACTGGCCAAGCTGGGGGCCGATGTGACGCTCGTATCGGGGCCGGTAACGATCCCCGATCCGATCGGTGTCAACGTCGTGCATGTAGAGCGGGCGGAGGAGATGCGCGACGCCGTGCTTGCGGCGCTGCCGGCCGACGTCGCCGTGATGGTGGCGGCGGTGGCGGACTGGCGCGTGGCCTCGGCCGCCGATCAGAAGCTGAAAAAACATCCGGGCGAATCCATTCCGACACTGGCGCTGACCGAGAACCCCGACATCCTGAAGACTGTCGGTCATCACACGATGCGGCCGAAGCTGGTCATCGGATTTGCCGCCGAGACCCAGGACGTCGAGAGCAATGCCAAGGCAAAGCTCGAGAGGAAGGGCGCCGATATGATCGTCGCCAATGACGTCTCTCCTGCGACCGGCATCATGGGCGGCAGCCGTAACAGCGTGAAACTGGTCCGCCACGACGGCGTCGAGCAGTGGCCGGATCTGGCAAAGGAAGAGGTTGCAGAACGGCTGGCAGCGCTGATCGCCGAGCGGCTCAGGCTGATATAGCGACGCGCTGCGGCTTTGCCGTGTTGCGTTTCTCCGACCGGAAATCGGTAACCTCGATGCCGGCCTTGCCGACGATCACGGCGCTGCCATCCGGAATTTCCGCCCAGGCATCGACGTCGTCGTTCAACGGCTCGGAGACGAGGCAATGGCCGGCTCCGAGAGGAGAAGCATAGAGCGTCGGCGCCTTGCGATCCGTAGCATAGCGGATCGCATAGAGCGACTTGCCGTCGGAGAAGGCAGCGGTAAAGCGCAGCAGGATCGAGCCGATGGTGTTTTCGGCCAGGTCTTCGACGAAGCCGACCATCTCAGCCATCGCAGCGATCGGCTCCTCGCGCAGGCCGAACTGCAGCGCCAGCAGAAACATCAGCTCGGAATCGGTGGTGCCGCTGCGGGCATTGAACAGTTCGTCGTCAAGCATCGCCTCCATCGGCCGGCGCAAGCGCTCGAAGCCGGATATCTGGCCATTGTGCATGAACGACCAAGTGCCATGCGTGAAGGGGTGGCAATTGTCGCGGCGCGTACCG
The DNA here is from genome assembly GCF_017357245.1 of Rhizobium bangladeshense. Lineage (NCBI taxonomy): Bacteria > Pseudomonadati > Pseudomonadota > Alphaproteobacteria > Hyphomicrobiales > Rhizobiaceae > Rhizobium > Rhizobium bangladeshense. Next base: position 343,230 of record NZ_CP071612.1, on the reverse strand, counting down.
CCGCCTGTAGCGGCGCGGACATGGGCGAGGAAGAGCGGCGAGCGAATCTGCCGCGCCAGGCTCTTCAGATTGCAATCGGACCATGCCGGCAGGATGTCGCGGTAGCGGCCGGGTTCGGGCCTGTCGCCATACCAGGCGATGCCGAAGCCGTCGCCATTGGTCGCCGTCTTGGCGCGGGTGGCGCAATGGGACTGCTCGATCAACGAATGGGCGGGCGAAGATACCAGTTCCTCGAGGTACAGAGGATCTCCGCGATAGGCTGCCCAGCGACACATGCTCTTTGCTCCGGAACCCGCGGCATTGGCGGGCATGCTCTAAATTGTCGAACGCCACGGCTAATAACAGCTTAACGCGCCGCCGATTTGCAAGCAGATCATGACGGTTTGGTGACGGATCCCGGCTTCAAATTAGGCTAAAGCCTGTGTTCATTTGTGAATGCCTCGCACTCATCGAACCCTCACATCAAGGGCATTTCTGCTTGCATCTCGGACGAATCGTCCTACCTTTGGTCTATCAGCAACAGAACGAAAGGAAGGTGATCCAATGTCTAGTGAGATTTCGGACCTCGTATTGGGCATGGAAGTGGTGATGAAAGCGAGGCAGCCCTCGCTCTAAGACCCGCCTTCCTGGGGCTGCTTTGACAGTCCAGGCCAGTTCGAGGCCAAACTCATGGAAAGGGTCGCCAAGGCGGCCCTTTTTATTGCCTGATCTCCGACGTTGACGGTCGATTTGAATTCTTCTACTCATAAAGTCATCAGATGACTTTATGAGTAGAAGATGCAGCCGCTCAGCAAAACCAACCTCGCCGACGGGGCCATCGAGGCGATCCGCAGCGATATACTCGGCAAACGCTGGGCGGTCGGCGACAAGTTGCCGAATGAGGCCTCACTGTCGGCCATGCTTTCCGTCAGCCGCGGCACGGTGCGCGAAGCAGTGCGGGTCCTCGTCGCCCAGGGTTATCTCGAAACCCGGCAGGGATCGGGCACCTATGTGCGTTCGACCAGCGATGCCGGCCGGCCGCTGACGATGGCGCGGCGCGCCAGCCTGCGCGATCAGTTCGAAGCGCGCTGCGCGCTCGATGTCGAAGCTGCCAGACTGACGGCAATGCGAAAGACGCCGGGGGCTGTTGCCGAGCTCCGCCGACTGCTGAACGAACGCGGCAGTTACGCCGGCGTCGATGAAACCGCCTTCATCGAACGCGACCTTGCCTTCCACAGGGCCGTCATTGCTGCTTCCGGCAATCGGGCGATGATCGAGATCTACGATTTCTTCTCGGCCTCGATCGCCGATACGATTGCGGCGACGCTCGGCAAGGATATTCCCGAACCAGACATGCAGGCGCATGTCGACATCGTCGACGCGATCGACACCGGAGATCCCGACCAGGCGGATGCGGCGGTGCGCCGCTTCATGGCGCCCGTTCTTGCCGCGCTCGACCGGATGATCCTGTCGTGAATACGCCTTGCAACAATGCCGCCATCTCGCTTGACGTGGCCGACGATTTGCTGATCGATGCCGAGGCTGACGGCCTTCCCGCCCCGCAGGCAACGCCGGTGCGGAATGGCGCGGCCAGTTTGCTGCTCGGCGCGAGCCTCGTGCTGATTGCTTTCAATCTGCGCCCGGTCTTTTCGAGCGCCTCGGCGCTGCTGCCGGAGATCCGCTCCGAACTCGGGCTGAGCGCGCTCGGCGCCAGCCTGCTGACGACGCTTCCGGTCGTCTGCCTCGGCGTCTTCTCGCCGCTTGCCCCTCGTCTTGCCCAGCGCATCGGAACCGAACGCACACTGCTCGGCGTTCTCCTGCTGCTTGCGCTCGGCACCGCCTTGCGTGGGCTTTCCTCCGTGCCGCTGCTGTTTATGGGCACGGCCCTTGCCGGCGCCTGCATCGCCATCGGCAACGTGCTGCTGCCGGGGCTGGTGAAACGGGACTTCCCCAAGCGCGCCGCGCTGATGACCGGTTTCTACACAATGGCGCTCTGCGCAGGTGCTGCCAGTGCGGCCGGGCTGACCCTGCCGATCGAACATGCTCTCGGCGGCTCCCTCGACGGCGCGCTCGCTGCCTGGGCGCTGCCGGCGCTCGCCGTCGGCCTTATCTGGCTGCCGCAGGTTCTTCGCAGCGGCGCTGGAGCAAGGCGAAACGGCTTCCGCGTCGAAGGACTCTGGCGGGACCGGCTCGCCTGGCAGGTCACGCTGTTCATGGGACTGCAATCGGCGCTTGCCTACTGCGTCTTCGGCTGGCTCGTTCCCATCCTGCGCGAACGCGGCCTCGACGGCGTCACCGCCGGGGTGATCGTTTCGCTTTCGGTGATGGTGCAGGCCACCTCCTGCCTCGTCGTGCCGCATATCGCCGTGCGCGGCCGGGATCAGCGGTTGATCAATGCCGGCCTTTGCGGCGTCGCCGTCACCGCTCTGCTTGGACTGCTCTTTGCGCCTCTTTCGAGCGTCTGGCTGTGGGCGGTGCTGCAGGGCATCGGCCAGGGCGGACTGATCGCGGCCGCCATGACGACGATCGTGCTGCGCTCGCGCGATCCCGATGTTGCCGCCCATCTCTCCGGCATGGCGCAATGCATTGGTTATCTGCTCGCCGCAATCGGCCCGCTGATTGTCGGCCTCATCCGCGGCTGGACCGGAAGCTTTTCCTGGTGTGCGGTTCTCTTCATTGCGCTCGGGCTCGGGGCCGCGATCAACGGCTGGAGGGCCGGCCGGGCGCTGGAGGTGAATGTGCGCGCGGTCGAGAAAATCTGAGCCACCCTCACCTTCAAGCTCACCAGCCCATCACCATCTCTTGATGCCGGTCGCCAGCCGCGGATGCTAGGCTATCTCAGTCGCATCCGCCGGAGGACAAATCGTGCGCATCCGAACCCTGTTTCTGCTCACCGCGTTTATGGCGTCGCTTTGGCCTGCCCTTTCCTCAGCGCAGGAACGCGTCGAACGCCAGGCAAATGTCGAGCGCAGTGCCGGCGACGGCGTGCTGAAGCTGCTGCCGGACGACTCCGTCACCCAGCACGAGCTGACGGTGGACGGCCGGAAGATCGCCTATACCGCGACAGCCGGCACTCTTGATCTCTTCGGTCAGGACGGAGCGCAAACCGGTGCGATCTTCTACACCGCCTATGTCGCCAGCGGTGGCGGGCCGGATCGGCCGCTGACCTTTGCCTTCAACGGCGGGCCGGGCGCGGCCTCCGCCTTTCTGCATCTCGGGCTGGTCGGGCCCAAAGTCTTGGATTTCGGGCCTCAGGCACGCGACGGCGCCCATGCGAAATTGGTCGACAATCCGCAAAGCTGGCTCGACTTCACCGACCTCGTGCTGATCGATCCGATCGGCACGGGCTGGAGCCGGCCCGCGAAGGCGGACGACGCCTCCAATTACCATAACGTCAACTCGGATGCGCAGAGCATCGCCAAGGCGATTGCGCTCTATGTCGCGCATAACAACCGTTCCAACTCGCCGAAATATCTGCTCGGCGAAAGCTACGGCGGCTTCCGCGCCGCCAAGGTCGCCTCCGCCCTGCAGGAAAGCCAGGGCATCGTCGTCGCCGGCGCAGTGATGCTCTCCCCCTTGCTTGAAGGTCAGCTGATGTTCAATGCCGATCAGTTCGCGCTCGGCGCAGCCCTGGAGCTTCCGTCGCTGGCTGCGGCCAAACTCGACCGGGACAACGCCTTTGACGAGCAGACACAGAAAGAGGCGGAGATCTTCGCGCTCGGGGAATATCTGACGAGACTGGCCGGCCCGCCGCCGACAGGCACCGATGCCGAGGCCTTCTATGGCAGGATCTCCCAGTTGACCGGCATTCCACAGGATATCGTCGCCCGCAACCGCGGCTTCCTCGGCAATTCCTTCGTCAAGCATTCGGATGTAGCAAGCAGCGAGGTGATGAGTTCCTACGACGCCTCCTTCGCAGCGCCCGATCCCTATCCGGAATCGGATTACGACCGTGGCGACGACGCCATCCTCGACGGCTTCACCCGGGCCTATGGCGGCGCCTTCGCCAACTATGCCCGCAACGAGCTCGGCTTCAAAACCGAAATGACCTATACGCTGCTTGACGGCGATATCAGCCGGCGCTGGGAATGGGGTGGCGGTCGCGGCAGCGGATCGCGCTTCCAGGCTAGCGCTACCGACGACGTCAGGCAGTTGCTCGCCTCGAACACGGCCTTCCATCTTCTGATCGCGCATGGCTACAGCGATATGGTCACGCCTTACAGCGTCAGCCGCTATGTGGTCGACCACTTGCCGCCCTCGCTCGCTAGTGGCCGCGTCGGGCTGAAGCTCTACCACGGCGGCCATATGTTCTATACGAAAGCCGATCAACGGGCCGCCTTCACGGCGGATGCCAAGGTTTTCTACGCCGCACGCCCGGCCGCACAGCCGGCGGACTGAGGAGTTGCCCATGCATATAACGGGAGGATGCCATTGCGGGGCAATCCGCTATCAGGCGGAGATCGACCCGCAGCGGGTCTCGATCTGCCATTGCACCGATTGCCAGCGCTTGACGGGCTCGGCCTACCGCGTCACCGCGCCGGCGCTGGCGGAAAGTTTCACGCTTATTTCGGGTGAACCGCGCAGCTACGCGAAACATGGCGACAGCGGCGCCCTCAGCCGGCAATTCTTCTGTCCGAATTGCGGATCACCGCTCTATCGCACGGATGGCGAAGGGGGCTCGATCGGCATCCGTGTCGGCAGCATCGACCAGCGGCGGGACCTGACGCCAAAGAAACAGATATGGTGCCAGTCGGCTCTGCCGTGGGTGGAGAACATCGAGCCGCTGCCGCGTTTCGATGGCGAGGCTAACGGAGCCAAGACCTTAGGACCTGACTAAGGAGGGGTTAGGCCGCGTTCGGTCATCAGTCTCTTGGTCAGCACGTTGCGTTGCCGGACCGCCACGTGATGGGCTGCCCGTGGCGAGAGCGCAAGCCAAAGACCACTCCCGTCGAGCGCCGGCAATGAAATCCACTGGCATCCCAGAACTGGGCGGTCTCAATTCCAGTGTTGCACGAACACCCAAAAAGAGGACCCGTCAATATTGCTCTGATCTTAGCTCGAACTGGCTAAGTGCATCTAAGATCAATTTATAGTATATGTAAGATGAGGGGATGATCGCGCATACGGCGCGGAAGGTTGCCGCAGTACTCAGCGGATTTCTCCTGAATTTTACATCCTTGTATTGCATTTTTTTGGGCGTAAGCTTCAGAGAAGCTATCATGGCAGCCTTAGATGCGGGCTTTAGTCGTAACGCGTATAGGGACTTTAGTCTTAATACCCTCCAACTGTGAATGAGCTAGTTCTCTCGATCGACAACCATCGCAGTCGATCGAGAGCTCTAGGTTCAATACGCAAGAGGGTGGGTCCGGGGATGCAGTTCGGCATCCGGGCTCTGTGACCCTCTGCGAGCTAGCCGAGGGAGAAGCTCCATGGCACTCGACATCACAACTCAAGATCTCATCATTGACGAAACCGCCAATTTGCAGGACGACGACGTCAACCCGGCGATTGCGCCGCACAACAATGCGACGGTGCAATACCTGCTGGGTCTCGACGCTACCGGCGGGCTGACCTCCCCGGAGGTGGCTTACCAGAGCAATTTCGTCGTGGCCTCGGCGAGCGCCGGGGAAACCATCAGCGCGGTCGTTCTCACCCAGAACGCATCCGGCACCCCGTACTCCACCACGGTCGGCGTCAACAGCAACATTCGCACCGTCGATGGCAATTATGTCTGGCTATTTCAGGATCCGAACAATGCAAACGTCGTGATCGGCATCATCGGCACGTCCGACCCGCTCACCGCGCCGGCCGCGGGCGGGCCGCTCGCCTTTTCGCTGGCGCTGATCAGCACCAGCGCCACCAATGCCGACCTCTACACCGTCCAATACGTGCCGCTATTCCATACCGATGCGACCAATCCCGACGACCGCATCGATCTGACGAATAAGGTGTATGCCTCGGTCACGGCAACTTCGGTAGTCAATTTCAGCCAGCTTGGAGATGCCCCATCCGGGCATAATAACTGGTATATTCTCGACGCCGACGCAGCCAGCCCGCAGAAGATCCTCGTCACCGCTCACGACAATGGCGTGCAGGCGGAAGTCAATGTCAGCACGCAGGGCCTCGGCGTCGCGTCGCAAGACGTTCGGTTCGGCCGCGAGCTCCAGATCGACCTCATCACCGGCGGTACCCAGAGCGCTGGCAAGGATTTCACCAACACGCCAACCGCGCCCGACTACGGCTCTCACATCGAGAACGTCTTCAGCGCCGGCTTCTCGGTCTCGCAGTCTACTCCAACCGGCACCGTCGCCGACATCGAGATCCACGCTTATAACAATGACGACAATGTCGAAGGCGCGGCCTTCCCCACAGACGATAACGATACCGAGATCAACATCACCGGCGTGACATTCAAGCTGAACGGCGTCACAAAAACAGCCGCTGAGCTCGGTATCACGGTGAACCTCGCCGGCACCGGACTGATCCTCGAGAATGTCGGAGAGGGCGTGACGGTCGATTTCACGACCGCGGGCGGAGCTGGCGGAACCTTCGACCGATTTACCATCAAGAATATCGACACCGAGAAAGACTTTTTCGATGTGAAGGAGGTGCACTTCAGCGGTGCTGTGGGCAACGCCTACAATGAAGAAGTCGGATCCTTCATCAACTTCGACGATGACGGGCCCAGCATCACGGCAACCGGCACCCCGCCGCAACTGACAGTCGACGAGACCGTGCTGACGACCAACGCCAGTGCCGACTTCTCGGCCTTCTTCACCTCGAATGCCGGGGCCGATGGCGGCGGCGCCACCCCCATTACTTATGCGCTCGCCATCAACCAGGTCACCAATGTCAGCGGCCTCACCGACACCGCAACCGGCCAGTCCGTGCTGCTGTTCCTCGAAAGCGGCAGTGTGGTCGGGCGAGCCGGAGCCGGAGGGCCAGTCGTCTTCACCGTCAGCGTCAGCGCCGCCGGCGTCGTCACCCTCGACCAGCAGCGGGCCATCGTCCATGCCGACGCCACTAATCCGGATGACAGCCGAACCCTGGCGGCCGCCAACCTCGTCACCCTGACCGCCACCATCACCGACGGTGACGGCGATCCCGCCCCGGCCACCCACAATATCGGCCAGAACCTCAACTTCAAAGATGACGGGCCTAGCATCACGGCAAGCGGCACTGCACCGCAGGTGACAGTCGACGAGACCGTCCTGACGACCAACGGCACCGGCAACTTTGCCACCGCCTTCACCTCGAATGCCGGCGCCGACGGCGCCGCCACCGCCACCTATGCACTCGGCATCAGCCAGGTCACCAATGTCAGCGGCCTTACCGACACCGAAACCGGCCAATCCGTGCTGCTCTTCCTCGAAAGCGGCAATGTGGTCGGGCGAGCCGGAATAGGCGGGCCTGTCGTGTTCACCGTCAGCGTCAGCGCTGCCGGGGTCGTCACCCTCGATCAGGCACGGGCCATCATCCATGCCGATGCCACCAACCCGGACGACAGTCGGACACTGGCGGCCGCCGACCTCGTCACCCTGACCGCAACCATCACAGATGGTGACGGCGATCCCGCCTCGGCCACCCGCAACATCGGCCAGAACCTCAACTTCGAGGATGATGGACCGACAATCACAGTGCCGTTCGACGGCGACCCCGTTACCGCGGGCATCCAGCACGAGACTCTGGCCAACGTGCTCAACGCATCGGCCAGCGGCAACTTCGGCTACAATATCGGCGCGGATATTCACCCGGCCGCGTTCTATGCCACCGGCTCCGACTTCGTCGACCAGGATGGCGGGACGGCCGGCGTCCAGATCGGACTGACAGGCACCATCACCGGCGGCGGCGGCGGCAGTCTTCTCAGTTCGAATGTGACGCTCGCCTCGGAGAGCCTCACCTCCGCGACGTTCAACTTCACCTTCACCTATGACAAGGATCCGGCGGCCGGCAACCAGGTCGGCACAGCGGGCGGCACTCTCGTCTTCGACAAGGCCGCCGACACCTACACCATCCAACTGACGGACCCGCTCGAAGGCTTCAGCTTCGACGTCCTGCACACCAGCGAACTCTTGTCGAAGGAGCCCACAGGCAATACCGGCCATCCGCCGATCGTGGTGGAACGGTTGCAGGCGGATGATCCGAATACGCCGGATGACGAAGACTTCTACGTGCAGTTCACCGGCAATCTGATCAACAAATCTAACCCGTTCAGCTTGACCGGCAATGGCGAGGGATCATCCGGCGATTCCACCTTCACGGTCGGCGGCCACGAGATGGTCAGCAATGCCAATGAAACCTGGGTGTCGGCGACGCAGAGCACCAACGGTGTTGCCGGCGACACGATCCAGAAAGACGAACTGCTCACCTTGCGGTTCTTCAACAGCAATGTCGGCATCATCAACGAGGCCCTCACCCCGACGGCGACCGCCGGCTCGATGGCCATCAAGTTCGACGGCATCGGCAATAGCGAGGATCTGATGGTAATCCTCGACCTGATCGACAAGAACGGCGCCGACAATATCGCCGGCAACGGGGACGACAATGCGACGATCACCCGGGCCGTCTACATATCGAACTCCGACATCTTCAAGGCGGGTCAGGTCCCTGCCCCTTACAGCAGCGAGTTCACGCTCGACAACAATGACGGCCTCGTGATCATCGAGCAGAACGACTACAACGCGGCCGGCGAAGACTATGTGCTGCAGGGCGCCCAGATCATGCAGTCGGGCAACGGGATCACCGGCAACAACGCCGCGATCGATCTGATCAGGGCGACCGGCGCCAATGGCGGCAGCAATGCGACCGGCAATCTGGTGAACTTCGACGCCACAGATAACGACGTGCTGAAGATCACCGATATCGGATTCACCTCGACCGTGACCGAGACACCGAACGCCAACCTCGACTTCGCCTTCAAGGTGGCGGACGCCGATGGCGATCAGACAGAGATCCAGCACATCCTTGTCGACGTCGCCTGACATCCGACCAAAGGGGGCAGCAAGCTGCCCCCTCACTGCCTTTGCATGCTCATGTAATCTCGTACGCCAGAGATATGATGATGAAAACAAACCGGCCATCCCCTGCCCTGCAGGTGGTGATGAAAGAAGCCAGACGCGCCATCCGGCCGCTGATCTGGTTCAGCGGCGGCATCAACGTGCTGATGCTGACAGGAGCGCTCTACATGCTCCAGGTCTACCACCGTGTGTTGTCAAGCCACAGCCTAGAGACATTGGTCATGCTCTCGCTGATGGCGGCCGGCGCGCTTGCCGCAATGGCGGGGCTGGAGGTGGTGCGCGGGCGACTTCTGGCAACCGTCGGATCCTGGATGAACGCACGCCTGGCGCCGGTGCTGCTGACCGCATCGGTGGAATATGCCGCCTCGGCGCCCAGCCAGGCCAATGCCCGTCCGCTGCGGGACCTCGACCAGGTGCGGAATTTTTTCACCAGCCCCAGCATCTTCCCGATCCTCGACGCACCCTGGGCGCCGCTGTTTTTCGCCGCGATCTTCTTCATGCACCCTTGGCTGGGCTGGCTGGCGCTGGGGGGCGGAGCAGTACTTTTCGGCTTGGCCCTGCTCAATGAATGGCTCACACGCAAGCCGCTGACCGAGGCCGCAAGCGCGCAGTCGCAGGCCTATGTCCAGGCGGAAGCCGCGATCCGCAACGCCGAGGTCGTACAGGCAATGGGCATGTTGAAGCCCTTGCTGGAGAGCTGGAGGAGTCAGCAGGACGAGGCGAACAGGGGACAGGTCGTGGCCGCCAACCGTGGCGGAATCATCTCGGCCATCGCACGTTGTCATCGGCTGGCCCTGCAAATGGGCATATTGGGGCTGGGGGCTTATCTCGTGCTTCGCAACGAAGCTTCTCCGGGGATCATGGTCTCCGCCTCGATCCTGATGGGGCGCGCCTTGTCGCCGGTCGAACAGGCGATCGGCACATGGAAGGCGACGGTGGGGGCGCGGGCCGCCTATCGGCGCCTCGCGGCCGTCGCCGGCCAGCACCCCGAGGCCACGCCGGTCCTGGCGCTACCACGACCGACCGGCAGGTTTGAGGCCGACAATATCGTGCTTGCCCGACAGGGCGGCGAACATATCCTGAAAGGGATCAGCTTTCATCTCGAGCCCGGTGAAGCAATGGCTTTGATCGGCCAGAGCGCAGCCGGCAAGACGAGCCTGGCGCGAATATTGGCCGGCGCCTGGCGTCCGTCCGGCGGTCGGGCGCTGCTTGACGGCATGGATGTCGCTCAGTGGGCGGCAGAAGACCGCGGCCATCATGTCGGTTACCTGCCGCAGGACATAGAGCTCTTCGCGGGGAACGTCTGCGAAAATATCTGCCGTTTCGCCAAGGTCAGCCCGGTGGTCTTCGACAAGGTCGTCAAGGCCGCACAGCTCGCCGGCGTTCACGAACTGATCAAAGGGCTGCCGAAAGGTTACCTTACCGAGATTGGCGAATCCGGCGCGGTCCTGTCAGGCGGACAGCGCCAGCGCATCGGATTGGCGCGGGCTCTCTACGGCGACCCGGCGCTCGTCATCCTGGACGAGCCCAATTCCAACCTCGACCGCGAGGGTGAGGAAGCATTGATCGCAGCCCTCGGCACGGCCAAGGCTGCAGGCACAACCGTTATCCTGATCGCCCATCGGCCTAACATCATGGAGACGGTTGACAAAATACTGGTCCTCAATCGCGGCCAGCAAGACCTCTTCGGCCCACGTGACTACGTCTTCAATGAGCTCGCGGCACGCGTACGCAAGGTCGCTCAAATGCCGACGAAAGTGGTGAAGTAGCGAGGAACGAAACAGCCATGAAAAACATGAAGGTCGTTCCGTTGCCCGTTTCGCCGCCGCCTGCACCTGTTCCCCTGCGTCTCGCAGGCGTCACTTTCACCGGCTTCGCGATCATGTTCCTGTTCTTCGGCATGGCCGGGGGCTGGGCGACGCTCGCACCGTTGGAGAGTGCCGCGGTAGCGCCGGGCGTTATCAAGGTGGCCGGCGATCGCAAGCTCATCCAGCACCTGGAGGGCGGCATCATCGCCGATCTGAATGCCGCTAATGGCGATATCGTGAAGGCGGGCACGATCCTAATCCAACTCGACGGTACACAGGCGAGGACGAAGCTCGACCTCATCCAGAACCGCATCGCAACGCGCGAGGCGCTGGCCGCCCGCCTGAGGGCCGAGCGTGACGGCAAGACCGAGATCGAGTTCGATCCGGCCCTGCTTGCAGACTCCACCAAATCGGCAAGGGACGCGGTGGCCGCCCAGCGTGATGTATTTTCGGCGAAGCACCACAATTTGAAGGACGAGCGGGAAATTCTCAGCCAGCGCCGTCGCCAGACCGCGGAAGAGATAACCGGACTGGAGGAGCTCATCATCACCGAGGACAAGCAGATCGAGGTGTTCGAGGGTGAAACCAGAGATCTCGAAAGCCTCCTCAAGCGCGGTCTCGTCACCCGCGAGCGTTGGCTGCTGCTCAGACGGCAGCAGCGGGAAGTCGAGGGGGAGCGCGCGACCAATGTCGCGGCCATCGCTCGCGCCAGGAGCGCCATGGCTGAGATCGACATGCAGATCCTCAACCTCACCACCTTGCGATTGAACGAGGCGGTCGAGGAGTTGAGCAAGGTCGAGGCGGAACTGTTCGACCTCAGGCAGGAGGAGCGTTCCGCCAGGGATGTGCTCGCCCGCACCAGTGTCGCCGCACCAGTCGACGGCATCATCATGGACCTGAAGGTCCACACAACCGGCGGAGTCGTAAAACCCGGCGAGACCCTGATGACCATCGTGCCGCTTGGACAGCAGCTTATCGTCGAGGCCATGGTCAGACCGGAGGATGTCGAGACCATCGCTCCCGGGCAACTGGCGCGCGTCAGTTTCCCGGCCTTCGCCCGCTATAACCTGCCGCCGCTCGACGGCGTCGTGGAGATCGTATCGGCTGACAGGATGGTGGAGGAACGCAGCGGGGCGCCTTATTTCGCCGCAACCGTTTTGATCGACAAGAGCGAGCTTGCCAAGCTGGAGGGGCGCAAGCTCCTGCCCGGCATGTCGAGCGAGGCGATGATCCGGACGGGTGCCCGCAGTGTGCTTTCTTATCTGGCCGAGCCGATCACGCAGAACTTCCGGCGGGCGATGCGGGAAAAATAGTTGCGGCGCCGCCCGATCACGCCGCTTTGGCGGCGTGATATTCCTTGATGGCGACCATCTTGATTGCCGGATAGCGCTCCGCCTCGTAACGTAGCGAGAAAGCGTCCTGGGCGAGGAAAACGGGATCGCCGTCGAGGTCGCGGGCGATATCGCCGCGTTTGACGGTGAGGAACTTCTCGAGATCGGCTGGCTGATCGGCCGAGATCCAGCGGCAGACGGAGAAGCGCGACATTTCGAAGGAGACCGGCAGGCCATATTCGGCCATCAGCCGTTCCTTCAGGACGTCGAGCTGCAGAGCGCCAACCACGCCGACGATCGCCGGCGAACCGTCTTCGGGCGAGAAGAGCTGGACGACGCCTTCCTCGGCCATCTGCTGCAGCGCTTCCTTGAGCTTCTTCGCTTTCATCGCATCCTCGAGACGCACCCGGCGCAGGATTTCCGGCGAGAAGTTCGGGACGCCCTGGAACACCAACGCTTCGCCTTCGGTCAGCGTATCGCCGATGCGGAGCGTGCCATGATTGGGAATGCCGACGACGTCGCCGGCATAGGCGGTATCGGCGAGTTGGCGCTGCGACGCGAAGAAGAATTGCGGCGCCGTCAGGCCAAGCTGCTTGCCGGTGCGGGCAAGCCTCGCCTTCATGCCGCGCTCGAGCTTGCCCGAGCAGATGCGGGCAAAGGCGATGCGGTCGCGGTGGTTCGGGTCCATATTGGCCTGGATCTTGAAGACGAAGGCCGTCATCTTGTCGTCGGTCGCATGCACGGTCCTGGTGTCGGCGACCTGGTCACGCGGCGGCGGCGCGAATTCGCCGAGCGCATTGATGAGGTCGCGAACGCCGTAATTGCGCAGCGCCGAGCCAAAGAAAACAGGCGTCATATGGCCTTCGAGGAAAGAATCGCGGTCGAAGGGGCGGCAGGCCTCGATGGCGAGCTCGGTCTCATCGATGAAGGCCTGGCGTTCGTTTTCCGGCAGCCTGTCGGCAACGGCCTGCGGTCCGTTGACCGGCGTCGTCTCGATCTCGGTGTCGGAGCCGCGGGCGGTGCTGTTGGCGAGATGATAGGAGCCGCAGAAGGTCTTCGAACGGCCGATCGGCCAGGTGATCGGCGCTGTATCGAGCGCCAGCTTCTCCTCGACCTCATCGAGGATCTCGAAGGGATCGCGGCTTTCCCTGTCCATCTTGTTTATGAAGGTGATGATCGGGATGTCGCGCATGCGGCAGACTTCGAAGAGCTTCAGCGTGCGCGGCTCGATACCCTTGGCGGCATCGATGACCATGACGGCGGCGTCGACGGCCGTCAGCGTGCGGTAGGTGTCGTCGGCGAAATCCTCGTGGCCAGGTGTGTCGAGGATGTTGAAGACATTGTCGTTATATTCGAAGGTCATCACCGAGGTGACAACCGAGATGCCGCGCTCGCGCTCGATCTTCATCCAGTCGGAGCGCGTCTGCATGCGGTCCTTCTTCGCCTTGACTTCGCCGGCAAGCTGAATGGCGCCGCCGAACAGCAGCAGCTTTTCGGTGAGCGTCGTCTTGCCCGCGTCCGGGTGAGCGATAATAGCGAATGTGCGGCGGCGGGAGACCGCCTCGGCGAGGCTTTCGGCCATGATGTGAATCCTGTGGAATTGCGGCGTATCTAGCGATTAAAGCCCGGCAATGCAATTGACCTCAGCCGCTCACGCGCAAAGTAATGCGCCATGACCATTCATCACGATCTCAGCCCGACGCTGAACCTCATCCGCCTGGCCAATGGCGACGGCCTCGATCTGCCCGCCTATGAAAGCAAGGGGGCGGCCGGCATGGATCTGCGCGCCGCCGTCGCCGACGGCGAACCGCTGACGCTCTCGCCCGGCAAGCGGGCGCTGGTGCCGACCGGCTTCATCTTCGAAATCCCCGAAGGTTTTGAGGGTCAGGTGCGGCCGCGCTCCGGCCTTGCGTTCAAACACGGCATCACCTGCCTGAATTCGCCGGGCACCGTCGACAGCGACTATCGCGGCGAGGTGAAGGTGCTGCTCGTCAATCTCGGCGAGGACGCTTTCGTCATCGAGCGCGGCATGCGCATCGCCCAGATGGTGATCGCGCCGGTGACCCAGGCGCGGGTGGCGGAGATCACCGAGACAAGCGAGACGGCGCGTGGCGCGGGCGGGTTCGGCTCCACCGGCGTTTGATCGACGGTTCGAATGAAGCAGCCGAACGGCTGATAAGCAGCGTTTGTGGGGGCGCTTATGCTATTCAAGAGAGCGCCTTGGGGCGTGGTTATGGGTCTAGCGGCAGCGCTGATTTCGACTCCGGCGCTTGCGTTGGATTCAACAAAGCTCCAGGCCATTCGCTCTTCGTTATCTGTGGAAGAGATCGTGGCTTTTGCAATGACGAAATCAACAGCGCCGATCCTCAACATCGACAATCCGGTCGACGTAAACATCGTCATCAATGTGAAGGGCATGGAGCGGAACGATATTCAAGCTTTACAGCTAGAGTTTTTCCGCGTGTTTTTTGGTCTCATGGCTTACGTAGACGTTCGGCTTAATTTCGACGCCAGCCAATCCATAGGCTACTCAGCTGGAACGTCATATGCCCCTTTCGGTGATCAGAACCGGCGGTCGAATAGCCAGGCAGTTGACGTGTTCGTTGATCGTGATGCGCTCAAGCTGGCAAAATTGGGCCAGATAGCAGTGCACGACATAGACACGCTTCGAAGCAAGCCGGACACGTTGGAATGCTACCATGAGCTCCGGAAAGGATACTCGGCTATCAACGTTATCGTCGATCGCGATATCAATCCTGTAGGTTGCCTTTACACGGTTCTGCTGCAGTCGATCGGCCTAAAGGGACCTTTCGGCGGAGTTGCGGCAACATATCGTGCCGGCGAGGTTCCCGGCTTCAGGCGCAATGCCGAAATGGCGGCAGCATATGCCATTCATGAGTGCCGATCTCTCATCGATAAAAAAGATCAGTTTGAGCAGTGTATCACAGGAGTTCTGAAGGGGAACTAAGGAGCCGCGGAGTTGCCCAAAATGAGCGGCGTTGGTGGGGCATTTATGCTATTCGGGAAAGTGCGTTTAGGCGTGATTGGGGGCCTAGCGGCAGCGCTGGTCGCAACACCGATGCTTGCGATTGATTCAGCGAAACTCCAGTCGATTCGGTCGTCCTTCTCCACCGAGGAGGTGGTCGCATTCGCTGTGGCGAAATCGGCAGCACCGATTTTCGACATCGACAAAACCATCGATATGCACATTGCCCTCAACGTGAAGGGTATGGACAGACGCGATATTCAAGCTTTGCAAATCGAGCTTTTGCGCGTGGTTTCCGCGATTGGGGCTTACGCGGAAATCGGTATCAATTTCGACGTCAGTCGATCCATCGATTACTCGCCTGCAACGCCGTATGTGCCTTTCGGCGATCAGAACCGGCCGCCAAACACCCAGACTCTCAACGTGTTCATCGATCGTGATGCGCTTAAACTGGCAAAGTTGGGCCAAATTGCAGTTCACGATATAGACACGCTACCGAGCAAGCCAGACACGTCGACGTGCTATCACGAGAGCCGAACGGGGAACCCGGTCATCAATGTCCTCGTCGACCGCGACGTCAATCCGGTGGGCTGCCTCTATGGAGTTCTACTACAATCGGTCGGAGTTACGGATGCTTTTGGCCGAGATGCTACCACTTTCAATCCCGGAAGGATTCCCGGGTTTAGGATCAACGCCGAAATGGCGGCAGCATATGCCATTCGCGAATGCAGATCTCTCATCGATAAAAAAGATCAACTCGGGATGTGTTTGAAAGGCGTTCTCGGTGAAGGGAAATAAGGAATTCCGGATTGGCCGAGGCTGCTTGCATTCCCTTGCAGTATACCTTCGATCGCGGATTTTTAAAGCGGGTCGCAACAATCCTGGTTCAAGCGGACGGGCTGCCGTCCTTTGTTTTTATACATCTCGTTATTCCCCGCTGCACATTTGGTGAGACACCTCTGATGGCAAATCGCCTCGACAGCGCCGGCCTGACCTTCCGGCAGGATTACTTCGACGACCCGACCGGCTGGGCGGCCTTGGTCTGTCTGCTCAAGGATATTTTCGGCATCGACATCGGCCCGCTGCAGCAGCTCGGCGGACCCGATCCCAGCAGCATGCCGTTCGGCTGGTTCGATGCCACGGGAGAGCTTGCGGCCAATATCTCGGCCTTTGCGCTGCCCTTCGTCATCAATGGCAGGGTCGTCCATGCCGCCGGGCTGCAATCCGGCGCGGTGCGGCCGCAGTGGCGCGGCCGCGGTCTCTATCGCGACCTGACGGTGAAAGCGCTCGACTGGTGCGAGCAGCAGGGCTTCGAGGCCATCATCCTCTATACCGATAAGCCATCGCTCTACGAGCCCTATGGATTCCGCTCGATACCGCTGCACCGCTACGAGGGGGTGGCCCCCGCGCCCTCCACATCAGCCGCACCAGCCCTGCCGCTTTCGGCGGCGAATGCGGATGATCTTGCCCTGCTGCAAGCGCTGCTGAAAGCACGCAGCCCGGTCTCGACGACGCTTTCGGTGACGGCCAATGCAGCGATGTTTCTCATCAATACCCAGCTCGACCCCGATATTCGCGTCAGTTTCCTTGAAGGCGAGCGCGCAGCCATCGCCTGGAAGATGGATGCAGCGGGTCGCTTCAGCCTTTTCGACGTCGTGGCGACGGAAATCCCGACGCTTGCAGCGATCCTCGGCGGACTCGACATCGCCTCCGCCCACATCGAGGTGCTTTTCCGGCCGGACAAGCTCGGCTGGGCGGGTGATCCGCTACCGCTGCAAAGCGGCACGACCCTGATGCTGCGCGGGCTCGGCGATATGACCCCGCATTTTCCGGCGATGCTGTCGCCGATGGCGGATTTCTAAGCGCCGGCTTCGGCCGCCGCTATATTTTCCGCGAAAGCGGCGGCAGGCGGCGTTTGACAGGCGAGGCTTTGATCATCGCAGTGTTGGTTTCCGCGCGCTCGGCGACCCTGTCGAGGAGACCGTCGAGCTCTGCCATCGATCGGATGACCAGGCGGGCGATGAAGCAATCCTCGCCGGTCACCTTGTCACATTCGACGATTTCGGGAATCTCCTGGATGAGCCGCTCGACGATGTGCAGCTGTCCCGGCAGCGGCCGCACACGCACGATCGCCTGCAGGGGATAACCGACGGCGGCAGGGTCGAGATCGATGGTGAAGGCCTTGATGACGCCGCGCTCCTCCAGCCGCCGCAGGCGCTCGGCGGCACTCGGCGAGGACAGCCCCACCTGCTGCGCCAGCTCCTTAAGCGAGATCCGGGCGTTGCCGGCCAGCGCTTCCAGAATGGCCTGATCGATATCATCGAGCGATTGCACATCATTAGCCACAGCGATTTATTTCCCTATGATGATTAGGCGATTAAGCCAGTTTTCCTTTCTATCTCTATATAAAACCTTCGGCCGCCGCAATATTCTCATCTCATAGAAACGGAGGCGATCATGAGCGGCGACATCAAAAGAGGTTCAGTGGAAATGACGGCAGCGATGCTGATCTCGGGAACGATCGGCTGGTTCGTCGTCATGTCGGGTCAACCGGTCAGCGGCGTCGTCTTCTGGCGCTGCCTGTTCGGAGCGATGACGCTGCTCGTCATCTGCGGCGCCCTCGGGCTGCTGCGGCCCGGCATCATCACGCTGCGCGCCTTCGGCATCGCCGTCTTCGGCGGCGTCGCCATCGTCGTCAACTGGCTGCTGCTCTTCGCCTCCTATTCGCATGCGACGATCTCGATCGCCACGACCGTCTACAATACCCAGCCCTTCATGCTGCTGGTGCTCGCGCGCTGTTCCTCGGCGAGAAGATCACCGCCGCCAAGCTGTTCTGGCTGGCACTGGCCTTTGCCGGCATGGCGGCCATCGTCGAAGCGAAGCCGCAGACGGGCGGGACATCGGACAGTTATGGGCTCGGCATTCTGATGGCCCTCGGCGCCGCCTTCTTCTACGCGCTGGCGGCGCTTGCCGCGAAATGGCTGAAGGGCACGCCGCCGCACCTGATCGCGCTGATGCAGGTCGCAACCGGCATGCTGATGCTGGCGCCGATGACTGAGTTTTCGCAGCTGCCCGGCGATGCCGGCGGCTGGGCGATCCTCGTTTCGATCGGCGTCGTCCATACCGGGCTGATGTATGTGCTGCTCTACAGTGCGATCCAGCGGCTGCCGACCCACCTCACGGGCGCGCTTTCCTTCCTCTATCCGATCGCCGCGATCCTCGTCGACCGGCTGGCATTCGGCCACGCGCTGCAGCCGATGCAAATTGCCGGCGCGGCGATTATCCTGCTTGCCGCCGCCGGCATGAATCTCGGCTGGATGCCGCGGTTGCTGCGGCCGAGGGCGCTCGAGAGTTGAGAGCTGAGCATCCCCCGACAGGGCGAGCCGCCCGGGATAATGCCGAGATTATTTCTGGCCGCGCGTCGTTTCGAACAGGAACCAGGTGCGGCGCTCGGCCTCGTCGATCCAGTTCTCGATCAGGCTGGCGGTCGCGACATCATTATGTTCGTCGCAGAGGTCATGCACCTCGCGCAGCAGTGATACGAGCTGGGCATTGTCCTCGCGCAGTTCCGACAACATGTCCTCGGGGGTGACGAAATCCGCGTCGTTATCAGCAATGCGCTGTTGGCGAGCGATCTGGCCGATCGATCGCAGAGTCGTGCCGCCGATCTTGCGGACACGCTCGGCAATGTCGTCGGTCATGCTGAAGATCTGCGCTGCCTGCTCGTCGAGCAGCAGATGATAGTCGCGAAAATGCGGGCCGGACATATGCCAGTGGAAATTCTTGGTCTTGAGATAGAGCGCGAAGACATCGGATAGCAGCGCGGTCAGCGCCGCCGAAATATCGGTAATGGCGTTGGTCGACAGACCGGACGGCGTCTTGAGCGGCGAAAGCCTGCGGGATTCGGCTGAGGTAAGGGACATTCATTTTCTCCTTCGTGATGAAACCTGTTGGTGACCGCCGGGGAGCCTCGGCGGCGCGTGCTTGCGAAGAGGAAATTAACAAGGCCCGACCGCTTGCCAAGTAGACCCTTGTTCAGCAGACCTATTCTTAATGCTTATGGACAGATCAGCGCCAAAGCATTGATGAAGCCACGTCGCGTGCTTATAGGAATGTGACACACCCCTTGGATTTGACGATGAGCCTTGCCGCCTTGCTCGCCTATGCCGGAGCGCTTTTCATCGCCGCGGTCATTCCCGGGCCCGGCATCACTGCGATCGTCGCCCGCGCGCTAGGGTCGAATTTCCGCGAGACCTTCTTCATGGGTCTCGGCCTGGTGCTCGGCGACATGGCCTATCTCACCGCGGTCATTCTCGGTCTCACCTTCGTCGCCCAGACCTTCACCGAAGTATTCATCGCCATCAAGATCGCCGGCGCCCTCTATCTCGGCTACATCGCCTGGAAACTCTGGACGGCGGGACTGCTGCCGCAGGATATTACCGCGCAGCGATCCGGCAATATCGGCCTGTCCTTCCTTTCAGGCCTGCTGGTGACGCTCGGCAACCCGAAGACAATGCTCTTTTATGTGGCGCTCGCGCCGACGCTGATCGATATCGGCAATATCACGCTACGCGACTATGCGCTTCTGCTCGCAGTCACCTTCGTGGTGCTGATCGCCGTGCTCGTGCCATATATGCTGCTTGCCTCGCGCGCCCGCACGATGCTGAAACAGCCGCGCGCCCTGCAGGCGCTGAACCGAGTTGCAGCCGGAATCCTTGCAGGCACGGCAGCCTTTATCGCCACGCGGGCAGCGTGAAATAAACATCCGTCAAGGAACGGTCTTCAAAGCATATTTTCTCTCCGGCGCCCCGCCCGGGACGAACGCGCTCTGGTCTCATTCCGTCTTTGACCCTATTCTCCTCTCCGATTTCAGGGACCGAGTCCAAAGGGAGAGAACCATGTCGCACAAACCCGGCCGCGGCCGCATCTATTCCTCGATCACCGAGACCATCGGCGACACGCCGCTGGTGCGCTTCGACAAGCTGGCGCGGGAAAAGGGCGTGGCGGCAAACCTGATCGGCAAGCTGGAATTCTTCAATCCGATCGCCTCCGTCAAGGACCGTATCGGTGTGGCAATGGTCGAAAGCCTGGAATCGCAGGGCAAGATCACACCCGGCAAGACGGTGCTGATCGAGCCGACCTCCGGCAATACCGGCATCGCGCTCGCCTTTGCCGCCGCCGCCAAGGGATACCGGCTGATCCTCACCATGCCGGAGACGATGTCGGTCGAACGCCGCAAGATGCTGGCGCTACTCGGCGCCGAGCTGGTGCTGACGGAAGGGTCGAAGGGCATGAAGGGCGCCATCGCCAAAGCGGAGGAGCTGGCCGCCTCCCTTCCCGACGCCGTCATTCCGCAGCAGTTCGAAAATCCGGCCAACCCCGAGATCCACCGCAAGACGACCGCCGAGGAAATCTGGAACGACACCGAGGGGACGGTCGACATCGTCATCTCGGGCATCGGCACCGGCGGCACCATCACCGGCGTCGGCCAAGTGCTGAAGAGCCACAAGCCCGACATCAAGATCATCGCCGTCGAACCCGCCGATTCGCCGGTGCTCTCAGGCGGCAATCCCGGCCCGCACAAAATCCAGGGCATCGGCGCCGGCTTTGCCCCAAAAATCCTCGATACCGGCATCTATGACGAGGTCGTCACCGTCACCAATGACGAGGCCTTCGAACATGCCCGCCTCATCGCCCGGCTCGAAGGCGTGCCGGTCGGCATCTCCTCGGGGGCGGCGCTGACGGCCGCCATCAAGGTTGGCAGCCGGCCGGGAAATGCGGGCAAGAACATCGTCATCATCATTCCGTCCTTTGCGGAGCGCTATCTCTCGACGGCGCTGTTTGAGGGGCTGGGGAGCTGAGGTAGGGCTTTATCTAACGGTTTCCCATTCATAATCCTCGCGGGAATATTGGGGCGCTGCGGCGCCCCTTGCTCTTGCTGATGTGATCCGCTGGGGTGGAACGCAAAATTGGATAAAACTTGGGGGCAAAGTCACGATCTATACTGTTAAGTTGGGATTTGCGTTCGATCTTATCGGATCGAAGAAAGCTAAGTGCACTGTTGTGGGAAGGAAAGAATGCTGAACGCGCAGGCGCGATTATTATGTACAGCAGTTTTGGTTCTATCGGCTATTGGTCTGCGGCAGACTGCGGCAATGGCGCCGTGTCCCAGCCAGAAAGAACTGCTTGCGAAGGCGGAGGTCGTCGTGGAGGCAAGGGTCAGATCACTCTCCATCAGCCCTTCTGGTTTGATAACGACCGACAACGATTTCCCAGGGCAGTTGGTAAGAGCAGAGTTGGAGATCAAGAAGGTCGTCAAAGGAAAGTTCCCTGCAAAAGAGGCCATAGCGTACGGCATTCCATTTCCTCCTGGGCCGTTCACTGAGTTGACTACCATGGCGCTACTCTACGGTTACGAAGGCCACGACACGTTCGAGTGGGAACTTTCGCAGGCCGACATGGACCATGGTATGGGGTGGTTCAGGATCAATGACTGCATCTATTACAAATTCCCCGAGTTAGCCGTCGATCCCCGCTGACGACGGTGACCCGCCCCTGCATTACGCAGAGCTAGCCGCAGACGTTCGTCCCATCGAATTCGGTCTAGACCGAAACTTGTCGTTGATTGAAGGCATGGCTTGTTCCCGATGTCGCGTGAGCAGGGCATTGCTGTCATACGCTTTATCACCGCGCACCGCCGTGCCCACCTGAGCCACGAGAAGAGCAGGACTTCAGCGCGCCGGCGGCCCCCATCTGGTTACGCCGCCGCCGTCAACCTCTCACCAGCGATGCGATAGGAGATCGCTTCGGCAAGATGCAAGCGCCCAACCGTCGGCTTGCCGTCGAGATCGGCAAGCGTGCGGGCGACCTTGAGGACGCGGTGGTAGCCGCGGGCGGAGAATTTCATCTTATCGGCGGCATCGCGCAGCAGCTGCAGTCCGCTCGCATCGGGTTCGGCGAGTTTTTCGATCATCGCGGTGGAGCAGCGGGCATTGGTGCCGATATCCCTGGCGCCGGCGCGCTCGAAGCGCTCCTGCTGGAGCTCGCGGGCGCGGGCGACGCGGCGGGCGACGTCGGCGCTCGCCTCGGCCGCCATCGGGCGGATGAGGTCGGCGGCGGAGACGGCGGGCACGTCGATGCGGATATCGATGCGGTCCATCAGCGGCCCGGAGATCCGGGCCTGGTAATCGCTCATGCAGCGCGGGCCGCGGGCGCAGGTATGGCCTGGCTCGCCGGCCATGCCGCAGCGGCAGGGGTTCATCGCCGCGATCAGCTGGAATTTCGCCGGATAGGAGACGCGGTGGTTGGCCCGCGCAATGACGCATTCGCCGCCTTCAAGCGGCTGGCGCAGCGCATCGAGCGCCTGCGGCGTGAACTCCGGGAATTCATCGAGGAAAAGCACGCCGTGATGGGCAAGCGAGGCTTCGCCAGGGCGGGCGCGCAGACCGCCGCCGACGAGGGCGGCCATGGTGGCGGAATGATGCGGCGTGCGGAAGGGCCGGCGGTCGGAAAGCTTGCCGCCGGTGAGCTGGCCGGCGATCGAATGAACCATCGAGACTTCAAGCAGTTCGGCGGGCGAAAGCGGCGGCAGGATCGACGGAAGCCGCGACGCCAGCATCGACTTCCCCGAGCCGGGAGGCCCGACCATCAGGAGGTTATGGCCGCCGGCGGCCGCCACCTCGAGCGCGCGCTTGGCGCTTTCCTGACCCTTGATCTCGGCAAGATCCGGCAGGTTGGCGGTATTGGCGCGGATCGACGGCTCGGGCCGGGAGAGCACCTGCGTACCGCGGAAATGATTGGCAAGGGCAATCAGGCTGCGTGGTGCGAGAATATCGACGTCAGCGCCCGCCCAGGCCGCCTCTGCGCCGCTTTCGGCCGGGCAGATCAGCCCTTTGCCCAGTGCATTGGCGCCGATGGCGGCCGGCAGCGCGCCGGCGATCGCGGCGATCGTGCCATCGAGATTGAGTTCGCCGACGACGACATAATCCGACAGTGCGTCGGCCGGAATGGCGCCGAGGGCCGCCATCAAAGCGAGCGCGATCGGCAGATCGAAATGCGAGCCTTCCTTCGGCAGATCGGCCGGGGCCAGATTGACGGTCACTCGCTTGCCGGGCAGCGCCAGGCCGGAGGCGTGAAGCGCGGCCTGCACGCGCTCGCGGCTTTCGGCCACCGCCTTGTCGGGCAGACCGACGATCTGCATGCCGACCTTGCCGGGCGCGATCATGACCTGGACCTCGACCGGCACGCCCTCGATGCCCTGGAATGCTACCGTACTGACACGCGCGACCATATGCTCACCCTTGTCCCGCAAACTCTTAGAGACCGCCCCTGTGGCCATTGAAAGCCAGCGGTTGCAATCTGGCATGGAAACCGGAATAAAACAAGAACGATAAAAGAACGCAGGCGGATATCAGCGGTGATCGCGGTTGTACCCGGATCGCAGCCTCAGGTGCGCTTGCGCTCGATCGCATCCCAGAGCAGGCTTGCTATGTCGGCGCCGCCGAACTTTCTGACTTCGCGGATGCCTGTCGGCGAAGTGACGTTGATCTCGGTCATGTAATCGCCGATCACGTCGATGCCGACGAGCAGGAAGCCGCGTTCGCGCAGAGCGGGACCAATACGCTTGCAGATCTCTTTTTCGCGCGGCGTCAGTTCGGTCGCCTCGGCCCGGCCGCCGACATGCATGTTGGAGCGGCTGTCATGCTCGGCCGGCACGCGGTTGATCGCGCCGGCGAATTTGCCGTCGACCAGGATGATGCGTTTGTCGCCCTTGCGCACGTCGGGCAGATATTGCTGGGCGATGAACGGCTCGCGGAAGAGCTGGCCGAACATCTCCAGCAGCGAGGAGAGGTTGCGGTCGTCACGGGTCGAATGGAAGACGCCGGCGCCGCCATTGCCATAGAGCGGCTTCAGGATGATGTCGCCCATTTCGTCGCGGAAGCGGCGGATTTCGGCCGGATCCTTGGTGATCAGCGTCTTCGGCATCAGATCGGCAAATTCGGTGACGAAGATCTTCTCCGGCGAATTGCGCACCCAGGCCGGATCGTTGACGACGAGTGTCTTCGGGTGGATGCGCTCGAGCAGGTGCGTCGAGGTGATATAGGCCATGTCGAAGGGCGGATCCTGGCGCAGCAGTACGACATCCATGGTCGAGAGATCGACGCGCTCGGACGCGCCGAGCTCGAAGTGATCGCCCTTGACGTCGCGCAGCAGCATCGGCTCGACGCTGGCAAAGAGCTTGCCGTCGCGGAAGCTCAGGCGGTCGGGTGTATAGTGGAAAAGCCTGTAGCCGCGCGCCTGCGCTTCCAGGCTCATGGCGAAGGTGGAGTCACCTGCGATATTGATGCCGGCGACATGATCCATCTGGACCGCTACATTGGTGATCTTGGCCATTTCCGTCCCTCGCTGAATGCCGGACAGATGTAGGTCGGCCGGGCATCAAACGCAACGGCCAATCAAGGGCGGCAAAGGCCGGCGATCGTCAGGCGGCGATCCCCTGGTTGCCGCCATTGCGCAGCAGGTTGCGCAAGCGATAGGCGATCGCCAAGGGCTTGGGGAACGGCTTGCGCAGGAAAGCTACCTTGCGGACGTAATTGTCGACGCGCCAGCTGGCCCAGGTCCCACCCGCGAAAAAGGCGACGTCGCCGGTGCGCAGGGTCCGTTCGGTGCCGTCTTCGGCGGTGATATGGACCTCGCCTTCGAGGATCATCACGGTCTCGTCCCAGCCGAAATACCAGCGGAATTCGCCTGCCGTGCAGTCCCAGATCGCCGTTAGCGACGCCTCGTCATGACCCCGCGAATGTTCTGCGGTGCGTGCTTGCGGATTGCCGCTGACAATCCAGTCCGGGTTGATCGGCGTCGATTTGAGCGGCAGCAAGTCGCTCGCATGGGCAATGAAGGATTTACCGGCCGGCTTCGCCACGGCATAAGGCACGGAGCGCGCAGCCATGGCGACCGCACTTGCAAACATCAGCTTCCAGGCCATGAAACAACCCCAATTGTTACCCCTACGCAGATTGCGATAGCAGAGAGTCGTAAGAAGCTGGTTCAAGCCGAAGCTAAAGTTTTAACGATCCGAAACCGCTGAACCGAGAGACGCTAAAACGCATCCGGAAAGTGGCGCGGCAGCCGGCCTGGCATGACCGCGACGATATCGTAGCGCTGGGAAAGGCGGGCCTGATCGGCCTGGCGGGCGAGCCAGAGATCGCTTGCCGCCCGTATCCGCTTCTGGGAGGCGACGGAGACGGCGTCGATCGCCGCAGTCTCGCGATGGCGGGCTTTGACCTCGACAAAGATGGCGAGATCGCCCTTGCGGGCGACTATATCGATCTCGCCGAGCCGGGTTCTGTGGCGCAGTGCCAGAATGCGGTAACCCTTCAGCATCAGGAAGACGGCGGCGACATATTCCGACATGCGGCCCCGTCGCAGCGCTTTCCTTTTAATGTCGGTGAGGTTTTTATCGCCCATTGCCGCCCTTCATCTCCAGCAGGCGCTGGTAGAGAACCTTGCGTGGCAGGCCGGTGAGACGCGCCGCCTCGGTCGCGGCCTTCGCCGTCGGCATCGACATCGACAGATCGGCAAGCACGGCCTCGACATCGGCTTCCGGTGTTTCCACAGGCTGCGGCGGACTGACGACGAGAACGATCTCGCCCTTGACGTTTTCCACCTGCTGATAATGGGCGGCAAGTTCGGCCAGCGTGCCGCGGCGGAATTCCTCATAAGTCTTGGTGAGCTCGCGGCAGACGGAAGCCGGCCTTGCCGGGCCGAGCACATCGGCGGCAGCCAGCAGCGTCGCGCCGATGCGATGGGGCGATTCAAAGAAGATAAGCGTCGCGGGGGCTGCGGCAAATTCACCGAGACGGTCACGGCGGGCCTTGTCCTTGGCCGGAAGAAAGCCGGCGAAGAGGAAGGCGTCGTTCGGCAAGCCGGAGCCGACAAGGGCTGCGAGCGGCGCCGAGGCTCCCGGGATGGGGATGACGCGGTAACCGGCGGCAATCGCCTGCTGGGCCAGCCGGTAGCCGGGGTCGGAGACGAGCGGCGTGCCGGCATCGGACACCAGCGCCACCGAGCGGCCGGCCTCCAGCGCCTGGATGAGCCGCGGGCCGGCTTCGTCGGCGTTGTGCTCGTGATAGGCGAAAGGCCGGTTCTGGATGCCGTAACGATCGAGCAGCACGCGGGTGACGCGCGTATCCTCGCAGGCGAGCACGTCGGCGCCGGCCAGCGTTTCCAAGGCACGCAGCGTGATGTCGCCGAGATTGCCGATCGGGGTGGCGACGAGATAGAGCCCCGGCTCCAGCGGTCGCGCCGGCACCGTCATACTGTGCAGGCGGAAACTCCGCCTCGCGGCGGCATCCGCTGTGGTTTGCTCGTTCATGCCGTTTGCTTTCGTCCCGCCGTCATCAATCCTCTATGGGGACCTTTATGGGCGAGCCGCACCGCTTCGGCAAGGCTTCGGATTTCTGTGAGGATTGCTCCGGAAAACCGCAAATGCAGGCGCGCGGCCATCCATGCCTCTTGCAAAGCGATGCTGAAGTCTGCCATTTTGCCCCTCCACTCCCCCGGTCCACGGTCGGGAAAGCATTCTCGGGTGCTCGATGCGCCCGGACAGTCACGGTCGAAAGCGGTAGCATCCCATGCGTATTACTATTGAGCGGTCAAACCTGTTGAAATCGCTGAACCACGTCCACCGCGTGGTCGAACGTCGCAACACGATCCCGATCCTGTCCAACGTATTGCTCAAGGCCGACGGCCAGAACCTCGACATGAAGGCGACCGACCTCGACCTCGAAATCACCGAGGCGACGCCTGCCAGCGTCGAACAGGCCGGCGCCACCACTGTTCCGGCCCATCTTCTCTACGACATCGTGCGCAAGCTGCCCGACGGTTCGGAAGTGCTGCTGGCCACCAGCACCGACGGCGGCTCGATGACCGTGCAGTCCGGCCGCTCCAAATTCTCGCTGCAGTGCCTGCCGGAATCCGATTTCCCGGATCTGACCGCCGGCACCTTCACGCATAGCTTCAAGCTGAAGGCGTCCGATCTGAAGATGCTGATCGACCGCACCCAGTTCGCGATCTCGACGGAAGAGACGCGTTATTATCTGAACGGCATCTTCTTCCACACGATCGAGAGCAACGGCGAGCTGAAGCTTCGGGCGGTCGCGACAGACGGCCACCGGCTGGCCCGCGCCGATGTCGACGCGCCGTCCGGCTCCGAGGGCATGCCCGGCATCATCATTCCGCGCAAGACGGTCGGCGAACTGCAGAAGCTGGTCGACAATCCGGAAGCGATCGTCACCGTCGAGGTTTCCGACGCCAAGATCCGCATGACGATCGGCTCGATCGTTCTGACCTCGAAGCTGATCGACGGCACATTCCCGGATTACCAGCGCGTCATCCCCACAAGCAACGACAAGGAAATGCGCGTCGACTGCACAAGCTTCGCCCAGGCTGTCGACCGCGTCTCGACGATCTCCTCCGAGCGCGGCCGCGCCGTGAAGCTCGCGCTGTCCGACGGACAGCTGATGCTGACCGTCAATAATCCCGATTCCGGCAGCGCCACCGAAGAAGTCGCCGTCGGCTACGATACGGATGCGATGGAAATCGGCTTCAACGCCAAATATCTGCTCGACATCACCGCACAGCTTTCCGGCGAGGAAGCGATCTTCCTCCTGGCCGACGCCGGTTCGCCGACACTGATCCGCGACACCGCCGGCGACGACGCGCTCTACGTGCTGATGCCGATGCGCGTCTGACGGGAACGAAGGCGACCGCTTTCGGTTTTCCTCCTGTCGAACAGGAGGATTCCAGATGAAGAAGACGGGAGCGGTGCGCATCGGCATTTCAGGCTGGACTTATGCGCCCTGGCGCGGACAATTCGATCCGGAAGGCCTTCCGCAGAAGCAGGAGCTTTCCTACGCCGCCCGTCATTTCCGTTCGATCGAGATCAACGGCACCTTCTACGGATTGCAGAAGCCCGAAAGCTTCGGCCGCTGGCGGGACGAAACGCCTGACGATTTCGTCTTTGCGGTCAAGGGGCCGCGCTTCCTCACCCATGTCAGGCGACTGAAGGAGATCGAGGCGCCGCTCGCCAATTTCTTCGCCTCCGGCCTGCTCAGGCTCGGTCCCAAGCTTGGGCCGATCCTCTGGCAGTTCCCGCCTAACATGGCCTTCGATCCCGATCGTTTCGAAAACTTCCTGTCGCTGCTGCCGCAGGATCACGACGCTGCGATAGCGCTTTCGAAGCGACATGACGA
Organism: Rhizobium bangladeshense; assembly: GCF_017357245.1. Lineage (NCBI taxonomy): Bacteria > Pseudomonadati > Pseudomonadota > Alphaproteobacteria > Hyphomicrobiales > Rhizobiaceae > Rhizobium > Rhizobium bangladeshense. The sequence continues at coordinate 314,856 of NZ_CP071612.1, read as the reverse complement.
GCGCCTCAAACAGGCCTGGCTCGAAAGCGACGGACACCAGCCGATCCGCCATGCCCTAGAAATCCGCCACGACAGCTTTTGCTCAGCCGAGTTCATCCAGATGCTCCGGCGGCACAAGGCAGCGCTCGTCTGCGCCGATACGGTGAAATGGCCGCTGCTGATGGATATCACCGCCGACTTCATCTATTGCCGCCTGCATGGATCCGAGCAGCTCTATGTGAGCGGCTATGAAGACGAAGCGCTGGATAAATGGGCGGAACGCATCCGCGCCTGGACAAGCGGTGGAGAACCTGGCGATGCGACGCGCGTTCTGGAGCCTCTGCCGGCGCGTGCGAAAGGCCGCGACGTCTATCTCTATTTCGACAATACCGACAAGAAGCTGCGCGCGCCTGTCGATGCGGGGCACCTGGCCGAAAGGCTTGCCGATCTCATGCCTCGTTCCCATCGAAAAGCGGCATGAGTTGTTGATGCCGATGTCCTTGTTGCGAAAAACCTTGTCCCGAGAGCGACAAGCAGCATATTAAGACGGTCGATCAACGTGCGGATGGGTGGAGAATGCGCTTACGGGTCAAGGTGAAGGAACGGCTGGGGAAGAAATTCGATGATGAAATCCGCTTCTTCCGGGGCATGATGCAGGGACCGAAGACGGTGGGCTCCATCGTGCCGACCTCCTCAATCACCGCCAAGCGCATGGCCAGCGTCATCGACCTCAGTTCCGGGCTGCCGGTGCTCGAACTCGGCCCCGGCACCGGCGCCATTACCAAGGCCATCCTCGGCCGCGGCGTCCGGCCGGAAAATCTGGTGGCGATCGAATATTCGACGGATTTCCACCAACATCTGCTACGGACCTATCCCGGTGTGAACTTCATCAACGGCGACGCCTTCGATCTCAAAACCACGCTCGGCGATTACGGCGACCAGACCTTCGATTGCGTCATCTCCTGCATTCCGCTTCTTAACTTCCCGATGGCGATGCGGGTCTCGCTGCTCGAAAGCCTGCTTGATCGCCTGCCTGCAGGACGGCCGGTGGTGCAGATCTCCTATGGCGCGATCTCGCCGATCGCCGCCAATGGCGATCGTTACAGCATTCATCATTTTGATTTCGTCATGCGCAATATTCCGCCGGCACAGCTCTGGATCTACCGGCGAGGATAAATGTTCGGACTTTATATCACCCATCCGCAAGTCAAAATCGACCCGCAGGTTCCCGTTCCCAAATGGGGTCTCTCAGACATCGGCGCCGAACGCGCCCGCAAGGCTGCTTCGAGAGACTGGGCGAAACGGCTGACCCGCATCATCTCCAGCGACGAGACGAAGGCGATCGAGACGGCCGAAATCCTGGCGGAAGCATCCGGCACGAAAATCGAGATCGTCGACGCCATGCACGAGAACGACCGTTCGGCCACCGGCTTCCTGCCGCCGCCACAATTCGAAGAGGCGGCGAACTGGTTCTTTGCCAATCCCGAAGAAAGCTTCAAGGGCTGGGAGCGCGCCATCGATGCGCAGGCCCGGATCGTAGCGGCGGTCAAGGCCGTTCTCGCCACCCATGATACGGCATCACCGATCGCCTTCGTCGGCCACGGCGGCGTCGGCACGCTGCTCAAATGCCATCTGGCGGGGCGGCCGATCTCCCGCGACCGCGACCAGCCGGGCGGCGGCGGCAATCTCTATGCTTTCGGCCTTGCGGATGTCAGTTTAACATGCGACTGGACACCCATCGAAGAGTGGCGGGGGTGACTTCACATGGACGCACGCGAGCGGCTGATCGTCGGCCTGGATGTTCCAGCGATCGACGAGGCGGAAAGACTGGTTTCCACGCTCGGCGACGACATTCTCTTCTATAAGATCGGTTATCAGTTGGTCTTTGCCGGCGGTCTGGAATTCGCCCGCGACCTTGCCGCGAGCGGCAAGAAGATTTTTCTCGACATGAAGCTGCTCGACATCGACAACACCGTCGCCTCCGGCGTCGAGAATATCGCCAAGATGGGCATGTCGATGCTGACGCTGCATGCCTATCCGAAGGCGATGCGGGCGGCGGTGGAGGCTGCGGCCGGCTCCGGCCTCTGCCTGCTCGGCGTCACCGTGCTGACCTCCATGGATGCCGAGGACCTCGCCGAGGCCGGCTACAGTCAAGACCCGCACAGCCTGGTGCTCAGCCGCGCCGGACAGGCTCGCGCCGCCGGCATGGGCGGCATCGTCTGCTCGGCGGCGGAAGCGGCCGAGGTGCGGGGGGTCGTCGGAACCGATATGGCGATCGTCACTCCCGGCATTCGCCCGACCGGCAGCGACAAGGGCGACCAGAAGCGGGTAATGACGCCTTTCGACGCGCTGAAGGCGGGATCGACGCATCTCGTCGTGGGCCGGCCGATCGTCAAAGCGCCCGATCCGAAAGAGGCGGCCCGCGCCGTCCTCAACGAGATGGTGAATGCGCTCTGGCCGGCAAACCGCTGAATCCAAAAAAGCAAAAGGGAGAAGATCATGGCCAAGGCATATTGGATCGCCCGCGTCGACGTTCGTGACGCCGAGCGCTACAAGGATTACGTGGCGGCGGCCAAACCGGCCTTCGAGAAATACGGGGCGAATTTCCTGGCGCGCGGCGGCGCGATCACCGAGCTCGAGGGCAAGGCGCGCGCTCGCAATGTCGTGATCGAATTCCCGTCGATGCAGCATGCCGTCGACTGCTACAATTCGCCGGAATACCAGATCGCCGCTAAAATCCGCCACGAAGCGGCGGATGCGGAAATGGTCGTCGTCGAAGGCGTCTGAGTGCCTCCGCATGCGCAAAACTCACGGCGCGATAGGCCTTCCCGTCGCGCCGGGATTCGGCTAAGACGGAGCCGATACAGCATCCCGCACAGCCTTTCGAGGAGCCTGCCATGACCCTTGCCAACCTGCCGCCGCTCGTCACCGTGTTCGGAGGTTCCGGCTTCGTGGGCAGGCACGTGGTGCGGGCGCTGGCCAAGCGCGGCTATAGCATCCGCGTCGCCGTGCGCCGGCCCGATCTTGCCGGCTTCCTGCAGCCGCTCGGCAATGTCGGCCAGATTTCCTTCGTGCAGGCGAACCTGCGCTATCGCAACTCGATCGACCGTGCCGTCGAAGGCGCCAGCCACGTCGTCAACTGCGTCGGCATTCTGCACGAGACCGGCCGCAACACTTTCGACGCCGTGCAGGAATTCGGCGGCCGCGCGGTGGCTGAAGCCGCACGCAATGTCGGCGCGACCCTCACCCATATTTCGGCGATCGGCGCCAACGCCAATTCCGATTCGGATTATGGCCGCACCAAAGGCCGCGCGGAAGCCGCGATCCTCTCGATCAAGCCCGATGCGGTTATCTTCCGCCCGTCGATCGTCTTCGGACCCGAGGATAGCTTCTTCAACAAATTTGCCGACATGGCCCGCATGTCGCCCGTCCTGCCGCTGGTCGGCGGCGGCAAGACGAAATTCCAGCCGGTCTATGTCGAGGACGTCGCCGAGGCGGTCGCCCGCGCCGTCGACGGCAAGGTCGCCGCCGGCAAGATCTATGAGCTTGGCGGGCCAGAGGTGCTGAGCTTCCGCGAATGTCTCGAGATGATGCTGAAGGTGACGCGCCGCAAGAACCCGCTGGTGTCCCTGCCCTTCGGTCTCGCTTCGCTGATCGGCAGCATCGCCTCGCTTGTCCCGTTTGTGAGGCCGCCGATCACGCCGGACCAGGTGCGCCTGCTCAAGCGCGACAATATTGTTTCCGCAGAAGCCGAGGCAGAAGGCCGAACGCTGAAGGGGCTCGGCATCACGCCCACCATGCCGGCATCGGTGCTCGGCTCCTACCTCGTGCAGTATCGTCCGCACGGCCAGTATACCGGCTCCGGCAAGGCTGCCTGAATAACTTCGAGCATTCTGAACAATGCCGTTCGCGGATAAAGCGGGCGGCATTTGCCGTTGCCGTTTTAAGCACGGGCAGCGCAAATCCGGCATGTCTGATTGCGGCTCAGCTCAAGGGCCGTTGCAGAAAAGACGCATCTGAAAAATTGTGGAATTAACGCCAAATTTAGCAGGAACGTTTATTGCTATTTGCCATTCCACTGACTACCAAACCCCGCGCGTCTCCAACGGACTCGACGCCTGCGAAAGCGTGCGGCAATCACTGTGAAAGGCATTCTCGATGGGCAAGTCAATCGCGCTCCTTTTTGCGTGTGCGGCGCTGATTATCATGGCAGGCTCCTTCGTTGCGCCCGGTTCGGTCGCGGCGGTCAAGGGCGATTGCTCGCCGGCCTACGGCGTCGATCCCTGCTCGACGGCTTCGGTCCGCCACTGACGAAAGGCTGGCCCTTCGCGCCGGTCTCCTATCCAGACAATGCCCGCGAAGCGGATACCTGACACAGGCGTTTGACAAACGCTCGGCCCCGCCTGCGTCATCATCGCCAGCTGGGCGCACAGCGTTTAATTATTCGGCTATCGCGTATCGCATCCGCGCCGGGAGCTGCGCGGACGCGATGCGATCGGAACATCTCAGCTGATCATGCCTGTTGTGGCCATGCCGAGCAGCAGGACACCGAGAATGATGCGGTAGATGGCAAACAACGTAAACCGGTTGCTCCGGATATAGGCAAGCAGCCATTTGACGGCGATGAACGCGACGATGGTGGAGACCACGAAGGCGATGGCGAGCGCAGTCCAGTCTTCACCTGCCGCACCGCCATCCCTGAAGGCCTTCACCAGTTCATAGCCGCTGGCGGCGTACATTGTGGGGATGCCGACGAGAAAGGCGAATTCAGTCGCCGCGGCGCGATTGCCGGTGCCGGCCAACAGAGCGACGAAAATCGTGGCGCCGGAGCGCGACGTTCCCGGGAAGACGCCGGCGACGATCTGGGCGATGCCGACCAGGATAGCGACGAGCCAGGTGATCTCTTTATGCGGCGGGCGGCGCGCGGCGGCCCACTCGGCAAAGATCATCCAGATGCCGCCGATGATCAGCGCCCAGGCAATCGGCGTCGCCGTCTCCGGCAGTTCAAAACCGAGCCTCTTGACGATGAAGCCGAGAATGGCGGTGATGAGGAAGGCGACGATCAGCTTGGCGGCATAGTCGCGATTCTCAGGCTCCCGCCAACCAAGCACCAGATCGACGAGACGACGCCAGTAAATGATGGTCACGGCAAGAATGGCGCCGGCCTGGATAACGATATTGAACATGTCGGACCGGTGGCCGAGCCATTGCTCTGCAATGATGAGATGGCCGGTGCTCGAGATCGGCAGAAATTCGGTGATTCCCTCAATGACACCTAGAATCGCGGCATTTATATAATCCATACATTGTCTCCGGTTTAGAGTTCGGCCGGGCCTGAGCGCTTGGGTCGATCAGGCTGCCGCTTCCATTCGTTCGTTAGACCGTGTTTTGCCATCGTCAGATGGCGTAAAATCCGATTCGCTTGTATTGGCGGGGCCAAGCTCCTATAGCTTCAACCAATGAGTCATGACTAGGGCGCTATAAATGAGCTGCCGCACAGTCCTGTAACAGCAATCATAAAGCACGAGTATCGATGCCCACGCTTTATCACCATCCCATGTCATCCGCATCTCGCTTCGTCCGGCTGATCCTGGCGGAATACGGCTATCAGACGGATCTGATCGAGGAGCAGACATGGGAGAAGCGCCGGGATTTCCTGGCGCTCAACCCGGCCGGCACGCTGCCGGTCTATGTCGACGACAGCATGCGAGCGCTCTGCGGCGCAAGCGTCATTTCCGAATATCTCGACGAAACGCACGGGGTCCTGAAGCGCGACCGGCGGCTGCTTGCCGAGGACCCTTTCCAGCGGGCAGAAATCCGCAGGCTGACCGAATGGTTCATGCAGAAGATGGAAAACGACGTGACGAAGCCGCTCGCACGTGAACGCGTCTACAAGTTGCAGATGACCGCTGATCAGGGTGGCGGAGCGCCGGATTCGAAGATTTTGCGCACGGCCCGCGCGAATATCCGCCAGCATATGCGCTATCTCACCTGGCTTGCCGGTTCGCGCCAATGGCTGGCCGGAGAGCGAATGAGCTATGCGGATCTCGCCGCCGCCGCCTCGGTCTCGATCCTCGATTATCTCGGCGAGATCGAGTGGGCCGAAGCTCCCGTCGTGAAGGAGTGGTATCAGCGGCTGAAGTCGCGTCCGTCTTTCCGGCCGATGCTGACCGAGCGCGTGCGCGGCCTGACCCCCGTTTCACACTATGCCGATCTGGATTTCTGACGAGGGCTCTTCATGCCCGAAGCTTATAGAGACGACAAAGAGCGGCGGCGCCGCGACAATTTGACCGACTTCGTCAGGGCGGAATCTGCGGCCAAGGGCTTCGATCTCTGCCGCATCACGCGCCCTGACGCGATCCCCGAAGCCAGACAGCGTCTCGGTGAGTTCATCGATGCCGGGCGGCACGGGACGATGGAGTGGATGGCGGAGACGCGCGAGCGGCGCGCCGACCCGCTGACCCTCTGGGGCGCGGTGCGATCGGTCGTCGTCTTCGGCCTCAACTACGCGCCCGATGAGGATCCGCGCAGCATTCTCGACAAGCCGGACAAAGCGGCGATCTCCGTCTATGCCCGCAACCGTGATTATCACGACGTCATCAAGGGCCGGTTGAAAGAGATCGCCACGCGTTTTGCGGCGCGGGCCGGCGCCGACGTCAAGGTGTTCGTCGATACGGCGCCAGTCATGGAAAAGCCGCTGGCGGCCGCCGCCGGTCTCGGCTGGCAGGGCAAACACACCAATCTCGTCAGCCGCACGCATGGTTCGTGGCTGTTCCTCGGCACGATGTTCACCACCGCCGATCTTGCCGTCGATGCGCCGGAGAACGACCATTGCGGCTCGTGTCGCGCCTGTCTGGACGCCTGCCCGACGGCCGCCTTCCCGGCGCCCTACCAGATCGACGCGCGGCGCTGCATCTCCTATCTCACCATCGAGCACAAGGGACCGATCGATCCCGAGTTGCGGGTGCTGATCGGCAACCGCATCTATGGCTGCGACGACTGTCTCGCCGCCTGTCCCTGGAACAAGTTCGCAAGTGCTGCCTCCGAGATGAAGCTGCAGGCGCGGGAAGAGTTGAAGGAGCCGTCGATCGCCTTTCTGCTGACGCTCGACGATCCCGCTTTTCGCGCCTTTTTCAGCGGCTCGCCGGTGAAGCGGATCGGCCGTGACCGTTTCGTCCGCAACGTGCTGATCGCCGCCGGCAATTCCGGCGAGAAAGCGCTCATCGCGCAATGCCGCCTGCTCGCCGACGATGCCTCGCCGGTGGTTCGGGGGATGGCGGTCTGGGCGCTTTCAAGGCTGATGGAGACTGGCGAATTCTCGGCCTTTGCCGCAGAAAGGGCTGGTGAGAGCGACGACGACGTTCTGAACGAATGGCGGCTGGCAGGAGTGGGCTGATGCATGTGATGATCTTTGGCTGCGGTTTTTCCGGCACGGCGATCGCCGAGGCCTTCGCCGGCGACGGCGTGCGCGTCTCCGGAACGACCCGTTCGGCAGAGAAGATGGAAGCGCTCCGCCGCGCCGGCATCGAGGCATTCCTGTTCGATGGCGAGACCATGGAAGAGCGACTCGTCGAAGCTTTGGCTGATGTCACCCACCTGGTGCAGTCGATCGCACCTGGGAAGGCCGACCCGCTGCTGCGGCTGCTTGATAAAGACGGCGCGGGCCTGCTGCCGAGGCTCGAATGGATCGGCTATCTCTCCACCGTCGGCGTGTATGGCGATCACAAGGGCGCATGGATCGACGAGGAAACGCCCTGCGTCCCCGTTTCCGGACGGTCGAAAGAACGGCTCGAGGCCGAAGAGGGCTGGCTGGCGATGGGCCGCGAGCGCGGCGTGCCGGCGGCGGTGCTGCGTCTTTCCGGCATTTACGGGCCGGGGCGCAACGCCTTCTGCAATCTCGAAAAGGGCACGGCGCGGCGGTTGATCAAGAAGGACCAGGTCTTCAACCGCATCCGCGTCGAGGATATCGGCGCGGCGGCACGCTTCTTGTCGGCGCGTGGCCTCGGCGGCGTCTATAATGTCACCGACGACCGGCCGGGGCCACCGCAGGATGTGATCGTCGAAGCGGCACGGCTGATGGGTGTCGAACCGCCCCCGGAACAGGCTTTCGAAACCGCCGAACTGACGCCGATGGCGCGTTCTTTCTACGGCGAGAACAAGCGGGTTTCGAATGCGAAACTGAAGGCTGCCGGCTTCGAATTCTCCTTCCCGACATACCCTATGTCGCTTGCGCAATTGTGGCGGGACGGGCGCTGGCGCGGTTAAACTAGGCCACCATTTCTGGCCCGTTGCCATCACCCGAAATGAGTAGGAAATTCCTACTTTCCTCATTTATCAGAATAATTCTCGCGGCATATTATAGTTAACGGCCTTTGAATTTGTCCAAATGTGGCAACGAATATGGCAGAACCAGAAAAAAAATTTCACTAATTTTGTGAATGCCGGGAAGTTTGATTTTCTATGGAAAAAATCATCTGAGTTTTAGCTGATTTCATTACCTTTTTTCCACACTCTGCCGGACGCGGCGAAATCTCATATTTAATCAATGATATCACCAATATTACAGAATGTAACATTCCGTGATCTCGTGCGGCACTTTTTTGCCACTTTTCGACGGATTTAAGCCCCGCCGCCTGCAAGGGCGTGAGTTCAATAGTTGAGGGATAATCCGTTTTGAAGAAAATCAGCCGTTCTATTATCGCTGCCGCAACTATTGCAGCCTGCTCTTCCATGCTTCCGGCGGAAGGTTTTGCTGCAAATGGCTGTGGCGGTGCTTCATGGTACGCACTTCGCTCCAAAACTGCTTCCGGAGAACGTATGAACCCCGCCATCTTGACTGCCGCACATCGTTCGCTCGCATTCGGCACCAAGGTGAAGGTCACCAACCGCAACAATGGCCGCACCGTCGTCGTCCGCATCAATGATCGCGGTCCGTTCATCCGCGGCCGTGTACTCGATCTGTCGCGCGCCGCCGCACAGAATATCGGCATGGTGAGCTCCGGCACGGCGAAGGTCTGCTACCAGGTCATCAGCTAAGCCCCGACTGCGCCGTAAGCGGCGCTTGCTCTTGCCGCCAATCGCGGTTACCACGCGATTGAACCCTGTAGACAATCCGCCGAGCCTCTGTGTGCGGATCGTTCACATGGCATGGCAACAGGAGATATGTGAATGCGTCTGGGCGGCCGCCTCGAAGGGGCGATTTCTGTGCTCGCGGACATCGATGCCCGCAAGCGGCCCGTCGCCGACGCGCTGAAGGACTGGGGCCTGGCGCACCGCTTCGCCGGTTCCGGCGATCGCGCCGCGATCGGCAATATCGTTTACGACGCCTTGCGCATGCGGCTTTCGCATGCCTGGCTGATGGATGACGACAGCGCCGCCGCCATTGCCCACGCCGTCATGTTCCGTCAATGGGGCTTCACATCGGACAGCCTCGCCGCCGAACTCGCCGACGACAAGTTTGCGCCGGCGCCGCTTCCGGCCGAGGCCCTCGCGGCCTTTGCAAGCCGCTCGCTCGACGATGCGCCGCCGCATATCCGCGGCGATATTCCAGAATGGGTTCAATCCTCCTTCGAACGGGCTTTCGGCACGGGTTGGCTCGCCGAGGCACAGGCGCTTGCCGCCCGCCCCACACTCGATCTGCGCGCCAACATCCTCAAAGCCTCGCGCGACAAGGCCGTCAAGGCGCTCGAAAGAGCCGGCGCGCATGCGGCGAAGATCGCCCGCTACGGCATCCGGATTGCCGCAGGCGAAGGCGCCTCGCGGCTTCCCAACGTGACAGCCGAGCTTTCGTTCCAGAAAGGCTGGTTCGAAGTTCAGGACGAAGGATCGCAGATCGTCGCCGATCTGGTGCTGGCCAAGGAGGGTGAACAGATCCTCGACTATTGCGCCGGCGGCGGCGGCAAGACGCTCGCCATGGCCGCCGCCATGCAAAACAAGGGTCAGGTTCACGCCTACGATGCCGACCGCAAACGCCTGGCGCCGATCATCGAGCGATTGAAGCGAGCGGGCACCCGCAATGTCCAGGTGCATGACGACGCCAGGGGATTGTCTGGCCTTACCGGGCGCTGTGACAAGGTGCTGGTCGATGCGCCCTGCACCGGCACCGGCACGTGGCGCCGCCGCCCCGATACTAAATGGCGGCTGACGGCGAAGAACCTCGACGAACGCACCGCCCAGCAGCAGGATGCGCTGGCGCAGGCGAGCGGCTTCGTCAAACCGGGCGGCGAGCTGATCTACGTCACCTGCTCGGTGCTGCCTCAGGAAAATGAGGAGCAGGTGCGCCGCTTCACCGGCGGAAATCCCGATTTCCAGATCGTCAGCGCCCTGCCCGTCTGGGATGCCCTCTTCGGAAAGGACGCGCCGCGTCCGCATTCCTCCGACGGCCTGACGGTGACGCTGACGCCGGCCTCCACCGACACGGACGGCTTCTTCTTCTGTCGCATGCAGCGCAAGGGCTGACGCCTCGCGGCATAAGCAGACGGAGGCGGCCCTCGCTAGCCGGACGGCCGCGCTGACCTTCACGCAAATGCTCTTGAAATCGGCGTTTGCCGGTCTTCCCCATTCTTGAAATCATTCCAAACTAGAGCGTTTGACACCAGTTTGCTTTTGCGCGAAGAGACGGAGGCCGATTAGACGGAAGATCCGTCACAGGAGAGGATAATGAAGCTCAACAGCAAATTCCGCGCAGCCGTGCTGGCGATTGCCCCCGCAGCCCTGCTCGCCCTTCCAGCGCAGGCCGAGACGGATGCTAGCGCCGTGGTGAAACACTATGCCGAGGTAGCGCACGCCAAGTATGAGGACTCGCTGACCACGGCCAAGGCGCTCGACGCTGCGATCGACGCCTTCCTGAAGGCGCCGACCGACGAGACGCTGAAGACAGCGAAGGACGCCTGGATCAGGGCGCGCGTTCCCTACCAGCAGACGGAAGTCTATCGTTTCGGCAATCCGGTCGTCGACGACTGGGAAGGCAAGGTCAATGCATGGCCTCTCGACGAGGGCCTGATCGATTATGTCGACCCCTCCTACGGCACCGAGAGCGACGAAAACTCGCTCTATGTGGCGAATGTCATCGCCAACAAGACGATCAAGATCGACGGCAAGGATGTCGACGCCTCGAAGCTGACGCCGGAATTCCTCTCCGGCACGCTGCAGGAAGCCGGCGGCATCGAAGCCAACGTCGCGACCGGTTATCACGCCATCGAATTCCTGCTCTGGGGTCAGGACCTCAACGGCACCGGGCCTGGCGCCGGCAACCGTCCGGCAACGGATTACGACCTCAAGAATTGCACGCATGGCAATTGCGACCGTCGCGCCGAATATCTGAAGTCGGCTTCCACCCTGCTCGTTTCCGACCTGCAGGAAATGGTGGACGACTGGAAGCCGGACGGGGCTGCGACGAAGAACGTCGAAGCCGATCCGAAAGCCGGCCTCGTCGCGATCCTGACGGGCATGGGCTCGCTTTCCTACGGCGAGCTTGCCGGCGAGCGCATGAAGCTCGGCCTGCTGCTGCATGATCCGGAAGAAGAGCATGATTGCTTCTCGGACAATACCTACAACTCGCACCTGAACGACGCGATCGGCATCGCCGCCGCCTATACCGGCAACTACACCCGTGTCGACGGCACCAAGCTCAGCGGCCCGTCGCTGCACGACCTCGTCGCCGCCAAGGACAAGGCGCTCGATGCCGAGATGGAAGGCAAGCTCAACAAGACGCTCGATGCGATGAACGCGATGGCCAACCGTGGCGAGACGGTCGAGAAGTATGACCAGATGATCGGCGAAGGCAACAAGGAAGGCAATGCCGTCGTCCAGGCCGCCATCGACGGGCTGATCGACCAGACGAAGTCGATCCAGCGCGTTATTGCCGCACTCGATCTCGGCACGGTTCAGCTTGAAGGTTCCGACAGCTTGGATAATCCTAACGCCGTCTTCAAATAAGCGAAAAGGCGGCCGCTTCGGAAGCCGGAGCGGCCCGAACCCTGAAATGCCATCTATTACTTCCCTCATTCCTGTGTCTGGGCTCTGCCCGAGGGATGTCGCAGGAATCCAGCCACCACGCATCGGCGTCGTGAGTGACTTGGCTGAGGGGGAGTCTTTCGCGCCCAAGCACTTGGACGCAATGGATTCCTGTGACATCCATCGGGTCAAGTCCGAGCACAGGAATGAGGGAGTAGCAAGGGAGGCACGCGCCGACACCCTCAAACTTGTTGGACGGAACAATCGCTTCTTCTCAAGAATTCAGCTATCCGTCCGCATCGCCACCCTTGCCGCCCTTGCAGGAGCGCCGGCAGCCATCGCCGCCGGTTTCGATCTGCCGACGAACCGCACCGACCTTTCCGAGGCCGATCTCAAACGCGTCGCCGACGTCACGCGGCCGACCAGAGATTTTGCCAAGGCCGAACAATATGAAGCGATGCAGGCGGGGGCAGCGACGTCGGTCGATCCCGTCACCGAGGACAGTTTCTCGCATATTTCAGCCAATATACCCTTCGATGAAGAGCAGAATTTCAAGCTTGGCAATGCGCTGTTCCGCAAGCTCTGGATTTCCGCTCCTTCCTCGACACAGGCTTCCGATGGCCTTGGGCCGCTTTTCAACGCCCGCTCCTGCATGAGCTGCCATGTCAATGACGGCCGGGGCAAACCGCCGGAGGGCGGTCCAAGCGCCACCTCGATGTTCCTGCGGCTGGCACGCGCGGCCAAGACGCCCGAGGAAGAGAAGGCGATCGCGAATGCCGATATCGTCAATTTCCCCGATTCGGTCTATGGCCATCAACTGCAGGACCTTGCCGTTCCCGGGCTTGCCGCCGAAGGCAGGATGGCGATCAGCTATCGCGAGGAAAAGGTGACGCTTGGCGATGGCGAGGTCGTGTCGCTGCGCCGGCCGAATTATGCGGCGACGAATCTCGCTTACGGGCCGCTTGACGCAGCGACGACCATTTCGGCGCGCATGGCGCCGGCGATGATCGGCCTTGGATTGATCGAAGCCATTCCCGAGGCCGATATCAGTGCCCATGCCGACCCCGATGATGCAGACGGCGACGGCATTTCGGGCAAAGCCGCGATCGTGCGCGACCGCCGCAGCGGCAAGATCGCGCTCGGCCGCTTCGGCTGGAAGGCGCAGAACGCCACGGTGCGCGATCAGAGCGCCGACGCCTTCGCCAACGATATCGGCATCTCGACGCCCGACCGGCCGGACGCACATGGCGACTGCACGAGCGCAGAAGAAAAATGTCTTGAGATGCAGACCGGCGTGCAAAAGCGGCTGGGCGAAGAAGAAGCACCGGGACCTATTCTCGAGCTCGTCACCTTTTATTCGGAAAACCTGGCCGTGCCGGCGCGCCGCAAGGCGAGCTTTCCCCGGACGCTGCAGGGCAAGCGGCTTTTCTACGAAACCGGCTGCATTTCATGCCATGTGCCGAAATTCGTTACCCGGCGGGATACCGCCAACAAGGCGCAGTCCTTCCAGCTGATCTGGCCCTATTCCGATTTTCTCCTGCATGACATGGGCGACGGCCTTGCGGACGGGCAACAGGTGGGCCTTGCAAGCGGACGTGAATGGCGCACGCCGCCGCTATGGGGTATAGGACTGACCCGGACTGTCAGCGGACACAGCTTTTTCCTGCATGACGGCCGTGCGCGGGATCTGACCGAAGCGATCCTCTGGCATGGCGGCGAAGCTGAAAGGGCCCGCAACGCTTTCTCCTCCCTGTCCCGAGACGATAGGGAGGCACTGATTACATTCCTGGAGTCACTTTGATGCGCCTTTGGCACCCCCTGCTCTGCCTCACTCTGATCGGTCTCGCCACATCGGCGGCCGCCCAGACAGCCGCGCCTCCGGCAGGGTTGAACGAGGATGCCGTTCCCGCCGTGATGCAGCGTGCGGTCGACGAGGTGATCCGCCCCGGCTATCGCAACATGCAGCAATCGGCCGCCCGGCTGACGACGGCGATGAAGGATCTCTGCGACGACGGCACGCAACAGACGCTCGACAAGGCGAAATCAGCTTTCGACGACACGATCCGCTACTGGTCGACCATCGAGATCGTCCAGATCGGCCCTGTCATCCAGGACAATCTCTTTGAGCACATCCTGTTTTATCCCGACCGCAAGGGTGTCGGCCTGAAGCAGGTGCAGGCGTTGATCGCCAAGGCCGATCCGAAGGATGCCACCGTCGATGCCATCGCCGGCAAGAGCGTCGCGCTGCAGGGCCTGACGGCGCTGGAATATGTGCTCTACGGCAACGGCTCCGACGACCTCGTCAAGCAGAAGGGCGGTTTCCGCTGCCTTTACGGCCAGGCGGTCGCCGGCAATATCCAGCGTGAGGCGGGCGAAGTCGTCGCAGCCTGGGAAAAGCCCGACGGCGTGCAGGCGAGCTGGAAACATCCAGGCCCACAGAGCAATGATTTCATCGACGACAGGGAAGCCGTGACAGCACTGCTCGGCATTCTCGTTCACGGTGCGGAAAACGTCCGCGACCAGCGGCTGGAGCAGTTCTACAAGGGCAAGGACACCGCGCCGCGCCCGCGCATGGCCATCTACTGGCGTTCGAAGAACACCTGGAAATCCATGGCTGCCAATCTGGAGGGCCTGCGCACGCTGTGGCAGAAGGCCGGCATGGCCGAGCTTCTGCCTGCGGACAAGAAGTCAATCGCCGCTTCGATCGACGAGGATTTCAAATCGCTGCTCGACAGCGTACCGAAGCTCAATCCCGACATCGACGTCGCCGTGAGCGATGCCGAGAAGCCCAAGCTCGACGCGCTGCTTGCAGAAAGCCGCGAGCTGATCACCAGAATAAGTGACGAATATGGCGCGGCGATCGGCCTTTCGGCAGGCTTTTCCTTTTCGGACGGAGACTGAAGAGATGATAAGAAGCACGACGATCGATCGGCGCAGCTTCCTCAAGGCGGCAGGGATCGGCTTCCTGGCGGCTTTGACACCGAGGTCGCTGCTGGCCTTGGAACGCACGGACGCCGTCTACGCCTCGGGCATTCGCGCCGCCGACGGCTCCTTTGCCATCGCGACCGTCACAGAGCGCGGCGAAATCATCGATGAGGTGGCGCTCCCCGCCCGAGCCCACGGCATGGCATTCAGCGCCGCCACGGGCAAGACGGTCGCCTTTGCGCGCCGGCCCGGCACCTATGCGATGATCTTCGACCCTCGGAACAAGGGCGAGCCGATCGTCATCAGCTCCCGGGAAGACCGGCATTTCTACGGCCACGGCGCCTTCTCTCCCGATGGCCGCCTGCTTTACGCCAGCGAGAACGATTTCGATGGCAATCGCGGCATGATCGGCATCTACGATGCAACCGCCCGCTTCACCCGCATCGGCGAGTTCGAGACCTACGGTATCGGCCCGCACGACATGACCGTTTCCGATGACGGGCGCCTTCTCATCGTTGCCAATGGCGGCATCGAGACACATCCGGACTTCGGCCGAACCAAGCTCAATCTCGGGGCGATGCAGCCGTCGCTGGTGTTGATCGATGCGGCAACGGGCGCGTTGATCGAAAAACACGTGCTGCCGGACGAATGGTCGCAGCTGTCGACCCGCCACGTCGACCTCGGCGGCGGGGGCCGCATCTGGTTCGCCTGCCAGTACGAGGGCGGCCGCAAGGACCTGCCGCCGCTCGTCGGTCATTTCGCCAAGGGGGAAGATCTTTCCTTCGTCGAGCTGCCGGAGGAGACGACGCGCAGGCTTGCCAATTACGTCGGGGCGATCGCCGTCAATCGCAGCGAAGGCCTCGTCGGCATCACTTCGCCGAAAGGCGGCGCGTCGGTGACGATCGATGCCAGGACCGGAAAGGTGCTGGCCGAAATCGCCGTTCCGGAGGCGGCCGGCATCGCGCCGGCACGCGGCGGCTTTGCGGTCTCCTCCTATGAGGGCGATTTCCTGTCCAGGCGCAGCGACGTCGCCTGGGACCAGCATATCGTCCGGATCTAGGCATCTGGCGCTAATGTCCAGCCAAACGCGGCTCGCAGGGTTGCCCCGGCGACACGGGTTGGGGTTTCCAGCGGCGTCCAGATGGATTTCTGCGACGTTCAGCTTGTCGAATCCAGCCCGCCATGCCACTTTCCCGGCTTCGAGAGGGGTAGCCATGAGCGAGACTGACAGAGGCGATTTCCGCGCGCGAATCCGCCGCAATTTTGCGCGCCAGGCGGCGATGCAGACGATCGGCGCGGAGTTGACGCGCGTCGAGCACGGCGTCGTCGAGATCGAACTTCCCTTCGACGTCAAGCTGACACAGCAGCACGGCATCCTGCATGCCGGCATCATTTCCGCGGCGCTGGATTCGGCCTGCGGTTTTGCGGCCTACAGCCTCATCGACCCCGAAGCCTCGATCCTGACGATCGAATTCAAGGTAAATCTCATGTCGCCGGGGCGTGGCGAGCGCTTCCTGTTTCGCGGGGAAATCACCAAACCCGGCTCCACCATCATCGTCGCCGACGGGCGAGGCTACGCGATCAGCGACGGGCCAGCGAAACTCATCGCTTCCATGACCGGGACGATGATGGTCATCCGCGGGAGAGAAGGAATTACAGGATGAAGTTCGAGCTGAAGTCGGTCGCAGGAAAATCCATGCTGTTCGTCATGGCGGCGGAGGCCGAATACGGTCCCTTCCTGCGCTCGCGCATCGAACCCTTGATGACCGGCGTCGGCCCGGTCGAGGCGGCGGTCGCGCTGACCAAGACCTTGGCACGGCTGGATGCGGCCGACGACCTGCCGGACCTCGTGG
This sequence comes from Rhizobium bangladeshense, assembly GCF_017357245.1. Taxonomy (NCBI): domain Bacteria; kingdom Pseudomonadati; phylum Pseudomonadota; class Alphaproteobacteria; order Hyphomicrobiales; family Rhizobiaceae; genus Rhizobium; species Rhizobium bangladeshense. The sequence continues at coordinate 298,144 of NZ_CP071612.1, read as the reverse complement.
TTTCGCTCGGCTCGGCCGGTTCGGCGAAACTGGAGCAGACCGAAGTCTATCAGGTGAGCTCGGTTTCCTACCGCGACATGGACGCCTCGCCGCTCGGCTTCGAAAAGGGCAGGACGCCGTTTCTCGACCTGCCCGCGGCGCTCGAGCTGCCGCTGCGCATCCCCGGCATTCCCGAGGCAAGCCTTTCCACCGGCGGCAACGTCATTTCGGGTACCGCCTATGGCGACATCGACGCCGACATGGTCGACATGGAGACCTATGCGGTGCTGCGCGCCTGCCAAGGCTACAAGCTGCCGCTGATAGGCCTGCGCGGGATTTCCGACGGCGCGGTCGAACTGCAGCATATCTCCGGCTGGACGGAATATCTGCACATCGTGGACCGTAAGCTCTCCTACGGCGTCGACAGCCTGTTTGCCGCGCTGGAGGATGGAGTTTTCTGGTTTTAGCGCGGCGCGCCTTTTAAGGCGGGGGACAATCGGAACAATAAAAACCCGACGCCGTCGATTTCCCGGATTGCCAGGCGAAGCGCTTTTCTTTAAAGCCTCGCCATGACCCAGACAGCACATCCCGACTCCGTTCTCATCGTCGATTTCGGCAGCCAGGTGACCCAGCTCATCGCACGGCGCGTGCGCGAGGCCGGAGTCTATTGCGAGATCGTTCCCTTCCAATCCGCCGAAGAAGGCTTCAAGCGCCTGCAGCCGAAGGCGGTGATCCTGTCCGGCAGCCCGGCGTCCACGGTGGACGAGGGATCGCCGCGAGCGCCTGACATCATCTTCGACAGCGGCCTGCCGGTCTTCGGCATCTGCTACGGTCAGCAGACGATGTGCATGCAGCTCGGCGGCAAGGTCGAAAGCGGCCATCACCGCGAGTTCGGCCGCGCCTTCCTCGATGTCGACAAGGATTGCCAGCTGTTCGAAGGCCTCTGGTCCTCCGGCTCGCGCCATCAGGTCTGGATGAGCCATGGCGACCGCGTCACCGCACTGCCCGAGGGTTTCGAGGTGGTCGCCACCTCTTCCAATGCCCCCTTCGCCTTCATCGCCGACGAGAAGCGCAAATATTACGGCGTTCAGTTTCACCCTGAGGTCGTGCATACGCCTGACGGCGCCAAGCTGATCGGCAACTTCATCCACAATGTCGCCGGCATCAAGGGCGACTGGTCGATGTCGGCCTATCGCCAGAAGGCGGTCGACGAAATCCGCAAACAGGTCGGCGACAAGCGCGTCATCTGCGCGCTTTCGGGCGGCGTCGACAGTTCGGTTGCAGCACTCCTGATCCACGAGGCGGTCGGCGACCAGCTGACCTGCATCCTCGTCGACCACGGCCTGATGCGCAAGGACGAGGCGGCCAATGTCGTTGCGATGTTCCGCGAGCACTACAATCTACATCTGCTGCACGTCGATGCGTCGGACCGCTTCATCGGCGAACTCGAAGGCGTCAGCGACCCGGAAACCAAGCGCAAGATCATCGGCCGGCTCTTCATCGAGACCTTCGAGGAAGAGGCAAAGAAACTCGGCGGCGCCGATTTCCTTGGCCAGGGAACGCTCTATCCCGACGTCATCGAGAGCGTCTCCTTCACCGGCGGCCCGTCGGTGACGATCAAGTCGCATCACAATGTCGGCGGACTGCCGGAGCGAATGAAGATGCAGCTCGTCGAGCCGCTGCGCGAACTGTTCAAGGACGAGGTGCGCGTGCTCGGCCGCGAACTCGGCCTGCCCGACAGCTTCATCGGCCGCCACCCCTTCCCAGGCCCCGGCCTCGCCATCCGCTGCCCCGGCGGCATCACCCGCGAAAAGCTCGAGATCCTGCGCGAAGCCGATGCGATCTACCTCGACGAAATCCGCAAGGCAGGCCTCTACGACGCCATCTGGCAGGCCTTTGCCGTGCTGCTTCCTGTCCAGACCGTCGGCGTCATGGGCGACGGGCGCACCTATGAATTCGTCTGCGCGCTGCGCGCCGTAACCTCGGTGGACGGCATGACGGCCGACTTCTACCACTATGACATGGAATTCCTCGGCCGCGCCGCCACCCGTATCATCAACGAGGTGCGCGGCATCAACCGGGTGGTCTACGACGTCACATCGAAGCCGCCCGGCACGATCGAGTGGGAATGATTTTGCCCATTCGGCGGTATCCGAGAATACGGCACGGACTACATAGGACACTGGTAATAAAAAGACGGTGGCGGCCTATCTCGTGCTGTAATGCCGTCACGCTGCATGCATTATTCGGTTCTTTGCCTGCTTGATGTCACGGACGGGAGGCACGCCGAACATGCGTCCATACTCGCGGGTGAACTGTGGCACGCTTTCGTAGCCAACCGCATAGGCCGCGTTGCTTACCGGTTGTCCCTCAGACAGCATCATCCGCCGCGCCTCAATCAGACGCAGTTGCTTCTGAAACTGGAGCGGCGATAGCGAGGTGATCGCACGAAAATGCTCATGGAAGGACGACACACTCATGCCGGCCACTTCCGCGAGACGTTCGACGCCCAGCGGCTGGTCATAACACTCTCGAATAAGCGCTACGGCCTTGCCGATGCGCTGGGCATGACTGTCAATCACGCCCAGACTACGGATCGCTGATCCATGGCGGCCGGCGAGCAGCCAGAAATGAAGCTCGCGCATCAGTTGCTCCTGCAGCACCGGAAGGACGGAAGGGCGATCGAGCACGCGCAACAGCCGCAGCGCCGCCTCGGCGACCTCGGCTTCGGTAGGATCAACCCGGACCGGCCCGTCGACAGACCCCTGTACCGCGCGCATCTCGACTGCGAGTGGCTTGATCACCGCGGGATCGAGCTCGAAGACGAAGGAGTAATAGGGCACACCAGCATTCGCGCGTGTGATCTGACTGACAGTCGGCACGTCAGCGGCGATCAGCAGCGAGTCGCCGGCGCCGAAGTCGAAGGTATGACTGCCCATCGTTACCCGCTTGCCACCCTGCACAACGAGCGCAACGAGAGGTCTATTTATCGCATATTGCAATTCGCTGGGTGCGGTCGCGCGGATCATGCTGAGCCCGGGCACGGGTGTACGAGCAATGCCGAGATCATCGGCGTTGGCATCGGCGTAGCGGCGAACGGCTTCTAGCAGCGTCTGTGTCATGCCAGCCATTCTATGCACATGACTCGCTTGCGCAAGCTGGCTTGGACAATCGGGCAAGAACGTCGCCGTTCCGCCCTCAGGAGCGACAAGAGCGGACGCAAGCCATACTGATCGTCGTGCTATCTGACGCGCCCCTGTTGCCATCAAAACCTCTCTCGACAAAGGCGCCGCCGGTGACCGGCGGCGCCTTTTACGCTGCGCTTGCTGGCGGCTGCAGCATTAAATTACCTGGCCACCGGAGACCTCGATGCGCTGCGCGGTGATCCAGCGATTGTCGGGGCCGAGCAAGCTGGCGACCATAGGCCCAATGTCATCGGGAACACCGACCCGACCGAGAGCGATCATGCCGGCGAACTGCTTGTTGAGGTCCGGCATGTCGCGCACGGCACCGCCGAGGAAGTCAGTTTCAATGGCGCCCGGCGCCACCGTGTTGGCGGTGATGCCGCGATTTGCAAGTTCCTTGGCCATATAGATGGTCAGTATCTCGACCGCACCCTTGGCTGCGGAATATGCGGAGAAGCCGGCCGCGGAGACACGCGTGAGGCCCGACGAAAAATTGACGATGCGACCACCGTCGGCAAGCAGTGGCAGAAGCGTCTGCGTGAGGAAGAAAACGCCCTTTACATGGGTGTTGAAGAGTGCATCGAACTGCGCCTCGGTCGTTTCAGCGAAGCTCGCCATTTCGCCTTGCCCCGCGTTGTTCACCAGATGGTCGAAGTTATCGCGGCTCCAGGTCGTCGACAGGGCCTGCCGAGCAGTGTCGGCAAATGTCCTGAACGAAGAAACGTCCGCCACATCGAGCTGCAGTGCTACCGCCTTGCGGCCAAGAGCCTCAATCTCGGCAACGACTGCCTTCGCCTGTTCGGCGCCGTTTCGATAAGTCAGGATGACATCGCCGCCATGGCGCGCGATGCTGATCGCGGTATTGCGGCCGAGGCCGCGGCTCCCGCCAGTCACGAGGGAAATGGTCGTCATATTAGGTCTCCTTCATCGTGCGTTTCGACGACCTTCTTATGGAGCCTTCTCCAACCCGCGGGTTGCCGGTTTGTCGAGCAGTCTTGCCTGTTTCTCCGGAGATGCACCGCAGATCGACCCAACACGCCGCCGGAAGGTTTTGGCCCCGATCATGCAGCCTGCACGTGGAGCGCCACGAACACAAACCAATTGCAAAATGAAATCAGTCGAGCTACCCTGACCCAATTGGAAAGTGCCATGGTTGTAGCGCCGATGTGCCGCGAAATGGAAGGAAGTTGGCATGGCTAAGCTCGTGTTCGGAATGAACCAGTCACTGGACGGCTACGTCGACCATATGGCGTTCGCGCCAAGTCCCGTGCTCTTCCGCCACTTCATCGAGGGGACTCAGAGGCTGGCGGGCAGTGTCTACGGCCGGCAGATGTATGAGGTCATGCGTTATTGGGATGAGGATCACCCCGAATGGGATGAAGAGCAACAAGCCTTTGCAGCGGCGTGGCGGAAACAGCCGAAGTGGGTGGCCTCGCGCTCGTTGACGTCGGTCGGTCCCAACGCCAGCCTTGTTGGGGATGATCTCGAGGGCGCGATGCGGGCGCTGAAGGCCGAGCGCGATGGGGAGATCGAAGTTGCCGGCCCGAACCTGGCGCAAAGCCTTACCGAACTCGGCCTGATCGATGAGTACCACATCTATCTGCATTCCGTCGTGCTCGGCCACGGCAAACCCTATTTCACCGGGGCCCGACCGCCGCTCCGCCTTGTGAGCCACGATCGGGTTGACGAGAATGTGATCAAGCTGATCTATGTTCCTGCCTGATCTCGCGAACAATCCCGCAGCTTCCCTGCGGCAGGCTCGAAGCGCTTGCCGGGACGGACCTGGATGGCACCGCAATCGGTCCATTCTGACATGTGCGTCCTCAAGGGACTGTCGAAGACCGGCAGCGCCAGGGTCCGATAGCGGCGCCTTAGGAACGTTCTCCCTCCAAGAGTCGTGCAGCAAGCCGTACGCGATGGTTTCGAGGCGTAGGGGCCTGTCGTCGGCCATCATGATCTCCGTTCCCGATGCACCTGAATCAATCAGCGAGTCCCGACGCATTACGACCTGCCGGACTTCCTGACGTAATCGATCAACGCACGCAGTTTCACTGGCTGCCGCTGGCGCCTGGGATAGTAGAGATAGAAGCCGGGAAATGGAGGGCAGAAATCCTCCAGCAGCGGCACTAGCTCGCCGCAATCGATATAGGGCGCAAAGGTTTCCACCATCCCAAACGTGATCCCAGCTCCGGCGCAGGCCATGCGGATCATCATTCCCATGTCATTGGTCGTGAGCACGGGATCGACGGCGACGTCGAAGTCGCGGCCATTCTCCGTGAATTCCCAGCGATAGGGTGCGGTGTCCGGGCGCGGACGCCATCCGATACAGGCATGGTTCTGCAGGTCGCGAGGATGGCGAGGAGGAGCGTTACGCTGGAGATAGGCAGGAGATGCGGCTGCGCATTGCCTCTGGGGATCGGAGACCGGTATTGCGATCATGTCCTGCTCGATCACCTCTCCGAGCCTTACGCCGGCATCGAAACCGGCTTCGACGATGTCGAACTCGTCGTCGGTAATGGTGATATCGATCTTGATGCCGGGGCAGGTCCGCATGAAACCTGCAAGCAAAGTGCCCGACAGGAAGCGCTCGGCGATGGAGGAGACTGCTATCCGCAGCAGGCCGCTCGGGCGCGCCTGCATGTCGCGCACCGCCTGCATCGCATCCCTGACCTGGCGCATTGAGGGACGAACCGCCTCAAGGAAGACCTCTCCGGCCTCGGTCAGGCTGACGCTGCGCGTCGTGCGCTGGATCAGGGGAGCCCCAAGGCGGTCCTCGAGACGCTGTAAGGCCTGGCTGACAGCGGAGCGGGTAACGCCGAGGCGCTCACCAGCGAGGCGGAAATTCCGCGCTTCCGCCACGGCGAGAAAGACTGAAATACCTTCGAGATCGTCGACCATTGGTTAGTATACCTAACCAAGCCATCCGATGTTGGCAACTTAACCGCGTCGTCGGAGAAGATTATCTTCCTGTCGAGGTCAGGACGTAGCCAAAACCTCGTGCCGACCGCTTCGAAAGGAAGAGCAATGCGAAAGATTTCCAGCAGTCCTGTTCGCTATTTTTTCACCGCGGCCATCCTGGCGGGCACTGCAATCCCGGCGTCGTCCGCCGATGCTTCGGACAGCCGAAACCCTGCACGTCGACAGCCAAGCGAGAACACCATGCAGCAACATCCCTATGTCGGAATGTGGGTCACCGATGACGGCCGCGTCCGACACGAACTCCTGCCCGACAATCGTTACGACGAGGCCCGCGGAAGCCGGGAGAGCGCCTATCGCGGACGCTACGAGGTCACCGGAACGCATATCGAATACTGGGACGACACTGGCTTCACCGCCGACGGCCATTTCGTCGACGACAATACGCTCCATCATGGCGGCATGGTGCTTCGCCGCGAATGAACTGTCTGCAGTGGATCTGCACATAGGAGAAGGCCGCGCAGGACGGCCGGAAAGGATGACAACCATGTCTTCCACCACACCCATCTGGTTCATCACCGGCGCGTCATCCGGCCTCGGCCGAGCGCTCGCAGAAGCCGTGCTGGCACGCGGCTGGCGCGCTGCCGTTACGGCGCGCAGACCCGATACGCTCGGCGATCTCACGGCAGCGCACGGGAAGCGGGCGCTGGCCCTGGAGCCCGGCGGCTTCCGCACCGATTGGGCGGGCCGCTCGATGGTCGAATCCAGCACCATCATCGAAGATTATGCCGAGACCGCGGGCAAGCGGCGCCAGGCCACCCGCTCGGTCTCCGGTAGGCAGCCTGGTGATCCCGCGCGCGCGGCAACCGCGATCATCTCGGCCTTCGAGGCGGGCGAACCGCCGCTCCGCCTGCTGCTTGGTGCAGCCTCCCTGAAGATCGCCCGCGAACGGCTCGATGCGCTGCGCGCCACTTTCGACGCCTGGGCGGAGACGACGCTCAGCGCCGATTTTCCGAACTGACCATCACGAAGATCCCCAACCAGCTCATGGAGCTTGAAATGTCTGATATCGAAGGAAAAGTCATAGCCATCACCGGAGCCAGCAGCGGCATCGGAGAGGCCACCGCCAAAGTGCTAGCCGCCGCCGGCGCGCGGGTCGTGATCGGCGCGCGCCGCAGCGACCGCCTGGAGGCGCTCGCCGGCGAAATCGAAGCCGGAGGTGGAACGGTGCGTCTGCGAAAGCTCGACGTCACCGACCGTGCCCAGGTGGAAGCCTTTGCAGACTTCGCCAAGACCGAATTCAGCCGGCTCGATGTCATCGTCAACAATGCCGGCGTCATGCCGCTCTCGCCGCTCGACGCGCTCAAGATCGACGAGTGGGATCGGATGGTCGACGTCAATATCAAAGGCGTCCTCTACGGCATCGCGGCAGCCCTTCCGATCATGAAAGCGCAGGGATCCGGGCAGATCATCAATCTGTCTTCGATCGGCGGCCACAGCGTCTCGCCGACTGCGGCCGTCTATTGCGCGACGAAATTTGCCGTCCGGGCGATCTCGGACGGGCTGCGGCAGGAAACCAATTGCATCCGCGTGACCGTCATCTCACCCGGCACCACGACATCTGAACTCGCCGACACGATCACCGATCCGACGGCGCGGGACGCCATGAGGTCGTTCAGGGCGATCACGATCAGCCCCGAAGCCGTCGCCAACTCAATCCTCTATGCCGTCAGTCAGCCTGACGCCGTCGATGTGAGCGAGATCATCATCCGCCCGACGGCCAGCCCGCATTGAGCCGCCGAGATCCTGTAAAAGAAACGCCGCCGCTGCTCAAAAACCCAGCGACTGCTGGGCGGGCGGTGGCGGGCCGAGCTGGACGCCTTCGAGTTCCAGCATGCGGGCCTTCGATGACGAACCACCAGGCGCCGAGAAGCCGCCGATCTTGCCCCCGGCGGCAAGCACTCGGTGGCAGGGGATGATCAGGGCGACCGGGTTCTTCGCCATCGCCTGGCCGACGTCGCGGGCCGCTTCCGGCCCGGCGCCGAGTTCCCTGGCCAGCGCCCCGTAAGTGGTGGTGCGGCCCCAGCCGACACGCCTTGCCGCCGCATAGATCTCCAGGAAGAAGTCGTCCTGGCCGGCCAAGTCGAGTTCGACGCCGGAAAAATCGGTTTCCTCGCCTCGGAAATAGCGTTTCACCGCCGCGACTGTCTCAAGGACCTGAGGCGTCGGCAGGCCGGGCTCGCCATCGGGCAGACGGCGCAGAAGCAGCCGCTCGGTAGCCTCGGCGGTTTTCGTCGGCAATTGGAATCGCAGGATGCCGGCGTCGCTCCAGGCGATGCCGCAGAAACCGCCCGCCGTTTCGAAGATGAGATAGTGGCGCCTTGTCTCTGCCATGACACAGCCTCCGCGTTTTCGACCTCCCAAAGGATCGTATGGAGAGGCCCTCGTTTCAACCCGTTTCTTGCGCAAATCGTTCGTTTTTTGTTCTTAAGCTCTCATCCTCCATAATATCCTGGCGGCTCGGGACAGCGGAGCGGGCCTCAGGGCTTGGGAGCCCAGGCGATTTTTGGTTTCGTGCATGCTCTCAGGAGCCTCGGGCGGCGGGACAAGATCAACAACAGCGGCAATTTGCTTTGCTTCGGGCTTCGCCCCGGTTGAGGCAAGGATGCCGGCGAGGCTTGCGCTCGCCGGATTTCCGGGCATAAAGCTGGAGCCCGTCGGGCTGGTGAACGCGGAGCAAGGAAAGCATGGACGTCTCGGAGATCATCATCCCAGGCGATACGCCGGGAATAGAGTGGCGGCTACCGGTGCTGCGTTTTGCTGGCCGTGATCCGAAGGCGCCAAAGACCTATATCCAGGCGGCACTTCATGCCGGCGAACTGCCGGGAACCGCTCTTCTGCACTTCCTCTGCGAGCGTCTGCGGCAGGCGGAAGGCGAAGGCGCAGTCGCGGGCGACATCACCATCGTGCCGCAGGCCAACCCGATCGGCGCGGCGCAATCGCATTTCGGCGAATTGCAGGGCCGTTTCGATCTCGGCTCGCGCACCAATTTCAATCGGGATTTTCCGCTGATTACCGTTGCCGATCGGGCAATGCTGACGGAAGACCTCGATGATTATCCGGCTACCGAGCAGCTGAAGCGTCAACTCCTGGACATGGCGCTCGGCGCCGATCTGGTCCTCGATCTGCACTGCGACGACGAATCGTTGCAATATGCCTATATCGATGAGGCCTTCTGGCCGGAGGCCGCCGATCTTGCCGCCGCACTCGACATGGAGGCGGTGCTGCTTTCGGATGGCGAAAGCTCGGCCTTCGAGGAGGCCGTCGGTTTTGCGTGGAAATATGAGGTTCCCGGCGAACGACAATCCCGGCTGCCGGGAAGGCTTTCGGTAACGGTCGAACTGCGCGGTAAGCGCGACGTCGATCCGCTGCTGGCGAAGCGGGATGCGGACGGGCTCTGGCGCTTCCTCGCCGCACGGGGGATCGTTAGCGACGAAAGAAGGGCGCCGGCCGTGTTCGCCGGTCCCGCCGTGCCGCTGGACAATGTGGAAATCATCCGCGCTCCCGAAGGCGGCGCCGTGCTGTTCCATCGCACCATCGGCGACAGGGTTGCTGAGGGCGAGCTTTTGGCGACGATCGTCACCCGGCCGGGTCAGACTGACGGCAGCATCGACCTGCATGCGCCGCAGGAAGGGCTGATCCTGACCCGAACCTCGGATCGGCTGGTGCGCCGGCGCGACGACCTGATGAAGATCGTCTGCGCCAGGCCCAGTAGGGCCGCACGCAAGGCCGGCACGCTGGAGAGTTGAGCAGGCGCTACCGGGGATAAATGCCGCGCGGCGTTTGCGCCGGCCCTTCCGCATGCTATCCCGCTGCCGTCACAGGGAGACTGATCGGGCATGGCCGTCACCATCTATGGCATCAAGAATTGCGACACGATGAAGAAAGCCCGCAGCTGGCTGGAAGAGCACGGCGTCGCCTATGAGTTTCACGATTACAAGGCGCTCGGCATCGACCGCGCCCATCTCGAAGCCTGGATCGACAAGGCCGGCCTTGATACGGTGCTCAACCGCGCCGGCACCACCTTTCGCAAACTGCCCGATGCCGAGCGCGAGAACCTGAACCGGGAAAAGGCGATCGCGCTGATGCTCGACCAGCCGTCGATGATCAAGCGGCCGGTGCTGGAGACCGAGGACAAGCTGGTGATCGGGTTCAAGCCGCAGATTTATGCCGGCACATTCGAAGACTGACAGGCGCCGAAATGTCCAAGACCACGCGCGCGACACAGGTTCTTTCCCAGGCAGGCATTGCCTTCACCATCCACACCTATGATTATGATCCGGGCGCTGAGCGCGTCGGGCTGCAGGCGGCGGAAGCCTTGGGCGAAGCGCCGCAGCGGGTGCTGAAGACGCTGATGGCCGAGGTCGACGGCAAAGCTGTCTGCGTCGTGGTGCCGTCAGATCGCGAAGTCAGCATGAAGAAGCTCGCCAGCGCCTTTCGCGGCAAGTCGGCCAGTATGATGAAGCCCGCCGATGCCGAGCGGCTGACGGGCTACCATGTCGGCGGCATCAGCCCCTTCGGCCAGAGGAAGGCCGTGCCGACGGCGATCGAAGAAACCGCTCTCGCCGAACCGCTGGTCTATATTAATGGCGGACAGCGCGGGCTGCAGGTGCGGCTCGATCCGAAGGATGCGCTGAAGGTGTTGAAAGCGATGGGTGCGCCATTGATCGCCTGATCAGAGGAAACGAGCGAGCAGACCGGAAATCGCCTTCGCCTCGTCGTCGGCAAGCTTGCTGCCGACATGGGCGTCAATCGCTGCCGCATAGACAGTCCACATCCGCGTGCGAAGCGTTCGGCCGGCATCGGTAATCACAACCCAGCGGCCGCGGCCATCCTCGGCGAAGACCTCGCGCCGGACCAGGCCCTCTCTTTCCAGCCGGTCGATCAGCCGGGACAGATTATACTGCGCCAGCAATGTCCGCTCCTCGATCTCGTAAGGCCGCAGCCTGCCGTCTTTCGAGCGCGCCAGTTCCCAAAGCACGTCATACCAGGCAAGCGGCGGCATGCCGGCCGCTTTCAGATCGGTCTCGATCGCCGCGAGCAGCCGTTCACGGGCGCGCATGATGCTGGTCCAGGCAGAGGTGGCGGCTTCGCTCGGCTTCGGTGTCTTTTCCGTCATAGATGCAGATACATTTATCTTGAACGAAGCCGCAAGCAATATTATATGCATATGCATCTACTTAGACTGCGAGGAGACGTTCATGAGCAGGCTTACACTCATCAGCCACCATCTCTGCCCCTATGTGCAGCGCGCCGCGATCGCGCTTCTCGAAAAGGGGGTGGCCTTCGAGCGCGTCAACATCGACCTTGCCAATAAGCCGGACTGGTTCCTGCAGATCTCGCCGCTCGGCAAAGTGCCGCTGCTCAGGATCGAAGAAGAGGATGGCAGCGAGGCCGTTCTCTTCGAAAGCAGCGTCATCTGCGAATATCTGGAGGAGACGCAGGCGGGATCCGCCCTGCATCCCGCAGATCCGCTTACCCGCGGCCGCCATCGCGGATGGATGGAATTCGGATCGTCCGTGCTTTCCGATCTCTGGGGCTATGAAACGGCAACGGAGGTGGAGCAGCTGGAGGCCAAGCGCAAGGCGCTCACCGACAAGTTCACGACGCTCGAAGGAGCACTCGCGGATGGACCTTATTTTTCCGGCAGCAGCTTCAGCCTCGTCGACGCCGTCTTCGCGCCGGTCTTTCGGTATTTCGATGTATTCGACAAGCTGGGAGATAGCGGCATTTTCGACGGGCTTGAGCGGGTGACGCGCTGGCGGAGAGCGCTCGGCGAGCGCCGGAGCGTGCAGGTCGCCGTCGGCGAGGACTATCCGCAGCGGCTGATGGAGTTTCTCGACAAGCATAAGTCGATCCTGCTCAGGCTGCCTGCCGCCGCCTGAGACGTCATGGTGAAAGCGGTCGGGCATCGCGCTCCGCGGCTTTCAAATCGGCAGCGGCGCGCTTCATTTTCGCCGCAAACGGGTCTAAGTCTTTCAGCCTTACCTCGATGACAAAGGCAGGTTGAACCATGACTTTCGTGCCCCAGAGCCAGAACACCGTTGACCCCGTCAAGCTCGAGAAGCTCGCGGAAGTCGCCGTCAAGGTCGGGTTGCAGCTGCAGAAGGGCCAGGATCTGGTGATAACCGCGCCTGTCGTGGCGCTGCCGCTCGTTCGTTTCATCACCAAACACGCCTATCAGGCCGGGGCCGGGCTGGTGAGCACCTTCTATTCCGACGAGGAAACGACGCTTGCGCGCTTCCAATATGGCAGCGACGAGAGTTTCGATCGCGCCTCCGACTGGCTCTACGAGGGCATGGCCAAGGCCTATGCCAATGGAGCGGCCCGTCTGGCGGTCGCGGGCGACAATCCTATGCTGCTTGCCGAGCAGGATCCCGGCAAGGTCGGCCGCGCCAATCGCGCCACATCCACAGCATACAAGCCGGCGCTGGAGAAAATTTCGAATTTCGACATCAACTGGAACATCGTCTCCTATCCCAACCCCTCTTGGGCGAAGGTGGTCTTCCCCGACGATCCCGAACCGATGGCGATCGCCAAGCTTGCCAAGGCGATCTTTGCGGCCTCGCGCGTCGATCTCAATGACCCCGTCGCTGCCTGGGCGGAACACAATGCCACTCTCGCCAAGCGCTCCGCCTGGCTGAACGGCGAGCGCTTCGCCTCGCTGCATTTCCAGGGACCGGGCACCGATCTGACAGTCGGCCTCGCCGACGGGCATGAATGGCACGGCGGCGCATCCACGGCCAAGAACGGCATCACCTGCAACCCGAATATTCCGACCGAAGAGGTCTTCACCACGCCGCATGCCTTGCGGGTCGAAGGCCATGTGTCGAGCACCAAACCGCTGTCGCACCAGGGCACGCTGATCGACAATATCCGGGTGCGTTTCGAAGGCGGGCGGATCGTCGAGGCTAAGGCGTCACGCGGCGAAGAGGTCTTGAACAAGGTGCTCGATACCGACGAGGGCGCGCGCCGGCTCGGCGAGGTGGCGCTTGTGCCGCATTCCTCACCGATCTCGGCGAGCGGCATCCTGTTCTACAACACGCTTTTCGACGAAAACGCCTCCTGTCACATCGCGCTCGGCCAGTGCTATTCCAAGTGCTTCCTCAACGGCGCGGCCCTCAGCCAGGAGCAGATCAAGGCGCAGGGTGGCAATTCCAGCCTGATCCACATCGACTGGATGATTGGCTCGGACAAGGTCGACATCGACGGTATCACACCGGACGGTTCGCGGGTTCCGGTGATGCGGCAGGGCGAATGGGCCTGAGCGGCATCATCGTGCGCTGACTGAGCCAGACGCCGGCAAGCACCATGGCGAAGCCGGCGATCTGTACCGGCGTCAGGCTCTGGCTAAGCGCCAGCCAGCCGAGCAGGGTCGCGACCACAGGGCTCAGAAAGCCGAGCGAAGAGATCGCCGACGGCTCGATGCGCGACAGGCCGCGGAACCAGAGCAGATAGGTGAAGGCTGCGCCGATCAAGCCAAGATAGGCGATGCCGGCAAGGTTTGCGGCGGTCGGCATCGGCAGCGCCGGTTCGAGCAGAAGGGCGAAAGGCACCAGAAGGATGCCGCCCGCCGTCAGTTGCCAGGCGGTGAAGGTAAGATTTGAGACCGGCGGTGCCCAGCGCCGTGCTAGCACCGTGCCGAACGCCATCGAGACGGCGCCAGCAAGGCCTGCGGCGACACCGATGGAATCGAGCGCCGCCTTTGGCGTCAACACCAGCAGCCCGACGCCGACCATGCCGACGAATCCTGCCACCACGGCCAGCGGCTGGATCGGCTTGCCGAGAAAAACTCGCGACAGCGCGATGACGATCAGCGGCTGCACGGCGCCGACGGTTGCGGCAACGCCGCCCGGCAGCCTGTAGGCCGAGACGAAGAGCATCGCCCAGAAGAACGAGAAGTTCAGCGCGCCGAGAATGAAGGCGCGGCCCCACCACACGCCCGTCGGCAGCTTCCGGACAATCAGCAGCAGAAGCAGGCCCGCCGGCAGGGCGCGCAGCAGAGCAACCGTCAACGGATAGCCCTGGGGCAAGAAGGATGTGGTGACGAAATAGGTGCTGCCCCAAATGGCGGGGGCGACAGCGGTGGTCAGCACATCGGCGAGATAGCGAGCATTTGTCTTCATATCAAGAATCTCTACTTCAAGATAAATCCAGCATAGAGCTTTTTATCTTGACGTCAAGATATCTGATGATATCGATGTGGCATGAGCGAACAGAAGCAGGATCATGTCGACAGGATTCTGGCGCAATGGCGGCGCGAGCGGCCGGATCTCGACGTCGAACCGATGGGCATCCTCGGACGCCTGAAGCGCCTCGGCACCCATCTCGGCCGCGAAGTCGAAGCCGTGCTCATGACACACGGGCTTTCCACCTCGGCCTTCGACGTGCTGGCCACACTTCGCCGCTCCGGCGCACCTCATCGGCTTTCGCCGGGCGAGCTCCTGGAAATGACGATGGTCAGCTCCGGCACAATGACGAACAGGATCGACCAGTTGGAGAAGGCGGGCCTGGTCGAGCGTATCGTCAATCCGCAGGATCGGCGCAGTGTGCTGATTGCGCTGACGGAGAAGGGGCTTGCGACTGTCGAAGAGGCGGTCGGCGCCCATGTCGCCAATCAGCAGCGGCTGACGCGCAACCTGACGGCCGAGGATAAGGCCGCGTTCGACCGACTACTGAAGAAGTTCCTGTCGGACTTTGAATAATCAGACTTCAGCGAGCGCCTTGTGGACGCGCTCCAGATGCGCCTTGCGCCTGGCATCAGTCGTGCGGTCCATGTCGTGCAGGCTCAGCATGCGGAAGACGAGCTTCTTCGAACAGAAATTGGCGATACCGCGCTTCAGCAGGCGGCGGACGGGATTGCCCATATAGAGATGCACCAGCCACCAGGGCGAGCCCGTCGTCGTCAGCGCATAGAGCAGCCTGATATTGGTGAGTTCAGGCACGATCCGGCCGCCGGCGGCATCATGCCTGAAAGCCACACCTGGTGCGAAGACGCGATCGAAGAAGCCTTTCAGGATGGCGGGGAAATTGAACCACCACTGCGGAAAGACGAGGACGAGACCGTCGGCGGCCTTCAACCGGGCAACGGTATCGGCCACATCGGAGGTATCGTAGGACATATCGAAGTAAGCACGGCGCTCGGCCACGGAGAGGCGTGGATCGAAACTCTCAGCGTAGAGATCGAGGAGATCGACGACATGACCGGAGGCTTCCAGCGCTTCGCGAGCCGTGTGCGCGACCGAGGCGGCGAAACTTTCCGGCAGCGGATGGGCAAGCACAAGCAGGATCCGCATTGTCAGAACAGGCTTCCCTGCTTCGTCGGCTCCGCCGGTTTTGTGCTGCGCTTCTTGGCGCCACCAGGCGGGTCGCCGCCTTCCGTGGTCATGGCGCCGACACGGCCGTCGGCAAATTCGATGGCGATGCTCGCGCCAGTGGAGAGTGCGGCGGCCTGTGAGACCGGCCTGTTATCCTCATCGCGAATGACGGCGTAGCCGCGCTTCAGCACGTTCTTATAAGAGAGCGACTGCAGCACGCGGTCCTGCGCGGAGAGCTCGGCGCGGGCGCGCGTCAGCTGGTGGCGGATTGCCGTATCGGCATGGCGCGAAAGATTGCCGAGACGTTCGCGCGAGCGGTCGGTTTGCGCTTTCAACCGTGCCGGCAGCGAAGCAAGGATCGCCTCGGCGCGCGCGATGCGTGACGCCGAGCGGTCGATCAGCCGTTCGACCATGCGTTCGGCCCGCACCATCCGCTCGTTCAGCGTCTGACGGCGCTCGGCAATACGGCCGGAAAGAAGGTCTGGGCGCAGATGCGCGGCAACACGCTCGAAGCCGCGGCGCTTGTTGATCGTATTCAGCTCCAGCCCACGGCCGAGGCCTGCCGCCGCCTCGTCGAAACGACGGCGTGGCAAGGCGAGAAGCTGATCGAGCGAGGGCAATGCACGCATCAGACTACGGACCGACTGGCGGCGCTGATCCATCTGCCGGTTCATGCAGCCCTGCAGGCGGGCGGCAAGAGCGGCGGCCTGCGCCTCGAGCTCCGCCTTGACGGGCACGGCCATCTCCGCCGCCCCGGTCGGCGTCGGAGCGCGGACATCGGCGGCATAGTCGATCAGCGTCCAGTCGGTCTCGTGACCGACGGCGGAGATCAGCGGTATCCGGCTTGCGGCAGCAGCGCGCACGACGATCTCGTCGTTGAAACTCCAGAGATCTTCCAGGCTGCCGCCGCCGCGCGCGACGATCAGCACATCAGGGCGCGGGATGGCGCCGGTCGGCTCCAGCGAATTGAAGCCGCGAATGGCGTTCGCCACCTCCTCGCCGGCGCCCTCTCCCTGAACCTTCACCGGCCAGACGAGGACATGCACGGGAAACCGGTCGGAGATGCGGTGAAGGATATCGCGGATCACGGCGCCGGTCGGAGAGGTGACGACGCCGATCACATGCGGCATGAAGGGCAGCCGCTGCTTGCGGGCCGCATCGAACAGGCCCTCGGCGCCGAGCTTGCGCTTGCGCTCTTCGATCAGCGCCATCAGCGCGCCGGCGCCGGCCGGCTCCAGCGTCTCGATGACGATCTGATATTTCGAGGAGCCCGGAAAGGTGGTGACCTTGCCGGTGGCAATCACCTCCATGCCTTCCTCGGGGCGGAACTTCAGCCGCGAGAACGTGCCTTTCCAGATAACGGCGTCGATGCGCGCGCGGTCGTCCTTCAATGCGAAATAAGCATGGCCGGAGGAGTGCGGACCGCGATAACCCGATATTTCGCCGCGCACGCGAACCTGATCGAAGGCGGTTTCGACGGTGCGTTTTATCGAGCCGGAAAGCTCCGAAACCGAATATTCGGCAAGGTTGGTCGGCGAATCGCTATCGAAGAGGTTGCTCATCCCTTCTTTCTATTTCCATTGGCGGGAAACGGGAAGATCGCGACCGCCGATGAGACCTGTTTTCCCGGCTGCTGAGCCATTGGCGTGGAAGAGGCGCCCATTCCATCAAGATATGTCCAAGCGTTAGGTGCATGCGCTCGTTGCAGCAGGTAGAATGACAAGAAAAACGGGAAAATTCGCTTCACTGGGGAACGCATAGATAAAAGGCGCGTTTCCTATGAAAGGGATTGCTAACCACCGCAATACAAACGATTTTTGGCCGAGAGAGCCGGTAAATCTTTGTTAGTTGGCGCTTCCTATGCTTCCCCTCGTTCTCTCTGGGAAGGTGCTGAAATGATTATTCTCACAGCAGCAGCATTGGGCATCAGCGCCGGGTTAATGCGCTCGGCCGCCGGGATCGCGTTGGTCGCCGCGCTGATCGGAATGAGCTTCACGCTGGCGGCGATAACCTCGCCCGGGCCGGTGTCACTTCTGGCGCTTGTTTATGCCATTCTCGGCTATAATGGCGGCCTGATCCTCTTCGTCCTCGGGCTCTATGCCAGCGACCGTCTGCGGGCCCTCCGTACGTCGCACTGACGTCAGCGCATCATAAAGGCTGTCGGCGTCAATTCGCCGTCGGCCGGTAACGAAAGAACTGGATAACTGCGTCCGGAGCCTTCGGAAGTGGCTCAAGATAGGGCGGAATATTCCCTCTGCCGAGTTCAGCATAGAGACCATCCGGTTTCAGCTTTGCGAGCTCGCGCGTCTGCGGGTCCTTCGGGCAGAAGGCAAGCACCGTCACACCGGCCCCCTTCAGAAAGGCTTCCGCCTCTAGGGGCTTTGCCAGGCCGATATGCATCTCCGTCAGCATGCCGCCCTGATTGCGGTGATAGGGGGCGGAGAGAACCCGGTTTTGGGTGAAGCGCAGGATTGATACCCCCATTTCCGACGGCGCGGAGACCAGCCCGACCGAAAGCCCCGCAAGCGGCGCCAGCGCCTCCTTGGATGTGCAGGAAATCGCTTTTGTCGGCTCCCCTGCCTTCTTCTGGTGATCGTTCTCCATCTGCAGCGAGACAAGCCCGCCACCGATGGCCCAGACGACCGGAACGCTCGCGAGTACGCTCATCACATAGACGAAGGCGGCGGCGATATTCTCGCTGTCGCTGTTGGAGATGCGCCTGACATCGATGATCAGCAAGGCGAGGGGCAGGATGGAAAGCAGGTTAGAGAAAGCGGCGCCGCGCACCTGGACCAGCGCAATCGCCCAGCTCGTGGCCAGCAGGAAGAGCAGGACCAAATGGATCTGAACGCGGTCGCCCTGAATGATTCGAAAGATGCAGACGGCGATGCCGAGGAGGCCTGCCGCATAGAAGGCGCCAATCGAGAACGGATCGGTGCGCGCCAGCGCTAGGAGCGACTGGGCTTCCGAAACATGCCGCAGCCAGAGTTCGACCAGCATCGGATCGAGACTGCCCAGCGGATCGCTCAGGCATTGCGGTGAGATGAGGATCGCCGAACCGAAAACGCCGGCGCCGACAACGGCGAGAGCGGCAAAGCGCAAGGGCCGACGCAAGCGGCTTGCAAAGACCGCCGAAAACAGCAGGAGACTGCCGCCGATCGCCGCCAGACTGTAATAGCCGATCGAGAGATTGTCGCAGGTGACCATCGCATAGAGCCGGGGCGGCACCGTTGCGAAGAAAAGAATGTTGATCGCGATCGTCAGCGACAATCCGAAGGCCCGGGCGGCGACGGCGACACTCTCTCCTTCCCATGCCCAGACCAGGGCGACTGTGAGGCAGACGGCAGCAACGAAAGGGGTCGTCTCAGCGCCGATGGCGATGGCGACAGCCGCGGCAACGCCGGCGATGGCATAGCACCAGCCGCGACGCTGCGGATCGACGAGCATCGCCACCATCGTCGCAACCAGCGCCAGTTGCACATTGTGATGATCGATGGCGCCCGGGGCGAAGCGGTTTCCGGTAAAGATCGTCAACGCGGTCAGACCGAGAGCGATGTGCATGCCGGCAATCCCGCCGATGCGCCGGCCGGCGAAGCCCATGGCAAGCATGACAGGAAAGATGAGCGATAGCGGCCAGACGGCGAGCGCCAGCGCCTCCGCCGTTTCGCGCGGCGCAAACAGGCCAAAGAACCAGATCAGCGAAGCGATCGGCAGATCGATCAGCCTCGACCAGTGCATCAGCGTACCGCCGGCAAGGCCGAGACGATATTGCATCAGATCGAACCAGCCCTGGCCGGCAAGAAAATCGCGAACCTCGACAAGACGCATGCCATCGTCATTGTCGGGACCGACATAGTCGGTGGCGCCGAAGAGTTTGGTAACAAGAATGACGGCGGCAAGGATGACGCTATAGGCGATGACGACCGGCCAGAGACGCGTCAGCAGCGCCCTGAGTCGGCTCCTCTGGGCGGCAGCCACGGACAATGCATTGGCGATCGGCTGCACGGCATTCATCGTGGTTAGTACTTCGTTTGCAGATGGCCGAACCTTAACGGGCGCCGATCAAGAAAGTGTAAAGCCGTCTGCGGATGCGGCCGATTTTGCCTGCGTCATAGGGTCTTATTAACGCTGCGTGTTTTAGTCTGGGTGACGGCTTCTTTAGTGTAACGAGTAGAGTCATGGCCCGAACGCGTACCGACCACCCGGACATTGCCGTCCTGCTTCCCTGCTATAATGAAGCTGCGACGATCGGCCCGGTGGTGCAGGGCTTCCGGGCGACACTCCCGGGTGCCGCGATCCACGTCTACGACAATAATTCCACCGACGGGACCGCTCTGCAGGCCATGCTGGCCGGCGCGCATGTCGTGCGCGAGCGGCGGCAAGGCAAGGGCCACGTCGTGCGCCGCATGTTCGCCGACATCGAGGCGGACATCTACATCATCGCGGATGGCGACGGAACCTATGCGCCCGGCGATGCCGAGGAGCTGGTGCGGACGCTTCTCACCGAACGCGCCGACATGGTCGTGGGCACCCGGCGAGGCGTGCATGCCGATGCCGGCCGTCAGGGCCATGCGCTTGGCAACCGGCTTTTCAACCTGCTCTACCGCACGATCTTCGGCCCCGACTTCACCGATATCTTTTCCGGCTACCGCGCTTTCTCGCGCCGCTTCGTCAAGAGCTTCCCGGCGGTATCAGGCGGCTTCGAGATCGAAACCGAAATGTCGGTGCATGCCTCCCGGCTGAAGCTTCCCGTCAGCGAACTGGAACTCGATTACGGCCGCCGCCCGGAAGGCTCCCACTCCAAGCTTTCGACGTTCCGTGACGGCGGCAAAATCCTCTGGATGTTCGCGATGCTGATGAAGGAGACCCGGCCCTTCGCCTTCTTCAGCGCGATCAGCGCCGGCTTCATGCTGACAAGCCTCGGCTTCATGGCGCCGGTGCTGGCGGAATATTTCGACACGGGCCTCGTCAGCCGCATGCCGACCTGGGTTCTGTCGATGGCGCTGATGATGATCTCCTTCATGCTTTTTACCGCCGGCGTCATCCTTGATTCCGTGGCCAGGGCCCGAGCCGAGCAGCTTCGCATCCATTATATGAGCCTGGAGACCCCGAGCGCCGCCAAGGCGCTGCTCACTGACGCAAAATCGGCATCGCGTAAACGTCCCGGAAAGGCGGATGCGGCATGAGAAAGCTCGTCCGCTTCGCGATCGCCGGGGGCATCGGCTTCCTTGTCGATGCCGGCATGCTGGCGGCGCTGCTCCATCTGACGCCGCTCGGGCCGTTTCTGGCGCGGTTCTTCGCGATCGCGGCGGCAATGGCGGCCACCTGGGCTTTCAACCGCAGCTTCACCTTCGATCGCTCCGGCCGTTCGCTTGCCGCCGAGGGCTTCCGTTACGGCTCTATCGGGGTGACGGCGGCGCTTCTCAATTACGGGCTTTACTCTGCGCTGCTGCTTTCGCTGCCGACGCTCCAGCCGCTGGCGGCCATGGTGATCGCCAGCGTCGCCTCCATGGTCTTCAGCTTCCTCGGCTATTCGCGCTTCGTCTTCCGCCCGGAATGAGCGGAATAATCAGACTGCCTCCCAGCCGTCCTTCTCGCTGGCGCGGTAGATCGCATCTATCACCTTCTGGTTCAGCTTCGAGTTTTCGAGCGTGACGATCTCTTCCTTTCCGTTCTTTACCGCGCGAGCGAAGGCCTCGACCTCGCGTCTGTATTGGCGGCTGTCCTGATAGCGGAAGATGCGCGATTCATTGTGGCTGCGATCGGCCAGTTCGATCTCTTCCGGCCCCCAGCGATTGGCGTTGAAGGGGGACTTGACCTCGATGTAACCTTCGGTGCCGTGGAAGACCATGAGCTGGCGATTGGCCATCTGCGTCGAGACATAGAAGCTCAGCTCGAAATCCCCGAAATCGGCCTTGACGCTCGAATAGATGTCCGTGCCGAAATGCGGATCGCGCTCGGTGGTCGCCTGGATCCGGAGCGGCTCCTTGCCGGTGGAAAAACGCGTGCTCATGACGGGATAGACGCCGATGTCGGGAAGACCGCCGCCGCCGAGTTCGGGAACGTTGCGCATGTTGGCGGGGTCGCGGTTGAAATAGGTGAAAGCGCCCTGCACATGGCGCAGCGAACCGATGGCACCCTCGCCGATCAGTGAACGCACCTTCTGCCAGACCGGGGCATAGGTGACCATGTAGGCTTCGGTGACCACCACGCGATTGCGGTCTCGGGCAGCGATCACGGCGTCAATATCATCGGCCTTCAGCGCCAGGGGCTTTTCGCAGAGCACATGCTTGCCGGCGTCGGCTGCCTTGATCGACCATTCGATATGCTGCGAGGTCGGCAGCGGGATATAGACGGCGTCGATGACGTCGGACGCCAGCATTTCCTCATAAGAGCCGAAGGCATGCGGTACCGAGAAGCGATCGGCCATCTCCCTTGCACGCGCCAGATCGCGGCTGGCAACCGCGGTGACGACGCAATTTTCAGCGTCCTGGATGGCGGGCACGACATTGTCGCGACCGATCTTCGCCGTTGAAATGATACCGAAACGCAGCATGTGCGAGCCTCCCAAAATGGATATTCGCGAACCATATTCAGGCCTCCGCCGCGGCGCAATGGCGCGATATCAAATTGCCGAAGCCGGGTTTGCCTTGTGCCTGGATCGCGCTAGCTTAGCGGCGTTCTGCCATGTCCGCCGTTCAATACAGCCTTTGATATTTTATCCATCGTGGAGAGCCTTATGGAAATGCGCCGGCTTGGAAAAACAGGTATTTCGGTCGCACCGATCGTGATCGGCGGCAATGTCTTCAGCTGGACGGCCGACGAGAAAACTTCCTTTGCCAATCTCGACGCCATTTTCGATGCCGGGCTCAATACGATCGATACGGCGGACGTCTATTCCACATGGGTTCCCGGCAACAAGGGCGGCGATTCCGAGGAGATCATCGGACGCTGGCTGAAACAGGCGCGGATCTCCCGCGACAGGGCCGTCATCGTTACCAAGGTCGGCTCGGACATGGGCCAGGGAAAGACGCTGAAGGAGAGCTATATTCTGACGGCGGTGGAGGCGTCGCTGCGCCGGCTGCAGACGGACTATATCGATCTCTATCTCTCGCATTGGCCGGATGCCGATACGCCGCACGAGGAGACGCTCGGCGCCTATGCAAAGCTGAAGCAGCAGGGCAAGATCCGCGCCATCGGCTGCTCGAACTACGATGCGGACATGCTCCAGACGTCCTTCGACGCTGCCGAGAAAGCCGGCCTGCCGCGATATGACGTGCTGCAGCCGGAATATAATCTTTACCAGCGCGCCAGCTTCGAGGGGCCGCTTGCCGATCTCTGCGTCCATCAGGATATCGGCGTCATCACCTATTTCAGCCTCGCCGCCGGCTTTCTCACCGGCAAATACCGCAGCAAGGCAGATACGCAAGGACGGGCGCGCGAAGGCCGCGTTTCGCAATATCTCGACGCGAAGGGCCTGCGCATTTTCGCCGCGCTCGACCGGGTGGCCGCCGAAACGGGCGCCAAGCCCGCGAAAATCTCGCTTGCCTGGCTGTTGCGTAAGAAGGGAGTGACGGCGCCGATTGCCAGCGCGACCAGCCTGTCGCAGCTTGAAAGCCTTGTGAAGTCGGCGACACTCTCCCTTTCCACTGAGGCAATGGCGCTGCTCGACGAAGCCGGCGCGGAAAGAAGACAGCCATGACCGCAACGATACGTGATGCCCGCCCCGAGGACCAAGCCCGCTGGCGCGAACTCTGGGCAGCCTACCTCACCTTTTATGACGTAACTGTCGATGCCGATATCACCGACCAGACGTGGCGCCGGATTTTCGATCCAGGCTCGGCGATCGGCATGCGCGTCGCCGAGATCGACGGCAGGATGGTGGGCTTTGCACTTTTCCTGACGCATGAGGGCACCTGGATCCGCGGCAGGGACTGCTATCTGGAAGACCTCTTCGTCGATCCCGATGCGCGCGGCAGGGGCGTCGGCCGGGCGCTTATGGACGATCTCGTCGCGCTCTGCAGGGCGAAGGGATGGTCGCGGCTCTATTGGCATACGAGCGAGAAGAACAAGACGGCCCGCGCGCTCTACGACAGCTATGTCGAAAGCGACGGCCACATCCGCTATCGCATCAGTTTCTGAGCGCCGGAAATCCCTTGTAGAAAGCAGCGTGGTCACCCGCCCAGTTCGCCATACCTGGCTTTGTCAGAATGCCGCGCGGTCTGACATAGCTCTGGATCACCCGCCTCGGCCGTTCGTGCCACTGGATATTGAAGGCCCAGAGCTTCGGAAAGAAGCAGAGCGATGCGTAGGGCAGATGGTCGTGGATCCACCAGGCGAGCCGCTGCCAGTCGCTTTCATCGCGGTAACGGTCGATCATCCACGGCACGGCAATGCAGGCGGCGGCGCCCATGCACCCGTCGAAATCTCTGATATCCCAGATGTGATGCGCAGCGGTGGCGGCATTGGTGGAACAGTTCAGCTTGTTCTCGTTGCCGAACCGGTTAACCTCGGGCGAGCGGTAGCCGGAGCGAATGTGCAGGCGTCCGAACGTCGCTTCCAGCGGCTCCAGCAATTCCTCGCAAAGTCTTTTCCCGGCTTCGATCGCCAGTTCGGGATCCTCGGGAATATTGGGAATGCGGTAGAAATCGGCGATTTCCGAATGCAGGAAATCGCGGAAGAAGAAGTTTTGCGACAGCCGCACGCGGCCGAGATCCTCCAGACCTTTCATCGAACCCGGCTTTCGCATGCGTTTTCTTCCTCCACGTCAGCGGCGGGATGATTGCCCGGAGCGGTTTTGCAGTCCACCCGAAATCGATCGGGAACAATTAGCGCGATCTTCGCTTCTTAGTGTGTCGCCGCGTTCGCGGCCTTTCCCAAAAAAAGGATGGAGAAAATGGCCAAGGAAAAGACGTTGGAAGATCTCTTTTACGACACGCTCAAGGACATCTATTTCGCCGAGCGGCAGATATTGCGCGCTCTGCCGAAGATGGCGCGCGCCGCCCAGTCCTCCGAACTGAAGGCGGGCTTCGAAAAGCACCGCGAGGAAACCGAAGCGCAGGTCGAGCGCCTGCAGCAGGTTTTCGAAAAGTTCGGCAAGCGCGCGCAAGGCAAGACCTGCGAGGCAATCCAGGGCATCATTGCCGAGGGCGAAGAGATCATGGAGGAATTCAAGGGCACACCAGCACTGGATGCCGGGCTGATCTCCGCTGCGCAGGCAGTCGAGCACTATGAAATCGCCCGGTATGGCACGCTGAAGACCTGGGCAGCAACGCTCGGCCTGAAGGATGTCGTCGCCCTGCTCGACCAGACGCTGCAGGAGGAGACGGCCACCGACAAGAAGCTTTCCCAGCTCGCCACGACGGCGGCAAACCAGAAGGCGAAAGCTGCCTGACGGAACGACGAACCGGGCGGCCGTGCCCTTTTATCGGCCGCCCTTATCCTCGACATGTCTGAAGAAATCGATGAAGGCGCGCAGCGCCGGTCGCATCTGCCGCCGGCTCGCATGATAGACAAATGGCGGCCCCGGATAAGGCGCGCACCAATCCTCCAGCACCCGCACGCCTCCAGTTGTTCCGCATGAACCCGCACATCTGTAAATCGAGAGAAGCCACGGTTGGGAAGCGGCCGGGCTTGCCTTCGCAGCCCGCTAAACTATCTAACAGCATCTCGGAGAACGGGATGAAAACATGTCGGACAGGCAAGCAGTCGAACAGACGGTTCATCTCTATGTCGAAGGCATGGCCTTCGCCAATGCGGCAGCCTTGAAGAAGGCCTTCCACCCGAAAAGCTCGATCATCGGTTATTACCAAAACGCCGTCGAATGGCTGACACGGGATGAATTCATCGCCGCGATCCTGGCGGAGGAGCCCGCCCCGCCTGGCACCCAGCCCTTCATGGATATTCAGAGCGTCGATGTCGAGGGCGACGCGGCGAGCGTGAAGGTCACCGACGACTTCGCCGGAATGCGCTTTACCGATTATCTCTCGCTGCTGAAGATCGAAGGCCGCTGGACGATCGTCAGCAAGCTCTACCATCTTCATACGTGAAAGGCGGACACGCGATGAATGACCGGCCGCCTCGCGCGTCCTTTCAGACACGCGAAGGGGAGCGGCCGGTTATTGTCCGGATCAGCTTCTGAGGACGCCGCCGGTGAATTTCGTGACGCTCGCCACGACCTTCTGCGTCAGCGCCTCGAAATCCTCGTCCGTCAGCGTGCGATCGACAGGCTGGATCTGAACCTCGATCGCCACCGACTTCTTGCCCTCGCCTACCGAAGCGCCCTCGAAGATGTCGAAGACATTGACACCGGTGATAAGCTTGCGGTCGGCGCCGGTCGCAGCCTTGACGATCGCGCCTGCTTCCAACGTCCTGTCGACGACGAAGGCGAAGTCGCGCTTGACCGCCTGGAAAGGCGAAAGATCGAGCGCCGGCTTGGTGCGGGTCGCCTTCTTCTTCGGCTCGGCCATGGCATCGAGATAGACTTCGAAGCCGCAGAGAGCGCCGGAGACATCCAGCGTTTCCAGCGTCAGCGGATGGAATTCACCGAAATAGCCGAGCACGATCTTCGGCCCCATCTTGATCGTGCCGGAGCGGCCGGGATGATACCATTCGGGGCCGCCCTGCTCGATCTGGATATTGCCCATCGGCAGGCCGCAGGCTTCAATTACGGCAAGCGCATCGGCCTTGGCGTCGAAGACGTCGACAGGCTTTCCGCCACCCTTGGCGACGTTCAACCACATGCGGCCGGCGCCGGCGAGCGATGCCGTGCCGCGGCGGATGCCGCCGGCGACGCGGCGCTGGCCTTCCGGCCTGTCGTTTTCATAGGTGCCGGAGACCTCGAAGATGGCGACGTCGGCATAACCCTTGTCCGCATTGCGCTGAGCGGCGGTCAGCAGACCCGGCAGCAGCGACGGGCGCATGTCCGACATTTCGGCAGCAATGGGATTGGCAAGCCTTAGCCCTGGCGAGCCACCGCCGAAGAGCTTCGCCTGACCTTCCGGAATGAAGGACCAGGTGACGGCTTCCAGCATGCCGCGCGCGGCAAGCGCCCGTTTGGCGACGCGGGTGCGAATCTGCAGCGTCGTCAGGATCCTGCCGTTGACGGCCGCATGGCTTTCGAGCGGCGCCGGCTTGATATTGTCGACGCCGTGGATGCGCATGATCTCCTCGACGAGATCGGCCTTGCCGTCGACATCGGGGCGCCATGAGGGAACGGCGACGGAGACGCGCTCGCCGGAACCGGTGACAGTGAAGCCGAGACGGGTCAGGATCGTGTTGCTTTCCTCATTCGAGACTTCAAGGCCGGTCAGGCGCTTGACCTCCGAATAGGGGAAATCGACAATTTTAGGTTCGTAGCCGCGATAGCCGACAACCTCGGCTCTGGCAGCGGTGCCTCCGCACAGTTCCAGCACCAGTTCCGTCGTGCGCTCGAGACCGGGAACCATATATTCCGGATCGACGCCGCGTTCGAAGCGATAGCGGGCATCGGTGATGATGCCGAGGCTGCGGCCCGATTTGGCGATGTTCATCGGATCCCACAGAGCGGATTCGATCAGGACGTCGACGG
Organism: Rhizobium bangladeshense; assembly: GCF_017357245.1. Classification (NCBI taxonomy): domain Bacteria; kingdom Pseudomonadati; phylum Pseudomonadota; class Alphaproteobacteria; order Hyphomicrobiales; family Rhizobiaceae; genus Rhizobium; species Rhizobium bangladeshense. Next base: position 271,118 of record NZ_CP071612.1, on the reverse strand, counting down.
TGTTGTCGTCGCAGCCGGAATGTTCGCCGCCCATGATGCCGCCGATCGATTCGATGCCCTCTTCATCTGATATGACGACGTTGTTCGGGCCGAGCTTGTATTCGCGCTGGTCGAGCGCCAACACGGTCTCACCTTCCCTCGCGCGGCGGACGGTGAGATTGCCCTTGATCTTGGCGGCATCGAAGACATGGATCGGCCGGCCCTGATCGAAAGTCATGTAATTGGTGATATCGACCAGCGCATTGATCGGGCGCAGGCCGATGGCTGTGAGCCGCTGCTGCATCCAGCGCGGGCTCGGGCCGTTCTTGACGCCGCGCACGAGGCGCAGCGCGAAGCCGGGGCAGAGTCTGGGATCATCGAGATCGAGCGTCAGCTTCACCGGCGTTTCGCCGTTCATTGCGAAGGACGGCGCGGACCGCGTCTTCAACGTGCCGAGACCGGAGGCGGCGAGATCGCGGGCGATGCCGTGGACCGAAGTACAGTCCGGCCGGTTCGGCGTCAGGTTGATCTCGATGACCGGGTCGTCGAGACGGGCGTAAGCCGCGTAACTCTGGCCGACGGGCGCATCCTCCGGCAGATCGATGATGCCGTCATGATTTTCAGAGATCTGCAACTCCTTTTCGGAGCACATCATGCCGCGGCTTTCGACGCCGCGGATATTGCCGACGGCAAGCGTCACCTCGATGCCGGGAACGTAGGTTCCGGGAGCCGCGAAAGCACCGACGAGGCCGGCGCGCGCATTCGGAGCGCCGCAGACGACCTGCACCGGCGCGCCGGATCCGGTGTCGACCATCAGCACCTTCAGGCGATCGGCCTGCGGATGTTTTTCCGCCGAGAGGACTTTGGCGATGACGAAGGGCTTGAACGCCGCCTTGTCGTCGACATCCTCGACTTCCAAGCCGATCTCGGTGAGACGGGCGCAGATTTCATCGAGCGTGGCATCCGTTTCGAGATGCTCTTTCAGCCAGGAGAGCGTGAATTTCATCGTCCCAATTCTCCGTTCAAGCGCTCAGACCGCCGAACAGCGTCGGCATGTCGAGCGGGCGGAAGCCGTAATGCGTCATCCAGCGGACGTCGGCATTGAAGAAGTCGCGCAGGTCGGGCATGCCGTATTTCAGCATGGCGATACGATCGAGACCCATGCCCCAGGCAAAACCCTGATATTCGTCCGGATCAAGCCCGCCATAGCGCAGCACGTTCGGGTGGACCATGCCGCAGCCGAGGATCTCCATCCAGTCCGTGCCCTCGCCGAACTTGACGATCGGGCCGGAGCGGTCGCACTGGATATCGACCTCGAAAGACGGCTCGGTGAAGGGGAAGAAGGACGGGCGAAAACGCATCGTCACGCTATCGACCTCGAAGAAGGTCTTGCAGAATTCTTCCAGCACCCAGCGTATGTTGGCGACATTGGCCTTCTTGTCGATGACCAGACCTTCGACCTGATGGAACATCGGCGAATGCGTCGCGTCAGAGTCCTGGCGGTAGGTCTTGCCGGGAATGATGATGCGGATCGGAGGCTGCTGTGCTTCCATGGTGCGCACCTGCACCGGCGAGGTATGGGTGCGCAGCACCTTGCGCTCACCGTTCTCATCCGGATTGAAGAAGAAGGTATCGTGCATCTCGCGGGCCGGATGGCCTTCGGGGAAGTTCAGCGCGGTGAAATTGTAGTAATCGGTTTCGATATCGGGACCTTCGGCGATCGAGAAGCCCATGTCGGCGAAGATCGCGGTGATCTCGTCGACGATCTGGCTGATCGGGTGGATGCGGCCGCGTTCGGCGGGCGAAGAGCGCACAGGCAGGCTGACATCGACCGTCTCGGCCTTCAGCCGCGCATTGACCGCCGCCATCTTCAGCACCGATTTGCGCTCGGTAATGGCGTCAGTCACGTCGTTTTTCAAGGCGTTGATCGCCGCGCCCCGGGTCTGGCGTTCCTCAGGCGTCATGGCGCCGAGCGTCTTCAGCAGTTCGGAGACCGAGCCCTTCTTGCCGAGAGCGGACACGCGCACGGCTTCGAGCGCCGGCTCATCGCCAGCGGCGGAAATTTCGGCAAGCAAGGAGGATTTAAGCTGGTCGATATCTGACATTGTCTTCTTTCCGTCCAGATCAGGCGGCGTTCGAAAAGTAGGCCGGCGGCCGGCGCAAGGAGTAAAGAGAAAGAAAAACCCGCGCTAGCCCAAACCAGCGCGGGTTTCCCAAAATTCAAAAAAGCGTCAAGCTTGGGAAGCGCTGGTTACCGAACCGCGCCTTCAAACTCGTTCGCCGTGCCGGTTTCCTTGAGGTACTCAAGGGCCTTCTTGGCGGCAGCAACCAGCGCGCCGAATGCTTCCGGCTCGTGGATTGCCATGTCGGAGAGAACCTTACGGTCGACCTCGATGCCAGCCTTGTTCAGGCCGTCGATGAAGCGGCCATAGGTCAGGCCGAATTCGCGGACGGCAGCGTTGATACGCTGGATCCAGAGGGCGCGGAAGTTGCGCTTGTTGACCTTGCGGTCGCGGTAGGCGTACTGCTTGGCGCGATCGACGGCAGCCTTGGCGGTACGGATGGTGTTCTTGCGGCGGCCATAGAAGCCCTTCGCCTGCTTCAGAACCTTCTTGTGCTTGGCGTGGGCAGCGACGCCTCTCTTTACACGTGCCATTTCATGATCTCCTTAATCTAACGCGTTACCGGAATAGTCTCAGAGACCGTTCGGCAGATAGTTCTTCACGACCTTGCGGCCATCGGGTTCTGCGAGAACCATCGTGCCGCGCGCATCGCGAATGAACTTGTTCGTGCGCTTGATCATGCCATGGCGCTTGCCAGCGGCAGCCGCCTTGACCTTGCCGGATGCGGTGATCTTGAACCGCTTCTTGGCAGCGGACTTCGTCTTCATCTTGGGCATTTTGCTACTCCTTCTGTCCTCCCTGCGCGCTTCATCAAAAGCCCTCCTCGCGAAGTCCGGTTCTCCGGCCGTCGCAACAAGGTGCGGGAGCGTTTGTTGTTGATCTGCGGCATCGGCGACGAACCGTTCCGCAAGCATTCGAAACTGCCACGGCATGCCCTGCCGGTCAGTTCGGACGCGCGCTTATAACCGCAGCGTCATGAAAGTGCAACGGGGCCGCGGAGGAATCTTCGGCGAGCGCATCGTCCCGAAAATCGGAATCGAGTTCCGGAAAGCACGATGCGCAGGTTCGAAGTGTTACGGCATCCTTTGCGCGTCTGACAAGACGCGCGGCGCTGCAATGCATGTCTCCCGGACGTGTGCGCGTTCCGGGATAACGACATGCATAAAACAAAAGACGAGAAGCAGGGTAGCCGAAAGCACAAAAGCCGCCCTTACGGACGGCCTTGGGCGAAAAGTGACTGGCGCTTACTTCGGCGCCAGCACCATCATCATCTGGCGGCCTTCGAGCTTCGGCTCGGCCTCGACCTTGGCGATTTCGGTCGTATCGGCCTTCACCTGCTGCAGCAGCTTCATGCCGAGTTCCTGGTGAGCCATCTCACGGCCACGGAACTTCAGCGTCACCTTGACCTTGTCACCCTCGTCGAAGAAACGGCCCATCGCCTTCATCTTCACCTCATAATCATGGGTGTCGATGTTCGGGCGCATCTTGATTTCTTTGACTTCGACGATCTTCTGCTTCTTGCGCGCCTCGGCAGCCTTCTTCTGGTTGGCATATTTCAGCTTGCCCAGATCGAGGATCTTGCATACCGGCGGTTCGGCATTTGGGGAAATTTCGACGAGATCGAGGCCGGCGTCTTCCGCCATTCTCAAGGCCTGGTCGGTGGGCACGACGCCCATATTCTGTCCGTCAGCCGCGATCAGCTGAACTCGGGGAATGCGGATTTCACGGTTCGAGCGCGGTCCGTCCTTCACGGGCGCATCGGTCTTAAAAGGTCTGCGAATGGTCGTATTCTCCTCGCGTTGTTTCGGAACGTTGCAGCCGCGCGCTCCCGATCAGGGGGCACAAACCTATCTCGTTATCGCTGCAACGGAGTCAATATCACCCTTTAGCGGAAAAATCACCTGCTGTCAGCCTGCCAAGAATCTGTTTTATAGGCCAAAACAAAAGGAGTTTCACCGATGTCCGATCCGATGCCCGATGCCCAGCCGCAATTCATGACGGTCGGCGACGGCGAAGCGGCGCGTGAAATCGCCATGCTCGTTCGCCCCGCCCAAACCGGCAATACCGCCCCGTCGCTCGTTTGGCTATCCGGCTACCGTTCCGACATGAGCGGTACCAAGGCCCTGGAGCTCGACGGGCTGGCGCGCGAACTTGGTGTCGCCTGCATCCGCCTCGACTATTCAGGCCACGGGCTTTCCGGTGGGAGCTTCCGCGACGGCACAATCTCGCGCTGGCTGGAGGAAGCCCTTGCCGTCATCCGCCACCTCGGGCCCGACCGGATCATTCTTGTCGGCTCGTCGATGGGAGGCTGGATCGCGCTCCGGCTGGCGCAGGAACTCGCCCGACAGGGCGGTCCAAAGCTCGCCGGCATGGTGCTGATTGCGCCAGCGCCCGATTTCACCTCCGAGCTGATCGAGCCGAATCTGACGGCCAAGGAGCGCAAGTCGCTGGCAGAGCGCGGCTATTTCGAAGAGCGCTCGCAATACAGTCCGGAACCGAACATCTATACGCGGGCACTGATCGAGGACGGGCGCAAAAACCGGGTGCTTGACGGGATGATCGAGACGGGATGCCCCGTGCATATCCTTCAGGGCATGAAAGATCCAGACGTGCCGCATGCGCACGCGATGAAGCTTCTGGAGCACCTTCCCGCCGATGACGTGGTGCTGACCTTCGTCCGCGACGGCGACCACCGCCTTTCCCGCCCCGGCGACATCGCCCTTCTCCTCAGCGCCGTCAAAGGCATCATTCGTTCATCAACAAATATGCAGATGCCCATTTGAACAGCACCTACCGAGAAATTCCCCCAACGCAAGCCGCCAACCCGTTGCATTTTAACCATGTTGTCGCGTCGCAAAGCGCTCCCAAGAAGTAACGATTGACTCTTCTCGGCCCTCTCCATTAACAGTTTGTTAATAATTAGGGGCGATCGAGGAAAGAGCGGGCGTGCGATTCAAAGGTATCTTTGTGGCCATGATGGCCGTGTTTGCGATGGCGACTGCCGCCATCCCAGCTCCAAGCAGAAATGCTTCCATGGTAACAGGCAACGCCACCTCACAACCGATCGGCCATTACGATTTCTGTCAGATCCACAGCAGTGAATGCGGCGCAAACCGCAATGCAGGCCCGGTCGAGATGACGCCTGCCAAGTGGTCGCTCGTCCGTTCGGTCAACGCCACGCTTAACGGCACGATTAAGCCGATGACCGACAAGGAAATCTACGGCAAGGACGAGGTCTGGGCCTACCCGACCACCGCCGGCGATTGCGAGGATTTCGCGCTGCTGAAGCGCCGCATCCTGATTCAGCGCGGCTTTCCGGCCGCCGACCTGCTGATGACCGTCGTGCGGAAACCTGACGGTGAAGGTCATGCCGTCTTGACGCTGCGCACCGCCGAGGGCGACTTCGTGCTCGATAATCTTGCTGCCGACGTGAAGCCCTGGTTTGCGACGCCCTATACATTCGTCAAGCGCCAGTCGAGCTACAATGCCGGCCGCTGGGTCACCATCGAGAACGGCCGCGACCTTCTGGTCGGCGCTCTTCGCTAAGGAATTCTAAAAAGGGGATGCGGGGGAAAAGGCCGGCGGAAGCCGGCCTTTTGCTTTTGGGTGATGGTTCTCTCTTTCCGATGCGGGAGCGGGCTATCGCTAGCTGCCCTTCGCTTGCTCGCTAGCGAAGGGCAAGGCCCGCTTGATGCCTAGTATGCCACCGTCTCCCGGCCCTGCGCATGGCTCCGGGCGTTCGCTGCTGCAATCGATTCACTGGATCGATTGCTCGGGCTGCGCCCGACCGTCTTCGATGTCGACAATAAGGCTACCGGTGCCCGGCCCTGCGCATGGCTCCGGGCGTTCGTCGCTGCAATCGATTCACTGGGTCGATTGCTCGGGCTGCGCCCGACCGTCTTCGATGTCGACAATAAGGCTTACCGGTGCCCGGCCCTGCGCATGGCTCCGGGCGTTCGCTGCTGCAATCGATTCACTGGATCGATTGCTCGGGCTGCGCCCGACCGCAGCTCACCCATTCCCGATCAGAATACCGGCGGCGAGCACCAGGCTGCCGCCGAGCACCACCTGGAAGGCGGCGCGTAGGAAAGGGGTTTCCATGTAGCGGTTCTGGATGAAAGCAATTGCCCAGAGTTCAAAGAAGACAATGATCGCAGCGGTGATCGTTGCCGTCCAGAAATGCGGGATCAGATAAGGCAGCGCATGGCCGAGGCCGCCGAGCGCGGTCATGATGCCGCAGGCAAGGCCGCGCTTGACCGGCGAGCCCCTGCCGGAAATCTTGCCGTCGTCATGGGCGGCTTCGGTGAAGCCCATCGAGATGCCGGCGCCGACGGAGGCGGAAAGACCGACGAGGAAGGTCTGCCAGGTATCCTGCGTGGCGAAGGCGGCGGCGAAAATCGGCGCCAGCGTCGAGACCGAGCCGTCCATCAGCCCGGCAAGGCCGGGCTGCACATAGGTCAGCACGAATTGCCGGTGCGCCGTCTCGTCCTCATTGCGCCTGACATCCTCAGGCGTATGCTTGTCGCCCAACATGCGGGCAATATCCTCATGCCCCTGTTCGGCGAGCGCGAGGTCGCCGAGGAGCTCACGCGTCGAGGCGTCGGCGGTGCGCTTAGCCGCCGCGACATAAAACCGATAGGCTTGGTCCTCCATCGCCTCGGTCTCCTGCCGCATCGCATCGAGCGACAAATTGGCTCTCAGCCAGTCCGGCTTGCGCTCGTAAAAACCCTGCACATGCTCGCGCCGGATCAGTGGGATGCGCTCGCCGAAACGCTGGCGATGGATTTCGATCAGCGATTTGCGGTGCGTGTCCTCGACCTCCGCCATATCTTCAAAGACCTTGGCAGAGGCCGGAAATTCAGGGCGCAGTCTGTCGGCATAGGCGAGATAAATGCGGGCATCGTCTTCCTCGGAGGCAATCGCAAGGGCAAGAATCTCCTGCTCGGAGAGAGAGTCAAAAGACCGTTTCGGCGACCTGAAAAACCGCGCCAGCATAAAACATCCCCTATAACTTAGAATTATTCTAAATCTAAAGAAGGAGGCGATGGTGGTCAAGTGGCCGGGCGGACCGCTGACAGATTGCCGCAAGCGGCACGAGCGGCTTTGGTTCGCAGCCGTAAAGACCTATATGAGGGCTGCCGCATCAGGCGGCGCCGGGATTTATGATGAACAATGACATTCAGGGCCGCCCCGCAAATATCGCGGCCATCCGCGAAAGGGCGGAGGCCGAAATGCGAGCGATGGGCGTCGACGAGGCCTTCATCGGCAGGCTGGTCGAGACTTTCTACGGACGCGTGCTGACGCATCCCGATCTCGGCCCCGTATTCGATGCCAGGCTCTCCGGCCGATGGCCGGAGCATATGGTGAAGATGAAGAGCTTCTGGTCGGCCGTTGCGTTTCGCAGCGGCGCCTATGGCGGCAAGCCGGTGCAGGCGCATACGGGCGTTCAGAACCTGACGCCAGACCTCTTTCCGAAGTGGCTGACGCTGTTTGCCGCAACGCTTGACGATGTCGCCCCCTCACCGGAAGCCAAGGACTGGTTCATGACGACCGCAGAACGGATCGCCAAGAGCCTGACGCTGTCGCTGTTCTACAATCCCGCTCTCGACGATCCCGCGAAAAGAGCGGGCTGATCACTGCCTTGCGGAAAAGGTCGCGCCGGCGCTTGCCGCGACCACCAGGGCAGTTCCGGCCATCTGCAGCAGTGTCATCGGCTGTGCGAGAACGATGAAACCTGCGAGTGCCGCGATGGCCGGCTCGAGGCTCATGAGAATGCCGAAGGAGGCTGTCGGCATGCGCCTCAGGGCAACCAGCTCCAGCGTGTAGGGCAGCAGCGGCACAAGAATGGCAAGGCCAATCATTTCAACCAGGCCGTAAGCATCGAGGTTCGGTGCGGCGCCGGCAAAGCCGAAGGGCGTCGCGACAAGAGCGGCGGCCAGCAGCGATACGGAAAGCCCTTCCAACCCCTTGAAGCTCCCACCGATCTCTTTTGTCAGGACAATATAGATCGCCCAGCCAGTTCCCGCGCCAAGTGCAAAGAAAACACCCTCGATATCGCCGACCCAGCCTTTACCGTCATGAGCAAGCGCGAGAACACCAAGCGCAGCAATGAGCGGCCAAAGGAGACGTCGGCTGAGGCCATAGCCGATGGTCGCAACGGAGAGCGGGCCGAGAAAATCGATCGCCACGGCAAGGCCGAGCGGAATGCGCTCGATCGCCGCGAAGAAGCTCATGGTCATCAGCGCTGTCGTCGCGCCGAGAACCAGTGCGCTTGTCCATTGCGCCCTGTCGTAGCTGACGACGCGCGGCCGCACGACAACGGCGAGAATGATGGCCGCCAAAGCGAGGCGCAGCCAGCTTGCTCCAGCCGGTCCGTAGCTCGCGATGGCCTGAGAAGAAAGAGCTGCACCGAACTGGATCGAAGACATAGAGAGGAGGCACATCAGCCCGCCAGCCGCCAGGCCGGAGGACGTGGCAGGCGTTTCCAATGCCAGTACGCCGGCGTCGTCGTTCATCTCGTCTTGCATCTCAGTCTCCGATTGCGCCCTATTCCTACGAAGGCCGCCTGTACTCGACAAATTCAATCTACTGATCCAGCCAGCAATAGCCCTGATGCATTTCAGAGGCGGCCGGCAAGGATCACCTCTTCGGCGTCATCGAAGCTCATCTCGAAGACCTTCCTGCCGATCTCGAAGCTGAAGCCATTGCGGGCGAAGGCGGAGAGTTCCTTTGCCTTTCGCTTGTCGTCGAGTTCGACGCGACGGAAAGGACCGAAGGCGCGTTTGCGGGCAAAGATCGTCGCGGCATAGAGGTCATCCGCTTCTGCGAGCGCGGCCTCGACCTTGTCGCTGGAGACGCCCTTGGCCGCAAGTTTCTGGGCGATGGCGCGTTTCGATTTGCCGCCGCGCACGGCGGAGCGCGTGTTGATCTCCGCATATGCGCCATCGTCGAGCGCCTTGTTGTCGTAGGCGAATTTGACGGCAAAATCGGCAAGGGCCTTGAGTTGCGCCGCGCTGATAAGCTCGAACTTCTCTTTCGCCTTGCGGGAGATTGCGTCAAACAGCTGCTTTTCCGTCATCATCCGCCGCTCCAGCCGATAGATGGCGGAGTTGCGCGCCCAACTCAGCATGCGTGCTGTCGGTATATCGGGTGGAACAGTGTCGTCGGTCATATCAGGCGATCAGGCTTCGAGACCTGTGAGTACATTTGCGACGTTGAGGCCTATTTCCGGCACGCCGTAACCGCCCTCCATGCAGGTGACGACGGGCAGCCCGGCAGAAGAGATCATCTCTCCCATGCGAATGAAATCCTCGGATTTCAGCTGGAAGAAGGAGATCGGGTCGCGCTCGAAGGTATCGACGCCGAGGGCCACGACAATCGCCTCGGCGCCGAAAGCCTTGATGCGGGCGAGCGCATCGGCAAGGGCAGAAGACCAGACCGGCCAGGGTGTGTGGGGCGGCATCGGATAGTTGCGGTTGGTACCGGTGCCCTGCCCTTCGCCCTGTTCGTCGGCATGGCCGAGGAAATAGGGAAAGGCAAACATGGGATCGCCATGCAGCGACGCGGTGAAAACATCGCCTCTGTGATAGAAGAGATCCTGCGTGCCGTTGCCGTGATGGAAATCGACATCGAGCACGGCGACCTTCTTTGCGCCGTGATCAATGAGCCGCTGGGCGGCGACGCCAGCATTGTTGATGAAACAATAGCCGCCAAAGAGATCGATGCCGGCATGATGGCCGGGCGGACGGCAAAGCGCAAAGGCGAAACGGTTGCCGGCATTCAGCCAATCTGCACCTGTGATGGCGCAACGCATGGAGGCTATCGCCGCTTCGTAAGAGCCTTTGGTGATGGAGGTGTCGGCGGCATTGGCGTAATGGCCGATTGCGCCGACGATATTATCTGGCACGCGCTGGCTGGTGCGGCGGACCGGGAAGGAATTGGCGATCGCCTCACCCTCGAAGCCGGCCGCCACCCAGCGGTCCCAGACGGTCGCGAGAAAATCGAGATAGGCGGGATCATGCACTTTTTCGGCCGTTTCCAGTCCGTGAGGATCCGGCGCCACGACATCGGCAAAGCCCGCCTCCCTGACCGCCGCCAGGATCCATTCAGCACGGAACGGCGCCTCGAAGGGCGTCACCAGCTGGCCGGCATGAAGCTCTGTTCTGGCGTCGCGCAGCTTGTGGTCTTCGGAATAGATGACGCGCATTTCAGATCCTGTCCTTGAACGAAAACCGATTGCCGAGATCGACACTTACATGGAGCGGGGCCAACAAAAAAGCGGCGCAGCGCTCTTGATTGCCCAAGCAAACGAAGTCACCTTCGCCGGTTCCGGAGCGAGGATTCTGCCGCATGAAAGTGTTGATGGTCGATGTCGATGGCGTGCTCATTCATGGGCGTCCAGCCGACGGCCTCCCTCTCTTCACATTTCTGGAGCGCGATCTGGGACTCAGTCTCGAGCTGCTGCAGCGGGAATTCTTCCAGACCCACTGGGGCGAAATCATCGTCGGCCGCGAGGCGCTGGAACCGAGGCTCGCCCAAGTGCTGGCAAAAATCGCGCCTCACCTCAGCGCTGCGACGCTGATCGATTACTGGTTTGAAAACGATTCCCGCGTCGACCGCAATCTCCTGGAAGAGCTGGTCGCGCTTCGGCATAGCGGTATCACGCTCTTTCTGGCAACCAACCAGGAGCATAGGCGGGCGCGTTACCTGATGGAACAGGCCGGCCTTGGTGCACATTTCGACGATATCCTCTATTCCGCAGATCTCGGGCACAGGAAACCTTCGCCAGACTTCTTCAGGCTTGCAACCGAGCGCGCCGCCGTGCTGCCCGGTGAGATCGCCTTCATCGACGACATGGCGGAAAATATCGAGGCGGCGCGGCAGTTCGGTTGGCACGCGGCGCAGTGGACGGCGGGCGCCACACTTGCGGGTGCGTTGCCGGCATTCGGCCAGCTGGTTCGATCCGATCTGGCGCAATCAAGCGAGCCGCTTGTAAAATAGGGTGGTGTCGCAGAATCCGCCTTGCGGCCACAGCGCATAATCGGGAATGACGCCGACGCGCTGCCAGCCCAGGCGGGGATAGATCGCCTCGGCATCGCTGCCGGTTGCCGTGTCGAGCACCAGCAGGGTTTTGCCGCGAGCGGCCGCCTCGCGTTCAGCAGCTTCCATCAACAGACGCGCAAGGCCCTTGCCGCGGGCGGAGCGATGCACCAAGAGCTTCTTCAGATCGCCGCGATGCGGCTGGTTCGGCATCTGCGCGGCTCCTACCTGCACAGTGGCGACGATCCGGCCATCGAGTTCGGCGACCAGCAACAGGCTGCCCCCGCCGGCGACCGCATCAGCAACGTCTGACCAATAGGACTCGGCATCTTCGGGCCCGTAGGGATGCATGAAGCCGACGGAGGCGCCGCCCGCGACACAATCTGCGAGCACGTCCGAAAGATCAGAAATGGCGGCGCGAGCTTCCTCGGCCGAAAGGATACGAATGTCACGCACGATTTTCTCCCAAAATGAATGTCGTTATCGGCTGCCGCGATCGAGCACGACGCAATAGCGCGCCGGCGCGCTGCCGGGATTGTGGAAAACGTGGCCTTCGCCGACGGGCATGAAGAGGCAATCGCCGGGGCGCAGCCGGTAGACCGCCTCTCCCGTCGTCATCTCCATCTCGCCATCGAACAGCCAAACATGCTGCGTCATGCCATGAGATGCGGCGTGCGGGGGAAAGCTGACGCGAGCGCCCGGAGGAAATTCGACTTCGACGATATCTACTGCTGAGGCGGTGCCGGGCGCCGAGACCGCGCGCCTGAGGTAACCGGTTTCCGGATCGCGCCAGACCTGCTGCTCCTGACGGCGCGCGAGCGGGGAAACCTGGTGCCCATCCTCGGCGAAGAAAGCTGATAGCGACCGGCCCAGCGCGGCGCAGATCCTTGCCAGCAATGACGCAGTGGGGCTCGCCTCCGCCCGCTCGATGCGCGAGATCATGGCGCGACTGACGCCCGACGCCTCTGCAAGTTCATCCAGCGTCAGGCCCCTTTCCTGCCGCAGCTTGCGAATGCGGATGCCGATTGCCTGTTCGAGGTTTTCTTCCATTGTCGACCCATGATTCCACTATAAGAGAACTACAGTATCCGATGATAGAATCAACCCCCGAGCCGATCGCGGATCCCGGCTTGCCTTCGATGCGCCGCCGCCGATATATGACAGCGACGCTCGAGAGGGGGAGGACACCATGGACGGCAGCATGCAGCATACGGATACGACAGGAAGCTTCACTGCCGCCGCCTGGAGCCGTATCAAGCCGATCATGGCCGAGATCGAGCGGCTGCCGTTGCTGGAACGGCTTTCGGACGGCACGCTGCCGCCAGAGATTTTCCGCCACTATATCCTGCAGGACGCGATCTATCTGAAACATTACGCCCGGTGCCTGGCCATCGTCGCGGCAAAGGCGCCAGACAACGCTCAGTTCCTGCGTTTCCTCGGTTCGGCGCAGAAGGCCATTACCGTAGAACAGGGTCTGCATGCCGGCTTCCTCTCGCAGTTCGGCATTTCGAGCGCGGATGTGACGGCCGCCGAGCCCTCGCCTTCCTGCTTCGCCTATACGAATTTCCTCCTGGCGACCGCTTATCACAGCTCCTATGCCATTGCGCTTTCGGCCATCCTGCCGTGCTTCTGGATCTACATGCATGTCGGCGAAGGCATCAAAGGCAGGCCGGCGATCGAAGGCAATGTTTTTCAGGCCTGGATCAACACCTATGGCGATCCGCAGTTTGCCGCCGGCGCCCGCGAGGTGATCGCGCTGACCGATATCGCCGCCCGCGCCGCATCGGAGACGGAGCGCGCCGAGATGATGGACGTTTTCGTGCGCGCCTCGCAATATGAATGGATGTTCTGGGATTCGGCCTGGCGGCTGGAAACGTGGCCGGTCTGACGCACCTTGGGCAGAGCGGCAAAATAGCGTAAATTCCGGGATAATTACCGCTTTGCGGCACGGGGCGGCGCTGCTATATGGCGCGCATGAGCACCATTTCGACCACTCCGTTGTCCCATATCCGCAACTTTTCGATCGTGGCCCATATCGACCACGGCAAATCGACGCTGGCCGACCGCCTGATCCAGACGACGGGCGGACTTGCCGAGCGCGAAATGTCCGAGCAGGTGCTCGACAATATGGAGATCGAGCGCGAACGCGGCATCACCATCAAGGCCCAGACCGTGCGCCTGCACTACCAGGCGAACAATGGCGAGAAATATGTTCTCAACCTGATCGACACGCCCGGCCACGTCGACTTCGCCTATGAAGTCTCGCGGTCGCTGTCGGCCTGCGAGGGCTCACTGCTGGTCGTCGACGCTTCGCAGGGGGTGGAAGCGCAGACGCTCGCCAATGTCTACCAGGCGATCGACAACAACCACGAACTCGTCACTGTCCTCAACAAGATCGACCTGCCGGCCGCCGAACCCGACCGAATCAAGGAACAGATCGAGGAAGTGATCGGCATCGACGCTTCGGAGGCCGTGCTGATTTCGGCCAAGACCGGCCTCGGTATTCCCGACGTGCTCGAGGCGATCGTCCACAAGCTGCCGGCGCCGAAGAGCCCGGGCGGCGAGAAGGCGCCGCTGAAGGCGCTGCTCGTCGACAGCTGGTACGACACCTATCTCGGCGTCATGGTTCTCGTGCGCATCATCGACGGCGTGCTGACCAAGGGCCAGACGATCCGCATGATGGGCACCGGTGCAAAATACCAGGTCGAACGCGTCGGCGTGCTGACGCCGAAGATGGTCCATGTCGACAGCCTCGGCCCCGGCGAGATCGGCTTCATCACCGCCTCGATCAAGGAAGTGGCCGATACCCGCGTCGGCGACACGATCACCGAGGACAAGCGCCCGACCGCCGAGGCCTTGCCGGGCTTCAAGCCGGCGCAACCCGTCGTCTTCTGCGGCCTTTTTCCGGTCGATGCCGCCGATTTTGAGGATCTGCGCGCCGCGATGGGCAAGCTTCGCCTCAACGACGCGTCCTTCTCCTTCGAGATGGAATCGTCTGCCGCTCTTGGTTTCGGCTTCCGCTGCGGCTTCCTCGGCCTCTTGCATCTTGAAATCATCCAGGAGCGCCTGGAGCGCGAGTTCGACCTCGACCTCATCGCAACGGCACCTTCCGTCGTCTATCAGCTGACGATGACTGACGGCAGCGAGCGCGAGCTGCACAACCCGGCCGACATGCCCGATGTCGTCAAGATTGCCGAAATCCGCGAGCCCTGGATCAAGGCGACGATCCTGACGCCGGACGACTATCTCGGCGGGATTCTGAAGCTCTGCCAGGACCGCCGCGGCATCCAGACCGAGCTGACCTATGTCGGCACCCGCGCGATGATAACCTATGAACTGCCGCTCAACGAAGTCGTCTTCGACTTCTACGACCGTCTGAAATCGATCTCGAAGGGTTATGCATCCTTCGACTATCACCTCGAAGGCTACCGCGAAGGCAACCTCGTGAAGATGTCGATTTTGGTCAACGGCGAGCCGGTCGATGCGCTGTCGATGCTCGTGCACCGCACCGCAGCTGAAAAGCGCGGCCGCGACATGTGCGAGCGGCTGAAGGAGCTGATTCCGAAGCACATGTTCAAAATCCCGATTCAGGCGGCGATCGGCGGCAACGTGATTGCCCGCGAAACCATCTCGGCGCTGCGCAAGGACGTGACGGCCAAGTGCTACGGCGGCGACGCCACCCGCAAGCGCAAGCTGCTCGACAAGCAGAAGGAAGGCAAGAAGCGCATGCGCCAGTTCGGCAAGGTGGAGATCCCGCAGGAAGCCTTCATTGCAGCGCTGAAGATGGGCGACGAATAACGCTTCTCAATGACGTCTTATGCGCATATGACTTGCGCATAAGACGAGGAAATCGGACTTTCTCTTCCAAGGCTTCTAAGCCTCACCCTCTGCCCATATACTCCTTCACCAGCCCCTCATAGGCATCCATCTCAGGCAACGCCGGGTAGCTGTAGACCGCTCCGGTCTCGGCGAAAGACAGCTTCTCGCTCGTCCATGTCTCGATGAAGGGCGTGAACCAGCTGGGGTCGTCGAGCATGGTGACGCGCAGATTGACGAACCAGTCCATGCCTTCCGGCCGGGTGAACATCCAGCTCATGCAGTGCGGGCAGAAATAATGCTTGCTGGCGCCGTGCAGGCCGCCAATAACAGGCTCGCCCTTGGTTACCTCGAAGCCTTCGCTGGGAATGGCGGCGCTTAGTGAATAGGCGCTGGCAGTCATCTTCTGGCAGCCCGTGCAATGGCAAGCCATGGTGAGCAGCGGCGGCGCGCTGATCTTCAACCGCACTTGGCCGCAACGGCAGCCGCCTTCCATCGGTAAATTCTCTACTGGCATGGCATCACTCCCCTTCGCCTCTCTCATCTAGCAGAGCCCGCGGCAATGTCGAGAAGCCAAGACAAGCGCGAATCTCAGGCGGGGTTTATCGGCCTTGCCGGATTGCCGACCACCGTAGCGCCCGCCGGCACATTCTTCGTGACGACGGCGCCCGCGCCGACGATCGCGCCATCGCCGATCGTCACCCCACCGAGGATGATAGCGCCGCCGCCGATCCACACATCGCTGCCAATGGCAACAGGCCGTGCGATCTCGATTCCCGCGCTGCGAAGCGCCAGGTCCTTGTGATGCTCGGCGCAATAGATCTGCACGCCGGGACCGAACATGGTGCGGTCGCCAATCGTCACGCTGCCGGAATCGAGGATGGTGCAGCCGGCATTGAAATAGACGCGCTCGCCGAGCGTGATGTTGATGCCGTAGGAGCAGTGAAACGGCGCTTCGATGAAGATATCGGAGGCAGCCTGCGCAAAAAGCACCTTGAGGGCAGGTGCTACTGCGCCGCGCTCGTCCGGCGGCAGCGTATTATGGGCGTGGACGGCGAGCCGCGCCTGCCGGCGCAGGAGATCGAGCTCGCCGTCAAGGCAGCAATACCACTCACCCGCCGCCATCTTCTCGCGTTCGCTTGCCGTCATTGCATCCCCCGTCAAGCCGGGACCTGCGACAGCATCTCGACCCCTTGCCGTTCGATCTGTCCGACCCAGGCGCGGGCGATGGCAAGGCCGGCGGCATCGGCTGCACCAGCATGCCGCGCAGCCAGCTCGGCATAGCTTTCCAGCCAGCCCGGCGCGATGCGTTTTATCGTGTCAGGGAATTCCGCCTTCCATTGCTCGACCACCGTTCTATCGGCCTCGAAATGAAACTGGGTGCCGTAGACGGCGCGGCCGATGCGGAAGGCCTGGTTTTCGGCGACAGGGCTCGTCGCCAGGCGAACAGCGCCTGCAGGCAGGGAAAAGGTGTCGGCATGCCATTCGAAGATGGTGAATTCGCCGCCAAGCGCCGAGAGTAGTGGATCGGCCTGGCCTTCATCGGTGACGCCGATCCTGTGCCAGCCGAATTCGCGGGCGGTCCCGAGATGATTGTCGGCACCATAGGCGCGGGCAAGAATCTGGCTGCCGAGGCAAATGCCGAGCACCGCCTTGCCGGCATCGCCGAAGCGGCGCGCGAGCTGGGCGAGCTCCGGCAGGTAGGGATGCGTCTCGTCATCCAGCGCGCTCTGCTCGCCTCCGAGAACGACCAGCGCGTCATGGCCGGATATATCCCGAGGCAGAATGCCATCCCGCCAGACCCGGAACCACTCGACTGTAGCACCCGCCTCGTCGAGCGCGATGGCAAGCGCGCCGAGACCGGTGTTGCGCATATTTTCGACGACTGCGACTCGCATAGGTTCTCCCCGGTGGTGGCAGGAAGAGACCATGCTGTAGAACGGCGCGCAAGATGCTTGCGCATGCGCGATTGCGTCCGCACGCTGCAAGAGCTTAAATCGCTCCAAACGAAAGGAAACGCCATGACCGAAAAAGCCCGCGTCTCGATTCTCTACTGCACCCAATGCAACTGGCTGCTGCGCGCCGCCTGGATGGCGCAGGAGCTGCTGAGCACTTTTTCCGACAGTCTCGGCGAAGTTGCGCTGATCCCCGGCACCGGCGGCAACTTCGAAATCCGCGTCAATGGAGATCTCATCTGGGAGCGTAAGCGCGACGGCGGCTTTCCCGGGCCGAAAGAACTCAAGCAGCGCGTCCGCGACATCATCGAGCCCGGCCGGGATCTCGGCCATGTCGACCGCGTCTCGCACGAAAGCTGACCAAGCCCGTCAGCGATAGGGCGATCGGCAAACCCTGTAGACGCCTTCATAAGTGAGGAAGTGATCCGTCCGCGGATTATAGGAACGGTATTCATTGGTGCACCAGGCGATATGCTTGTTCATATCGCGCGCCGCCGGCTGCACGCGCTGCACCGGCGGCGGGTCATAGGTCAGTTGCGGCCGTCCCGCCGCGCCCGGCAGATAATAGGTCGGCCCCGCACCTCGCGGACGGTAATTCGGCTGGACATAGGCCGGGCGATGCCATTGCTGCGGCCCGAAACCGAAGCAGCCGCGAAAATCGCAGAGCGTCGATCCCGTGTTGAGCGGCCCGACGCCCCGCTTCGGCGAATCGGCGCTGGCCATGGCAGGCGCGAGAACGGCGAAAAGGCCGGCGAGCAGAAGCGTGCGGGCAACAGACATGAGGCATTCCTTTCGATATTCCCTCTATATAGGGCGCGGGGAACAAAGCGCTATGCTCACTCTGCGGCGCTCTCCCCATGTGATACGCAGCTTTTTCGCCAACTGTCAGGAAAACTTCAAAAACCCAGTTGACAGTCACGAGCCACCCCCTTACATCGCTCTCCGTCGCCCAGATGGCGGAATTGGTAGACGCGCAGGTTTCAGGTACCTGTGCCGCGAGGCGTGGAGGTTCGAGTCCTCTTCTGGGCACCATTTCCTTTTGATCGCTGCCAAGATCAAATATCCAAACTTCTGCAAAATTGCGCATTTGGCTCTGTTGTCAGGGGCCATTGACGACGTGCTTGTCCGGATACCGGTTACAGGAGCAGTGCAGGTTGAAGGCCTTTCACGCCGCCATGTGAGGTGTCGTCTTCCCGCTATCGGATATGACCGACAAAGCCGTAATGCCGGCTTCCCTGGCGGCGAGAAGAAGTAATTCCCTCAATTCCTCCATTCCGCCCTCTCCCGCGATGGCATCGTCGCAAGCCTTCACTGCCGCGACATATTCCTCTCCATCATCGAACGGCCAATCAATAATCAGAACTTCGGCTGCGTCTCGGAGCGACTTGACGACCCTTCGCCGACCGCCAAGAAAGAGGACAAGAGGCGCAAAATTCGGCGATGCGTTCCATTGCATGACACTTTCTCCCCAAAGGTTAGAATATTAGTAATGGTGCAAGAAGCGTGCCGGGCGAGCAGAGGCGCGTTTGCTGTCCGATTGACAGCGCTCCATGTGACCGCGGCAAGAGATGAAATGAGCGGTGCGGACGCCATTCCATCGTTCAGCGCTCGCGAAACCGAGACCCTCTTCTGGCGCACCCCACAAGCCTCGCACAAGAACGAAATCGGATACCGGGTCAGGGATGAACATACGGCCGTTCCGCCTGCAATGAGCCGAGCAGCTCACGAGGGGAAGCTTGGCCAGAGACTCTGGAGTTCGCTTGGGATGAAAGTCGTAATTCTCGCCGGTGGCCTTGGCTCGCGTCTTGCCGAGGAAACCAGCGTCCGCCCCAAGCCTCTGGTCGAAATCGGCGGCATGCCGATCCTCTGGCACATCATGAACATCTACGCCCATCATGGCCTCAATGATTTCATCATCTGCGCCGGCTACAAGGGCTACATGATCAAGGAATACTTCGTAAACCTTGTTCTGCATCACAGCGACATCACCGTCGATCTCGGCGCCAACAGCATCCAATATCACGGCGGAACACGCCCCAACTGGCGCGTGACCGTGGTCGATACCGGCATGCATTCGATGACCGGCGGCCGCATCGGGCGTATTCGCGACCATCTGATCCCGGGCGAGCCCTTCTGTATGACCTATGGCGACGGCGTCGGCGACATCGACATCGCTGCTGAGGTCTCCTTCCATCGCAGCCACGGCCTGAAGGCGACAATGTGCGCGGTGTCGCCGCCCGGACGCTACGGTGCCACGAACATTGAAGGGCAGTTCATCACCTCCTTTGTCGAGAAGCCGAAGGGCGACGGTCAGCGCATCAATGGCGGCTTCTTCGTGCTCGACCCTTCGGTGGTCGATCTCATCCCCGGCGATGATACCATCTGGGAAGCCGGGCCGCTGGAGTGGCTTGCCGCCAACAACCAGCTCGCCGCCTTCAAACATGACGGCTTCTGGCAGCCGATGGATACGCTTCGCGAGCGCACTCATCTGGAAGAACTCTGGAATTCTGGAAAAGCACCGTGGAAGCTATGGGCCTGACGAACTTCTGGAATGGCAGGCGCGTATTCCTGACGGGGCACACCGGGTTCAAGGGATCATGGCTCTCGCTCTGGCTGGAAAAGCTCGGAGCAGAGGTGACGGCCGTCTCACTGGAGCCCGAAACCAATCCTTCCCTTTATCAGCGGCTTTCACCTTGGAGCGGACAAGGCCATCACATAGCCGACATCCGTGACGCTGCCGCGTTCAAGCAGCACCTCATGGCTTTCGAGCCCGAAATTGTCATCCACATGGCAGCCCAGGCCCTGGTGCGACGCTCTTATGAAAACCCTGCCGAAACTTTCGCGACCAATGTCATGGGAACAGCGAATGTTCTTGATGCCGTCCGCGAGGCGGCCTCGGTCAAGACCGTTCTGGTCGTCACGTCCGACAAGGTCTATGCCAATAACGGCAGCGGTGTTCCCTTCAGCGAAACGGATACACTCGGCGGCAAGGACCCCTACTCCAACTCCAAAGCCTGTACCGAACTCGTCGTCCAGAGCTATCGCGACAGCTTCTTCAAAGGGCGCGACATCAGGGTCGCCACCGTCCGCGCCGGCAATGTCATCGGCGGCGGCGACTGGTCGAGGGACCGTCTGATCCCGGATTTCATTCGCGCTTTCGAAAGCAATCAGCCGATCCTGCTCCGTTATCCCGAGGCAATCCGCCCCTGGCAGCATGTGCTGGAGCCGCTCGGCGGCTATCTCGCCTTTGCCGCGGCTCTGACGCTTTCGGGCCAAGATGAATTGCCCGAAGCCCTCAATTTTGGCCCAGATCCGCAGAGTTTCGCGACAGTATCGGACCTTGCCGAAGCTCTGGGTCTTGCCCATGGCGTCAAAGACGTCTGGAGACTGGCACCGGGAACGCATCTGCCGGAAGCACCCGCCCTGACTCTCAGCTCGGAGCTTGCGTTATCGGCCATCGGCTGGCGACCGCGCCTGAGCCTGCAACAGACAATCGACTGGACAGCCGCCTGGTACAAGGCCAACCGCGAAGGAGCAGACATGCGCGCCTTCTCGCTCGGGCAGATCGCGGCCTATGAGGAAGCAATATCATGACAGCGCATAATTGCCGGTTCTGCCGCGCTCCCTTGAAACATCGCTTCGTCGATCTGGGCTCGACGCCGCTTGCCAACGCCTATCTCACGGAAGAGCAGCTCAAGCAGCCGGAGCCTTCCTATCCGTTGCGCGCCTTCGTCTGCTCCGAGTGCTGGCTGGTGCAGGCCGATGCCTTCGTTCCGCCGGAAGACATCTTCAGCCACTACGCCTATTTCTCCTCCTACAGCGACAGTTGGGTTGAGCATGCGCGCCAGTTCACCGTCATGGCGCGCAATCGTTTCGGCCTCAGCCAGGCATCTCGGGTGATCGAGGTGGCGAGCAATGACGGTTACCTCCTCAAGCATTTTGTCGAGGCCGGCGTGCCGGTGCTCGGCATTGAGCCGGCCGAAAATGTTGCAGAAGTTGCGCGGCAGATCGGTGTTCCCACGGAGGCCCGGTTCTTCGGCAGGGAAACGGCCGCCGATCTCGTTTCCCGCGGCCTTGCCGCCGACATCGTCATTGGTAACAACGTGCTGGCGCATGTCCCCGACATCAACGATTTCGTCGGTGGGCTCTCTGCCGTTCTGAAGCCGGATGGCATCGTCAGCGTCGAATTCCCGCATCTGTTGCGGCTGATGGAAAACATCCAGTTCGATACCGTTTATCATGAGCATTTCTACTATCTGTCGCTGCTGGCCGTCGAGAAGGCCTTTGCGGCGCACGGCCTTACCGTATTCGACGTGGAAGAATTGCCGACCCATGGCGGGAGCCTGCGCGTGCTCGCCTGCCGCACGACGTCGACCGCTCATCCGACCGGCCCCGGCGTCGCCAAGGTGCGTGCCGACGAAGCGGCCGCAAGCTTCGACACGGTTCAAACCTACGAGGCTTTCCAGAGCCGCGTAGCGCCGATCAAAGATGGGCTGCTGACCTTCCTCAAGCAGGCTAAGCGTGACGGCAAGTCGGTCGCGGCCTACGGGGCCGCCGCCAAGGGCAACACGCTCCTGAATTTCTGCGGCGTCGGCACCGACCTCATCGACTACGTAGTCGACCGTAATCCGCACAAGCAGGGACATTACCTGCCGGGCAGCAAGCTGCCGATCTATGCGCCGGAAAAGATGGACGAGACGAAGCCCGATTACGTTCTCATCCTGCCGTGGAACATCAAGAACGAGGTCGTAGCGGCCAACAGCAGGGTCAGCGCCTGGGGTGGACGCTTCGCCGTCGCCGTGCCTGAACTGACGGTGATCGGATGAAATTCGTTCCGACCGCGGTTTCAGGTGCTTTTGTGGTGGAAGTCGACGAGCGCTCTGACGAACGCGGGCTGTTTGCCCGGACTTTCGATGCCAAGAGCTTTGCCGATCGCGGCCTCGTGCCTGTCTACCCGCAGTGCAATGTCTCACAGAATCACAAGAGCGGGACGTTGCGCGGCATGCATTACCAGGCTGACCCCCGGCCGGAGATCAAGCTGGTGCGGGCCACGCGCGGCAGGGTCTTCGACGTGGCGCTCGATCTGAGACGGGATTCCCCAACCTATCTCCAATGGGCCTCCGTCGAGCTCGATGCTCGCAGTCACAATGCCTTCTACATACCTGCCGGATGCGCACACGGCTTCCTGACGCTAGAGGACGACTGCGAGCTCTTCTACCAGATGTCGGAAGTCTTTGTGCCGGAGCTTGCCCGCGGCGTCCGCTGGGACGATCCCGCCTTTTCCATCGCTTGGCCATTCGAGCCGAGCGTCATCAGCGAGCGCGACGCCGCGCTTGAAAGCTACAGCCGGGAGACGAGCCTTTGAGCGGCATCAAACTCAGCATCTGCATCCCGACATACAATCGCGAAGCCTATCTCAGAAACGCGCTCACCTATTGCCGCAACGACTATAGGTTCGACTTTCCCTTCGAAATCGTCATCTGCGACAACGCCTCCACTGACGGCACCCGGCAGGTTGTCGAGGAATTCATCAGTCACGGATTGCCGATCCGCTATTACAAGCGTGAGGTCAATGCTGGTGCCAACGCCAATGTCACGAGCGCTCTGCGCCTCGGCAGGGGTGAATATCTCATCTATCTCGCAGACGACGACATACTGATTGCGGAAGCCGTGGCCGCTACCGTTAAATATCTCGATGAGAACCGTGAGGTAACCTGCGCCCATGCGCCCTGGTTCATGTATGACGAGGTCGCCAAACACGACATCACGAAATTCTACAATGTCGAGGAGGACCGGAAGTTTGCGCATGGCAGCTTCACCGAGGTCTTCCAGTATATTTGCGAACGCAACATCTTTCCGGAAATCGCCATCTACCGCGCGTCGGCGTTGCGGTCGGCGTGGATCCCGCGCGACATCTGCTTCTATCCGTTCCCGTTCCTTGCGCATTTCCTCGATCAGGGCGCGGTCACCTTCCTGCAGCGGCCTTTCTATCGCTCCATCGCCAATTCGGCGATCGTTCGCGACCGGCCACAGGAGGGCGCCAACGACGTCATGACGAGCTGGGACCGCTATCGCGGCGGGCTTGAATATTTCCTTTATACGGGGGTCAGGCGCGGGGCAGTAAATCTGACGCCCGAGACACGTCTCAAGTATGAGGAGATGTGCAGGATCTTCACGCTGAACCGCATGGCGGTCGCCTTCCGCTTCTGGGCGGCCAGCAAGAACTTCATCAAGGCCTACGAGCTCTATACCCGCTTGATGTGGGGCGGGATGCTCGACCACCCGGAAATCCGCCCCTTCCGCGAAGGGCTGCCGCTGTTGGTCGCAATTCAGACGCTGGTCAGCGAGGTGAATTCGGCAATCGGGATCAAAACGCTGCTTCTCGCAGGTTTCACGGAGATCCCACCGCTCGAAAATCTGCTGCGGGAACTCGGGCTGAGCGAAAAGGTGAGGGTGACAAAGGAGCTCAGCGACAGTCCGCTGGAGAGCACCGCCGTCTTCGTCAGCGCTGACCGCGATCGGGAATATTTCGTGGCACTCGGCTACCTGCCCAATCTCGTGTTCCACGAACATGATCTCGCCCGGCACATCATCATGTGAGCCTCGCACCAGTTTCAGAAACTAGGGTCGCGGCGGGCGGCTGCGTCTTGATCCATTCAACAGAAATTAGCGGCATGACAAACAGGATCTTCTATACCAAGCCTTCCATCACCCAGCTTGAAACCGATTATGCCACGGATGCGGCAGCAACCGGCTGGGGCGCACGCTGTTACGACTACATCAACCGCTTCGAACGCGACTTCAAGACCTATCTCGGCAGCGACTTCGCCATTGCGACTTCGAGCTGCACGGGCGCCATGCACATGGGCCTGGCTGCACTTGGTGTCGGCGAAGGCGACGAAGTGATCCTTGCCGACACCAACTGGGTCGCTACCGTCTCGCCAATTTTCCACCTTGGCGCCAAGCCGGTCTTCGTCGATGTGCTGCCGGATTCCTGGTGCATCGATCCGCACGAGGTCGAACGGCACATAACCCCGAAGACCAAGGCGATCGTCGCGACTCACATTTATGGCAATCTCTGCGAGATGGATGCGCTGCTCGAAATCGGCAGACGTACCGGCATCCCTGTCGTCGAGGATGCGGCCGAAGCGATCGGTTCCGTCTACCACGGCCGCCGCGCCGGCTCGATGGGCGCCTTCGGCACCTTTTCCTTCCATGGCACGAAGACGCTGACGACCGGTGAAGGCGGCATGTTCGTCACCAGCGATGCCGCGCTTTACGAGCGGGTGCTGACGCTCAGCAACCACGGCCGCGCACGCGGCCAAACCAAGCAGTTCTGGCCCGACGAGATCGGGTTCAAGTACAAGATGTCCAACATTCAGGCGGCCATCGGCTGCGGACAGCTCGAGCGCATCGAAGAGCTGGTCGCCCGAAAGCGGGAAATCCTCGCCGCCTACATGGTACGGCTTTCCGCCCTGCCCGGCCTTTCGATGAATCCGGAATACAGCGGCACGATCAACGGGGCGTGGATGCCGACTGCGGTGTTTCATCCGTCGACCGGCATTACCCGCGAGATGATGCAGCAGGCTTTCGAGGCCGCCAATATCGACGCCCGAGTCTTCTTCTATCCCCTCTCCAGCCTCTCCATGTTTGAGGATCGGCCGGAGAACGTGAATGCCTGGAGTATTCCCGACCGGGCGATCAATCTGCCGAGCTACCACGACATGAGTGAAGCCGATATCGATAAGGTAGCGGCGACGCTGCTCGATGTGGCCGCCGGGCGAACCTACCACAACAGCCCGGCACTGCAGCAATCGGCCTGAGACAGCCATAGAGCGAAGGATAAACAATAGTCATGACCACCAAGGACGACCGTCTCGAATTTGAAGCCCACAAGCGGGAAATGTCGCTTGCGCTCGGCAAGGACGAGGCAAGCTTCCAGCAGTCGCTGAACACCCTGATCGGGCTCGACAAGTTCGACTATTTTTATCTGTGGTCGTGGATGGGCGTGCCGATCATTCAGCTTCCAGCCGATATCCTCGCGACTCAGGAAGTCATTTGGGCAACGAAGCCCGATGTCATCATCGAAACCGGCGTGGCGCGCGGCGGCTCGCTAATCTTCATGGCGTCGATCCTCGCCGCCACTGGCAACGACAAGGCCAAAGTCATCGGTGTCGACATTGACATTCGCGCTCACAATCGTGAAACGATCGAATCTCATCCCATGTCGGGGCGGATCAAAATGATTCAGGGCGGCTCGGTCGACGACGACGTGCTTGCTGCCGTGAAGGCCGAGATTTGGCCGGGCGCCCGCGTGATGGTGGTGCTCGACAGCGACCATTCCTATCAGCATGTTCTTGCCGAATGCCGCGCCTACGGCCCTCTGGTAAGCGAAGGCTGCTACCTTGTCGTCGCCGACACCCTCATCGGCCACCTGACCGAGGAGCAGGCATTCACCAAGCGGTCCAAGGTCTGGCTGCGCGGCAACGAGCCGCTGCAGGCGATTACGGACTATTTGGCGGAAACCGATCGTTTCGAAGTCGATCCCGTGCTCAATGGAAAGCTCGTTCTGTCTTCCTCGCCGGGCGGCTATTGCGTCTGCCGCAAGGCCTGATCAGAGGACAGATGTAATCGCGCATGCCGCAAATCGATATCGTCAGCATCAAGGGCAATGCGGATGCGAGCAAACGGCTCCGTCTGCCAATCAGAAGCGATAGCGGTCGGTTCGTGGGTGAATTGCAATGCATCGACAGGTCGATGCTCGATGAGCCCGGCCTGACCGCTGACCTGACGGCGTGGCGAAACCAGTCGATGCCGTTCTTCCTGACGCAGTTTGCCGCCACAGAGGAGCGCACACGCAGCTGGCTCGAGAGCATTTCGCTACCTGCCCCAGACCGGATCCTGTTCGTCATTTGCGATCTCGACGGAAACAGGCTCGGCAATTTCGGCGTCTGCAACATCCGGCCCGGCGCGGCCGAATTTGACAATGTCATCCGCGGGCGGATGAGCGATATTCGCAACCTCATGCTCCACTGCGGCGAGGCATTGCTGGAATGGATGTTTTCGGTGCTTGGGGCCAAGACAGCCGAGTTGCACGTCTTCTCGCATAATGAAAAAGCGATCGGGCTTTACAAGCGGCTGGGCTTTGCGGCGGCCGAAAGCCTGCCGCTACGGCGAACCGAGGAAAAGGACGCAGTCAGATATTCGGTCATAGATCGATCGCAAGCAAATGCGGGCTTCGACTATCTCAGGATGGAGCTTCCGGTTGAACGTTTTGAAGATCGCATCCGCAGGCGCTTTTGAGCGCCTCACCGCACTGGCTGGTAATGGCCACGGAGCGGAACTTTGCGGCCCATGGTGACAAAGCCGTCGCGGTCGCAGACATACATCAGCGTCGGCATGCCACCGGACCGGAAGATTTCATCATAGCGGCGGCGGACCTGCACGGTCTCGGTGCGGCAATTATAGGATTCCTCTTCCTTCTTGTCCGGCTGTGCCTTGACGCCGGGAAGGTCCCTGTAAGGATAAAGAGGTTTGACGTCCGATTGAATGGGTTTCGTCCAATCGACGGCGAAGGCCGCCGCCGGGGCGAGGCCAGTCACGGCAAGGAGCGACATCAGAAGCATCATCAACAGCCGCATGGGAACTCTCCTGCCGGCGATAGGCCGCCTTCTGCCGATGTAGGAAAGGCGGGGCGCTTGATCAAGCCGCCGTGGCGGGCGATTTCCTGAAATAGCCTCTGATGACGGGGTGGCCGAAGAGGCCGGCCAAAATGGCAAAGGCGGCGCCCAGGAAGAAACCAGCGAGGAAGCCGCCGATGATGCCGGCGACCATCAGGATCTTCTTTCCCGGGCCATCGGCCTTGACCGGCGGTTCGGCCGGCGAGATGACGCGGATGTTGCTTTGACTGAGGCTCTGCTCCTCGCTCGTCTGGCTGGAGCGTTTCAGCACCGTCTCGTAGATATCGCGCGCCGCCGTCGCCTTGCGCTGCAATTCGTTCAGTTCCACCTGCTTGTCCGAACTCGTCGCCTGCAGCGCCTTCTGGACGGCAAGCTCCTTGGCGATGCTATCCTCGGCTGATTTGGCCTGCTCATATTCGCCCCGTGCGGAGGTGGCGAGGCGCTGCAACTCGCCCTTGATCTCGCCCGATATGCTCTGCAGCGAGGAGCGGGCCGCCTGCAGGCGCGGATGACGCGTGCCCATCTGGCTTTCGAGGCTGCCGACGGCGGCGGCCTGGGCGGCATATTGCTGACGCAGGCTGACGAGCGGCGAGGTGGCGCCGCCTTCCATCTGGTTGCCGGCGACGATGTCCTCGACGCGGAGACTGGCGACCGCATCGGCGCGGGCCTTGGCCTGAATGGTCTTTTCCTGTGCCGTCACCAGCAGCGTGTTCAGTGATGCGAGCCGCTGATCGGAGATCAGATTGCCTGCAGTCGCGGCCATGTCGTTGTCGGCACGGAAGGTTTCGACCGCCTGCTCGGCCTCCAGCACCTTTTGGCGCAGGTCGGCAAGGCGTCCGTCCAGCGTCGAGGAGGTGTTTTCGTAGAGGCCGTTTGAGGCGCTGTTTTCCTCCTCGGTAAAGGAAGCGACGACCTGGTTGGCGAGCTTTGCGGATTTCTCCGGGTCATTCGTCGTCGCGGCGAGCGAAACGACGTAGGTGCCGGTCTGGCGGGTGATGACAAGCGCCTTCTGCAGGGCGCCGATCACGGCCGCGCCATCCGTCCTGCCGCCGTTAAATTCCGGATCCTGGTCGAGCTTCATCGCCTCGACGACGCGGCGCAGCACATTGCCCGAGGTCAGAATCTGCACCTGGCTGTCGATGAGTGCCGAAATCATCTCCGGCGATGGACCTGAAGATTGCGCGCCCGTCTCGGCAAGGCCGATCTGGCGCGGGTCGAAATAAAGGCTGCTGACGGCCGTGAATTTCTGGCCGATCAACGGCGCCATCACGCCGCCCCCGACCGCTCCGAATAGGGCCAGTGCGAGAACCACCAGCCGGCGGCTCCAGATTGCGGCGATGCCGGAACGGAGGTCGAGAAGCGGGGCGCCAGGTGCGGATGTCCCCTGCAGCCGAATATCGGCCGCAGCCTCTCCGGCGGGTGCCGGCGAAGCCTCGCCGTATCGGCGGGTTTGGGCAGGCCTTACGGACGGCGGCACCAAAGGCGGAGCGGCAGTTTCGAGCTCCTGACGGGCGAAGTCATCCGGACGAACGACCGGACTGCGCAGGCGCACGCCTTCCGACGCAGTCTGAGACGGCTCATAACTACGCCAGCCGGGCAGCCGGCTTACCCTGTTCCTGTCATACTGGCTCATACGCGCACTCGTGTCCCGCCCAGCGTGAAAGACTGAAGCCGAGGTGCTGCGACTTTAGAAATTCTTAGCTAACGGACCGTTAAGATGAATGCAGCGACCATCGACGTCGCGCTTTGCCGTGATTGCGAGGATTGTCATGGGGACGACACGACATCTGGTGGCGCTGCTGCTTGCGGCCGCCCTCACCCCATCGCCGGGCTTTGCGGCCGGCGCGCCGTGTTATCGCGGCGTCAATCTTTCCGGCGGCGAATACGGGGAGCGCGGCGCCATCTACGGCACGAACTACATCTATCCGAGCGAGCAGACGATCCGCTATTTCGCCGAAAAGGGCATGACGATCATCCGGCTGCCCTTCCGCTGGGAGCGGCTGCAGCCGGCGCTCGGCGGGCGGCTCGACGAGGATGAAATCAAGCGGATCAAGGACACCGTCGCCCTGATCCGCAAGCACGGCATGGCCGTTCTGCTCGACCCTCATAATTTCGGCTATTACGACAAGGCACAGGTCGGCACCGCACCGGCGTCGGACGCCGCATTCGCCGACTTCTGGGCAAGGCTGGCGGTCGAATTCGCCAATCAGGACGGCGTTCTCTTCGGCCTGATGAACGAACCCTATGACATCAAGGCGACGGATTGGCTCGATGCCGCCAATGCCGCCATCCGCGCCATCCGCGCCGTCGGCGCACGCAACCTCATCCTCGTACCGGGCACGTCCTGGAGCGGCGCTCACAGTTGGGAGAAGGATGTGATCGGCGGTGCCAACGGCACGGTGATGCTGGGCGTTCGCGATCCGCTCGACTTCTACGCTTACGAAGTCCACCAATATCTCGACGTCGATTCATCAGGAACCCATGCCACATGCGAAGGTGCCGCCGCCGCTGTCGAGGCGATCGTCGGCGTCACCGCCTGGCTGAAGCGGAACCATAAGCGCGGCTTTCTTGGCGAATTCGGCGCCTCCACCGACAAGGACTGCATGAGCGGCCTGACCAAGATCTACGCCACCATGTCGGAGAATAGCGATGTCTGGCTCGGCTGGTCCTACTGGGCGGCGGGCGAATGGTGGCCGGCAGACGAGCCTTTCAACGTTCAGCCGGGCAGGGGTGCCGAGCGACCGCAGATGCGGCTTCTCGCCGCCTCGGCGAAAACCGATGCCGACGCCTGCAGCGCCGTCAAGTCCAAGGGGAACTGATTGTGGCAGCCGTCGATCAGAAGGCAGCGACTTTCACCATGGCGAACAAGCCGCTCCATGTGGCCGGGAGGACACCGCGCGTCGACCATCCGGTGCTTTGGCTCGGCCTGCTTTCGGTGCTCTATAACGGCATTCTCGCGTTCATAAACCATAACATCACGCCGCTTTCGATGACGCATGTCGCCGCCAGCGAAGGCCTGATTCTGGCAAGCGCCATCATCTACATTCTCCACAAGGGGATCTACGAGACGGATCTGCCGGCCTTCCTGTTCCTGCTGTTCACGCTTGTCGTCACCATCTATGTCAGCGTGCTCAATCGCGTGCCGTTCGTCGACAACTTCCGCAATGTGCTGATCATGTTCTGCTTTTCCGGCCTCGGCGGCTGGAGTAACGAGAAAACAATCAAGCTTACCTTCCGCTGGGCAAGCCTTGCGGTGTTGATTTTCCTGATCTTCGAGATCGTCAGCGTGCCTTTCTATGTCAGCATCGTGCATCCGTCCGATTATTTCGCCAATACGCGCGGGCTGCTGCCGCTGAGCTACAACAAGACAGGCCTGTTCCAGAATGCGCTCGGTTTTCCCGAGCGCTTCTCCTTCGGCATCATCGACCACCGCTCCTCCTCGATCTTCCTCGAGCAGGTGTCGCTCGCCAATTTCTGCGGCGTGATCGCGATCTACCTCGTTTCCATGTGGGAAAGGACTGGCCGCTGGGACCGGCTACTCTTCATCGGCACGGCCGTGCTGATCCTGGTAACGAACGATACGCGCACAATGCTGATCTTCTGTTTTGCCTGCATCGTCGGTTATTTCGTCTTTCCGAAGATCCCGAGGAATTTCAATCTGGCGCTGATGCCGCTGATCATCGCCGCGGGCTTCCTCGTCTACACCATGAAGCCCAATGCGACGGGCGACAATTTCACCGGTCGCATCAACCTGACCATGAAGAAGATCATGGAGCTCGATCCCCTCGCCGTTCTCGGGCTGTCGGTCGACAGGGTCGCCGAGTTCGCCGACAGCGGCTACGTTTATCTGATCTACGCAGCGACGATCTTCGGCGTCATCGCCTTCTGGATGTTCGTCTGTCTCTTCCCCGCCGGCCGTACGGCAGCACAGAGGCGATGCGCCCATTCACTTTCTCTTTTCATTTTTCTGAATATGATGATCGGGGGCACCGCTGTTTTCTCGATGAAGATTGCCGGCCTCTTGTGGTTCGTCGTCGGATATATGCGCTTCCACGACAGCCCGCGCATCCGACAGGGTCGTGCGGCAGATGTACCGAGTTGACCGCAGCGGCACGGTAGAAGCCGGCGCCGCCCGCGAGCCTGAGGAGCAAGACATCAGATGCTTGTCCAGCTTCAATATTTGCGCGCTGTTGCGGCGCTGATGGTCGTTTATTTCCATGCGATCTTGCAGCTCGCCAAGGTCAATCCTGCCGTCGACGCCACAGCTTTTCTGTATGGTGAAACCGGCGTCGACATCTTCTTCGTCCTGAGCGGCTTCGTGATGTGGCTGACGACGAGCGGGCGCGCGATGAGCCCCATGGATTTCGCCCGCCGTCGCATCAGGAGGATCGTCCCGCTCTATTGGCTGGCAACATTGTTTTCGGCTGTCGTGGCGCTGGTGGCTCCATCATTGCTCAAATCGACGGTGTTCGATCTGCCGCATCTCATCGCCTCGCTGTTCTTTCTGCCATGGGCCAATGCCGCCGATCCAAGCACGATTACCCCCGTCGTCGTGCCGGGCTGGACGCTGAATTACGAGATGTTCTTCTATTTCGTGTTTGCTCTGTTACTGCCGCTCTCGGAAGCCCGGCGGATTCCAGCGATGTTTGCCGTCTTTGCCGTGATCCTGATTGCCTGCCGGCTGCTGCCGCAAACGGCAGGCACCCGGTTCTACGGCGAACCGATCATGCTGGAGTTCCTCGCCGGCGTCGTGCTCGGCTGGCTTTACGGGCAGAAGGTGCTTCTGCCGAAGCGCTGGGCATGGGCGGCACTGGCCACCGGCTTTGCCTTCCTCCTCGTCAACGAAGCGCTGATGCCGCCGGAGAGCCGGTTCTACGCCTGGGGAATCCCCGCGATTTTTATCGTCTACGGGGCAGTTTCCATCGACTTTTCCCGGCTACCGGTCCTGGGATGGCTGAATTATCTCGGCGACTGCTCCTACAGCATCTATATCACCCACGCCTTCACTCTCGCTTTCCTGAGGGTGGCTTCGGACCGCCTGCAGATCGACATCCTGCAGCAGCCGGTATTTTTCGTGATCCTGTCGCTGGTGCTCTCGTCGATCGGCGGCGCAATCGTCCATGAAATCACCACGCCGCGCCGGAAAGCGGCGATCGTGAGCCGACCGCCAGCCTAGATGTGAACCTTCGGATTCAATTTTTCGCCCTTCACATCCTTGGTTTCCCGCCTCTCGATGTCGCAATTTGCCCATCAGCTTTCAGCGGCATGCTTTAATTTCACTCACTGAAGGCGAGAATACACATCCGGGCGGCGCTGGCGGCACAGCGTTTCGAGCAACTTCTCCTAAGCTGATGCCAGCCATGAGAGAACTTGCAGGAACGTGATAGTTTATCTTGCAATTTGTCGCATAAATGAAAGTGCGCCGGCCTGTTCGCGGCTCGAGCTTTGATCTAAGCACGGGCTGCGACCTCCAAGAGGGAAGAGGGAGAAACATGAAAAGCTATGTATTGACGGTATCCTGCAAGTCGACGCGCGGCATCGTTGCGGCGATTTCGAGCTATCTGGCCGACAAGGGCTGCAACATCATCGACTCCAGCCAGTTCGACGACCTCGATACCGGCAGGTTCTTCATGCGCGTCAGCTTCATTTCCGAGGAAGGGCTTTCCGGCCCCGAAATCAGCGCCGATTTTGCCGCCGTCGCCGCCCCCTTCGCAATGGATTACGAATTCCACGACAGCGACAAGCGCATGAAGGTGCTCTTGATGGTGTCGCGCTTCGGCCATTGTCTCAACGACCTGCTCTACCGCTGGAAGATCGGGGCGCTACCGATCGACATCGTCGGCGTCGTCTCCAACCATTTCGATTACCAGAAGGTCGTCGTCAACCACGACATCCCCTTCCACTACATCAAGGTGACAAAGGAGAACAAGCCGCAGGCCGAGGCCCAGCTCGTCGACCTCGTCGAGCAGACCGGCACCGAGCTGATCGTGCTCGCCCGCTACATGCAGGTTCTCTCCGACCAGCTCTGCAAGCAGATGTCGGGCAGGATCATCAACATCCACCACTCCTTCCTGCCGAGCTTCAAGGGCGCCAATCCCTACAAGCAGGCCTATGGCCGCGGCGTCAAGCTGATCGGCGCCACCGCCCATTACGTCACAGCCGACCTCGACGAAGGCCCGATCATCGAGCAGGACACGGCGCGCATCACCCATGCGCAGTCGCCCGACGACTATGTCTCGATCGGCCGCGACGTCGAAAGCCAGGTGCTGGCGCGCGCCATCCACGCTCATATCCACCACCGCACCTTCATCAACGGCAACCGCACCGTCGTCTTCCCGGCAAGCCCGGGAAGCTACGCCTCAGAACGCATGGGGTGAGTCGGTAGAGGCCGCATCTCTTTTGCTGGCAGACAACAATCTCCCGTTGCCTGCCAGCGGCAAGTATTTGATTATCGCGTTTAAGGGGTAATCGAATCATACTGGGGGATGGGTGTCATGACCGACGAGGCGCTTGTTGATCGCATGGCGCTGCCGCGTCCCGACGTCAGCGTTTCTGACGCGGAAGAAATCCTTCTTGCCCATTACAGCCTGTCCGGCACACTCGCTGAACTCGGTAGCCAGCAGGATCGGAACTACCGCGTCGACAGCGATCGCGGTCGATACGTTCTGAAGATCTGCCATGCCGCCTACGAGACCCGCGAGCTCGAAGCGCAGAATGCAGCGCTCCATCACCTCAAAAGCCGTCAGGATGCGCCACGCGTTCCGAACGTGATCCCCACGAATGACGGGCGGGAGATCGTCGTCCTTACCGTGCGCGGGCACGGCTATCAGGTCCGGCTGCTGGAATATCTGGAAGGCCAGGGGCTGACGGAGAAGAGGTATCTGGCGCCGGCTTCCGTCGCGGCGCTCGGCGCGCTCTGCGCGCGGCTGGCACAATCGCTTGCCGATTTCGACCATCCCGGCCTCGACCGCAGCCTGCAGTGGGATTTAAGACGCGCCGGCCCTGTGGCCGTG
Organism: Rhizobium bangladeshense; assembly: GCF_017357245.1. Taxonomy (NCBI): domain Bacteria; kingdom Pseudomonadati; phylum Pseudomonadota; class Alphaproteobacteria; order Hyphomicrobiales; family Rhizobiaceae; genus Rhizobium; species Rhizobium bangladeshense. Next base: position 237,513 of record NZ_CP071612.1, on the reverse strand, counting down.
CAGCTGCTTTCCGCCATCACCGACAGCGCTGCCCGCGACCGGATCGCCAAAACCATGGTGAAGGCCGTTCGCCGCATCCAGCCCCTGGCGCCGTCGCTTCGGCTCCAGGCTGTCCATCATGACGTCACCGGCGACAACGTCGTCGGCCACCGCGACGCCCATGGCCACACGATCCCCGACGGGGTCATCGATTTCGGTGACATTATCCGCGGCTGGCTGGTTGGCGACCTAGCCGTCACATGCGCTTCGCTGCTGCATCAGGCGAATGGCGATCCCTTTCATATCCTGCCCGCCGTCACCGCCTATCAGGCGATCTATCCGCTGAGGGACGAGGAACTGAAGGCGCTCTGGCCGTTGATCGTCGCACGCGCGGTCATCCTGGTGGCCAGCAGCGAGCAGCAGATGTCCATCGATCCCGATAACGACTATGTCCGCAGCAATCTCGAGCGTGAGCGGGCGATCTTCGATACGGCGATGTCGGTTCCATTCGAACTCATGGAAGCCGCAATCCTCAAGGCGGTCGGTGCAGATGTCGCCGCTCCGCAGCCGTCAGCATGGCTGCCTTTGCTGCCCGATATCGATCCGGCTACGATCGGCTATGTCGACCTTGGCGTGCGGAGCGCGCATTTTTCCGCCGGAAACTGGCTGAACGCCGATATGGACTGGCGGCTGCTTGCCCGGGCTGCTACCGAAAACGGCACGGCGGCGACGCGCTACGGTGAATATAGGCTTTCCCGCGCTGCCCTCGGAAACACCGCGGGACAGGCGACCTTCGCCCTGCATGTCGACATCTGCCTTGCCGCAGGAAGCGCGGTCGCCGCGCCGTTTGCCGGCCGCATCGGCTGGAAGGACCAGCATCTGACACTGTCGGACGACAGCATGACCCTTCATCTCGACGGGCTCGACCCTTTGATCGAGGGTGGGGTCGAGGATGGCGCCGTGCTCGCCGCCGGCGATCCGCTCGGTTCGGTTTTCGGTGAAGCGTCGTCGCTCGGCGGCCTGCGCCTCCAGCTCTGCAGCGTAGCAGGCCTCGAACCCCCGCTCTTTGCCAGGCCGCGCGAGGCGGCAGCCTGGTCGGTGCTCTGCCCTTCGCCTTCGCCGCTTCTCGGCCCGGGAGCGGATGCGCCGCCACCGGAGACGGCCGACCTACTCGCCAGGCGGCAGGCCCATCTTGCCAGCGCCCAGAAGAACTATTATGCCGCGCCCCCGCAGATCGAGCGCGGCTGGAGGGAACACCTGTTCGATGTCGAGGGCCGCGCCTATCTCGACATGGTCAACAATGTGACGATTCTCGGCCACGGCCACCCCAGGATGGCGGCGGCAATCAGCGCCCAATGGCAGCGGCTCAATACGAATTCACGTTTCCACTATGCGGCGATCGCGGAATTTTCCGAACGTCTCGCGGCGCTCACGCCGGACGGGCTCGACGCGGTCTTCCTCGTCAACAGCGGCTCTGAGGCCAATGATCTGGCGATCCGGCTGGCGCAAGCCCATAGCGGCGCGCGCAACATGCTCTGCCTGCTCGAAGCCTATCACGGCTGGTCGGCGGCGAGCGACGCCGTCTCCACTTCGATCGCCGACAATCCGCTGGCGCCGACCACCCGCCCGGATTGGGTGCATGCGGCCGTTTCGCCGAATACCTACCGCGGTGCGTTCCGCGGACCCGACACAGCGGCGAGCTACCTCGGCGCCGCCAAGCCGATATTCGAGATGATCGACGCGGGCGGCCAGGGCCTTGCGGGCTTCATCTGCGAATCAGTCTACGGCAATGCCGGCGGTATTCCCCTACCAGAAGGTTACCTCAAGGAAATCTATGCTGAGGTGCGAGCCCGCGGCGGGCTCTGCATCGCCGATGAGGTGCAGGTCGGTTATGGCCGGCTCGGCCATTATTTCTGGGGCTTCGAGCAGCAAGGGGTCGTGCCCGATATCATCACCATCGCCAAGGGCATGGGCAATGGCCATCCGCTCGGCGCCGTCATCACCAGACGGGAGATTGCGCAGTCGCTGGAGAAGGAGGGGCCCTTCTTCTCCTCCACCGGCGGCAGCCCGGTCAGCTGCGTCGCCGGCATGACGGTGCTCGATATCATGGCCGAGGAGAAGCTCCAGGAAAATGCCCGCACGGTGGGAGATCATCTGAAGGCGCGGCTCGCCGCGCTGATCGACCGGCACTCGATCGCCGGCGCCGTCCATGGCATGGGTCTCTATCTCGGGCTGGAATTCGTCCGCGACAGAACGACGCTGGAGCCGGCGACGGAAGAGACGGCGGCGATCTGCGATCGGCTTCTCGAGCTCGGTGTCATCATGCAGCCGACTGGCGATCACCAAAATGTGCTGAAGATCAAGCCGCCGCTCTGCCTCAGCATCGAAAGCGCGGATTTCTTCGCCGACATGCTGGAAAAGGTGCTCCAAGAAGGCTGGTGATCCACGCTTTCGGGCTTTAACCAAATCGGTCATTTCGAGGCATTTCGAGTTTTACCGACGTAGCCCATTGCCGGAATCAGACGGACTTCCTATCTCTGCTGCGGCGATCGAGAGATTTTCGATTCTGTCATGCGAATTTTACGAAGAGCTGATATGTTTCTTTCCGTAAGCTCGGGCCATGGTGGAATTGTTTTTTTCGGATCGTCGATATTTTGACACGTTTAGGAATATGTTTCCGACAGGCTGTCCATTAATCTCTACTAAGTTAGTAGATATTGAAGACAACCATCACCGGCCCTGGGCTCTTCCGGGACCCTCGAGCGCAACGCCAACGAAAGGAACGAGACATGATAGACATCGATATTCTCGCCACTCTCCTTGGGCGATCTGTGCTTGGCAATGACCGTCCGGGCGCCCTCTCCCGCCCGAACTGTCGAATGTGACGTTCGTCCTCCTTTCAACGGTACCAGACAAGTCAATTCGCCATGGCTGCGCCTGTTGCGCGGCAGGAGTTCTATCTATGAAGAAGCAAGTTATCGAATATGCAGGCGTTCCCGTCGGCATCGTTATCCCCGACGAAGACCGGCTGAAGTTCATCGCCGTGAAATTCCACGTCCACGACCTCGACGAGCAGCGGTTCGGTTCGCCCGACGAGGTGCGGCTGGCCATTCACGACCTGATGACCCGCCGTCACCCGAAGCCGATTCATGCCTGACGCGGAAAGCCCCAGCGGCTTTTAGTGCACTTCCGATGTCCGACCGGTCCTGCCACACAGGGCCGGTCTTGTTTTTTTGAGGCAATTGCAGTCCTATCGGCGGCCCTTCGTGCATAAGGATCCGCCCTTGCCCGACCTTCTCAACCTGATCACCGATATCGAAGGCGTCTCCGTCGGCCATGCGACCGACCTCGCCTTAGGATCCGGTGTCACAGTCATCGTATTCGACGAGCCAGCCGTCGCATCCGGCACGGTGCTCGGCGGCGCACCGGGCGGACGCGACACCGGCCTGCTCGACCCGTCGATGACCGTCGGCGCCGTGGATGCCTTCGTGCTCTCCGGCGGCTCGGCTTTCGGCCTCGATGCCGCCGGCGGGGTGCAGGCGGGATTGCGCGAGAACGGCCGCGGCTTCGCCGTGGGCACCGCGCGCATACCGATCGTGCCGCAGGCGATCCTGATGGATCTGCTGAATGGTGGCGACAAGGATTGGGGTCTGCATTCGCCCTATCGCGACATGGGTTACGCCGCGATGAAGGCCGCGACGAAGGGCGCCTTCGCGCTCGGTACCGCCGGCGCGGGCACCGGAGCGACGACAGCCACTTTCAAGGGGGGGCTCGGCTCCGCCAGCGCCGTCAGCAGCGCCGGCCATCACGTCGCGGCGCTCGTCGCCGTCAATGCGCTCGGCTCCGCAACGATTGGTGACGGGCCGCATTTCTGGGCGGCACCCTTCGAGAAAGACGGAGAATTCGGCGGGCTCGGCCTGCCTGCGACGGCCGACCACAGGATGCGACTCAAGGGGATGACCACGCCGGCGACGACGATCGGCGCGGTAGTCACCGATGCGCAACTGACGAAGGCGGAGGCGCATCGGCTCTCACTTGCAGGTCATGACGGCCTTGCCCGGGCGCTGCTGCCGGCGCATCTGCCGCTCGACGGAGATACCATCTTTGCCGCTTCGACAGCCAAACATCCGAGAAGCGACATGGCAAGCCTGATGGAGCTTTGCCACCTAGCCGCTATCGTCATGGCGCGGGCGATCGCGCGCGGCGTCTACATGGCAAGCACCCTTCCGTCCGAGGGCGCGCAAGAGGCATGGCGAGACCGCTACCCGAACGCCGATTGATTGGATAGGGTCAAACCCGGACAGGTCGAACAGGCCGAATGGCGGAGAGACGTGAATGCAGATCCGGGCGCTGATGTATTTCGACGAGCTGGTGAGGACCAATTCCATGCGCCAGGCGGCCGAGAACCTCAATGTCGCGCCGACGGCGATCAGCCGGCAGATCGAGAACCTCGAATATCATTTCGGCGCGCCGCTGGTCGAACGCAGCGCCCGCGGCGTCAAGCTGACGGCGGCCGGCGAGCTTCTCGCTGCGCGCGCCGGCCGGACGCTGCGGGAACTCGATCACGTGCAGCAGCTGATCGAAGACCTGAAGGGACTGCAGCGCGGTCGTGTCAGCATCTATGCCAATGGCGCCACCGTCGCCAATCTCTTGGCGCCGGCGCTTGCCGAATTCAGCCTGAAATATCCGCAGCTGCGTTTCACCGTGACGATCACCAGCGCGCGGCAGGCGGTCGATGCCGTCAACAGCGCCGAAGCCGATATTGCGGTGACGCTGTTTGCGCCCGTCATATCAGGCACCAAGGTGCGGCTGCGCTCCGAGATCGCCTATGATTTCATTGTCACGCCGCAGCATCCGGCGGCCGCCCTTGCCGAAATCCCCATCCGGCAACTCGCCGATTACCCATTGGCGCTGCCGGATCAATCCTTCGGTTTCCGCCAGGCCTTCGATGCGCTGTTCGAGAAGGAGGGGCCTAGCCTCGATCCCGTCTTCGTCACCAGTTCGCTCGAAATGCTGAAGGAACTGGTGCTCAGCGGGGCTGCGGCGACGCTGCTGCCGGCGCTGACCGTCCGCCGCGAAATCGAAGCGGGCCAGCTCCTGGCCATTCCGCTTGCCGGCAAGACCGGCATCCGCACCCATGTCGATCTCTGCGTCGCGCCGGACCGGCAGCTGTCCTTCGCGGCGACGAAACTGCTCGACTTCATCGAGAGGTTCATGCGCGAGCGTACGAACGGCCGAGCCGGGACCAAAGACTGACGCTTCAAGCTTGCATTGCCCGCAAATATCAGGTGTAGCTTTTTCGGCTACGCCGAGCACACAAAATCGTCATTGTGTGTGCACTGCTGTGGTGCAATCTATTCGCAAAGGCCTTCGTCATCGACGCACGGCCAGACAAGGGAACCATGATGACCAAGCTTTCGTTTGCGCCTTCGCGTTTCGTCAGGCGGCTTTCCCTCGCTGCCGCGCTTTCGGCCGGTCTGGTGATGACGGTCATGACGCCGGCGGAAGCGGCGAAGACCACCCTCACCCTCGGCATGAGCGTCGAGCCGGCCGGCCTCGATCCGACGATCGCGGCCCCGGTCGCGATCGGCCAGGTCACCTGGCAGAATGTGTTCGAGGGGCTGGTGACGATCGACCAGGCCGGCAAGGTCCAGCCGCAGCTGGCGAAAAGCTGGGAGATCTCTCCCGATGGCCTGACATATACGTTCAAGCTGCAGACCGGCGTCAAATTCCACGACGGCGAGGCCTTCGATGCCGCGAGCGCCAAGTTTTCGCTCGACCGCGCCCGCGGGGCGGATTCGGTCAATCCGCAGAAGCGCTTCTTCGCCTCGATCGCCTCGATCGAGACGCCGGATGCCGAAACGCTGGTGCTGCATCTATCGGCGCCGACCGGCAGCCTGATCTACTGGCTCGGGTGGCCGGCCTCAGTGATGGTCGCGCCGAAGACGGCCGCCGAGGACAAGGTGACTCCGATCGGTACCGGTCCTTTCAAGTTCGCCAGTTGGACGAAGGGCGACAGGGTCGAACTTATCAGGAATAGCGACTACTGGAACAAGGATGCGGCTGCCAAGCTCGACAAGGTGACCTTCCGCTTCATCGCCGATCCGCAAGCGCAGGCGGCCGCGCTGAAATCCGGCGATCTCGATGCCTTTCCCGAATTTGCAGCCCCCGAGCTGATGACTTCCTTCGTCGGCGATGGGCGGCTCATCACCGAGATCGGCAATACCGAACTCAAGGTCGTTGCCGGCATGAACAATGCCAGGAAGCCCTTCGACGACAAGCGCGTGCGCCAGGCGCTTATGATGGCGATCGACCGCCAGACCGTGATCGACGGGGCGTGGTCCGGCCTCGGCACGCCAATCGGCAGCCACTACACTCCGAACGATCCGGGCTATAAGGACATGACAGGCGTCCTGCGCTACGATGTCGAAAAGGCGAAGGCGCTGCTTTCCGCAGCCGGCTACCCAAACGGCTTCACCTTCACAATCAAATCGCCGCAGATGGCATATGCGCCGCGCAGCGCCCAGGTGATGCAGGCGATGTTTGCGGAAATCGGCGTGACGATGAACATCGAACCGACGGAGTTTCCGGCGAAATGGGTGCAGGACGTCATGAAGGATCGAAACTTCGACATGACGATCGTTGCCCATGCCGAACCGCTCGACATCGACATCTACGCACGCGATCCCTATTATTTCAACTACAGAAATCCGGCCTTCGACGCGCTGATGAAGAAGGTCCAGGAGACGACCGATCCCGACGCGCAAAATGCGGTCTACGGCGAAGCGCAACAGATCCTCGCCGAGGACGTACCGGCGCTCTACCTCTTCGTCATGCCGAAACTCGGCGTCTGGGACAAAAAGCTGAAGGGGCTGTGGGAGAACGAGCCGATTCCGTCGAATGTGCTGTCGGGGGTTTATTGGGAGGAGTGAGCAAGCGGTGGGCTTAGTGGGCGCGGCGTGGGCTGGGAAAGAGCGAGATGAATTTCGTCTATGTAGTACACAGCCCTCTCCATCCTTCACCAAGTCAGCTCTGCTTGGACCGTAGTTGTTTGGTTCCCCTGGAAGATGCCATTTCTGACGCGGGCGCCGACTCTTTAAACGGATTTCTCCATCCGCCTCCGTCATGCTCGGCCTTGAGCCGAGCATCCACACCGCCCTCATCAACAGTAGTGGCATTGATCCTCGGCTCAACGCCGAGGATGACGGAGCGTGGGGTTGGTTTTCCAACCAAACTCACCGACGCATGGCGGAGCCGCCGCGCCACACCGAAAGCGTGGCACGCATGATCGCGCTTGTCCTTCGCCGCTTCCTCGGCCTCCTATTCACGCTTCTCATCGTCTCGCTGTTGATCTTTGCCGTTATGGATCTCCTACCAGGCGACCCCGCCTCGATCATGCTCGGCACCTCGACAAGCCCGGAAACCCTGTCGGCATTGCGTCACGAGCTTGGCCTCGACCAGCCGCTCATCCTGCGTTACGGACGATGGCTGGCCGGCGTCATGTCGGGCAATCTCGGCCAATCCTACACCTATGGCGTTCCCGTTGCGGGGCTGATCGCTGAGCGGCTGTCAGTGACCCTGCCGCTGGCGCTGATGGCGATCATGCTGTCGGTGGCGATTGCCCTGCCGGTCGGCGTGCTGGCCGCTTCGCGGCGCGGCAGTATCTTCGCCGTCATCGCAACGCTCTTCTCGCAGATCAGCATCGCCTTGCCCGCCTTCTGGGTGGCGCTGCTCTTGATCATTCTGTTTTCGACGATGCTCGGACTGATGCCGGCGGGCGGCTTTCCCGGATGGAACGAGGGATTTCTGCCGGCATTGCAGGCGCTTGTCATGCCGGCCGTGGCGCTGGCGATGCCGCAGGCGGGGGTGCTGACGCGCGTCGCACGTTCGGCCGTGCTTGAGACGATGCATGAGGATTTTGCCCGCACCGCGATGGCCAAGGGCCTGTCAAGCAGTGCGGTGCTGTGGCGGCATATCGTGCCGAACGCGCTGATCCCGATCCTTACAATGATCGGGCTGCAGTTCACCTTTCTCGTCGCCGGCGCGGTGCTGGTGGAGAACGTCTTCAACCTGCCCGGTCTCGGGCGCCTCGCCCTTCAGGCGCTCTCCCAGCGCGACATCATCGTGATGCAGGATGTCGTGCTGTTCTTCGCGGCTCTCGTTATTGTCATGAACTTCATCGTCGATCTCTCCTATCTGGCGATCGACCCCAGGATGAGAAAGGCTGTCTGAAGCGTGTCCCAGATCGCGCCCTTCGCCATCGCCGGCCGCCGAAGAGCTGCTGTATTTAGCCGGCGAATGAATCTCATCGCGGGCGCCGTCATCATCGGCCTGCTGGTGACGGTGGCGCTGCTGTCGCTCGTCTGGACGCCTTTACCACCGGCGAAGATGCAGATCGTCCATAAACTACAGCCGCCGCTTGCCTTCGGTCTGCTTGGAACGGATCAGTTCGGGCGCGACGTGCTGTCGATGCTGATGGTGGGATGCTGGAACTCACTCTCGGTCGCCATCACCGCGGTTGCGATCGGCGGGACGCTCGGCTCGATCGCCGGCATCTCCGCCGCAGCGATCCGCGGTCCATCCGAAGCGCTGCTGATGCGCATCTGCGACGTCATCTTCGCCCTGCCGCCGATCCTGTCGGCCATGATGCTCGGCGCCTTTCTCGGGCCGGGGCGGTTCACTGCGATCACAGCGATCGCCGTGTTCATGATTCCGGTCTTTGCCCGAGTGACGCTGGCAACCTCGCTGCAGGCTTGGAGCCGCGATTATGTGACGGCGGCGCGCGCGATCGGCAATACGCGCCTGACCATCTCGCTGCGCCATGTGCTGCCGAATATCATCAGCCAGATCATCGTGCATGGGACGATCCAGCTTGGGCTGGCGATCCTGACGGAAGCGGGTCTGAGTTTTCTGGGGCTAGGCATGGCGCCTCCGGCACCGACATGGGGCCGAATGCTTGCCGATGCGCAAACCTATCTGGCGCTAGCCCCCTGGCTTGCCGTCCTGCCCGGCCTTGCCATCGCGCTTGCCGTCCTCGGCTTCAACATGCTCGGTGACGGCTTGCGAGACCTTCTTGATCCACGCGAGGCGAGCCGCTGATGCCCTTCCGAAACGAAATGCCAATGGCCCAAATCGACCTTCCCATCCGCGAACTCAGACGACGCTTCGCCGATAAGAGCCTCTCGCCGCTCGAATACTGGCTCGCCCTCGAAGATCATATCGCCGCCTGGGAGCCGCAGATCTCCGCCCTCTATCTCTACGACCCGGAGGCGGCGCGCGCGCAGGCGAAAGCTTCCACGGAGCGCTGGGCGACGGAACAAACGCTCGGCGCGCTCGACGGCATCCCGGTCACGCTGAAAGAACTGATCGCGACGAAAGGCCAGCCGGTGCCGTTCGGCACCAGGGCGGTGGAACTGAAGCCAGCGGAGGCCGACGCGCCGGCTGCCGCGCGGCTGCGCGAGGACGGCGCGGTGATCTTCGCCAAGACCACCTGCCCCGATTACGGCATGCTCTCCTCCGGCCTGTCGAGCTTTCATCCCCTCAGTCGCAATCCCTGGGACGTGACTCAGAACCCCGGCGGATCGAGCGCGGGCGCCGCGGCGGCGGCAGCGGCCGGTTACGGGCCTTTGCATATCGGCACGGATATCGGCGGCTCGGTGCGGCTCCCCGCCGGCTGGACCGGTATCTTCGGCTTCAAGCCGAGCCACGGACGCATTCCAGCCGATCCCTATTATGTCGGGCGATGTCTCGGACCGATGACCCGCACCGTCGAAGACGCAGCTTTTTCGATGGCGACGCTGTCACGGCCCGACTGGCGCGACGGCACGAGCCTGCCGCCGAACGATTTCGACTGGATGGACCTCGATATCGACGTGTCGGGCATGAAAATCGGCCTGATGCTCGACGCCGGCTGCGGACTTGCGGTAGACGACGAGATCCGAGGCGCCATCGAAGCGGCGGCAAAATGTTTCGAGCGCGCCGGCGCGACCATCATCTCCGTTCAACCGGTGCTGACACGCGAGATGCTTGACGGGCTCGACACGTTCTGGCGCGCCCGCCTCTGGAGCGATATTGCAGGCATGGATGAAGAGCGGCGCGGAAGCATCCTGCCTTATATCAGCGACTGGGCGAGGACAGGCGCCGAGATAAGTGGGGTCGCTGCAGTCCGCGGCTTCAACCAGACGATCGAAATGCGCAGGAGCTGCGGACAGTTGTTCACCACGGTCGACGCCCTGCTTTCGCCGACCAACCCGATCATCTCCTATCCGGCCGAATGGGCATCGCCGACCAACGATCCGACAAGGCCGTTCGAACACATCGCTTTCACCGTGCCGTGGAACATGTCGGAGCAGCCGGCTGCCTCAATCAATTGCGGCTTCTCCCGGTCGGGCATGCCGATCGGGCTGCAGATCGTCGGGCCGCGCTTCGACGACATGCGGGTGCTCAGACTGTCGAAAGCCTTCGAGGATTGGACCGGCGGCGTGAGCGCCTGGCCACAGCGGCAGATCACTTAGAGCCTTTCCGCGTTAGATTGAAGCAATCTGCCGAAGCAGGTTTTCGTCAGGGCAAAGGCGATTGGCGAAGGGCATACCCCAGGTACGTTCGAGCCGATCGCCTTTGATCCTGACGGAAACAAGCCCCGCCCACCGGCCGCACCGCTTCGCCGAGGCGAAGCGACAAGTGCGTCCGGTGATTCTGGGGTCTTGCAGATTTGCCAGGCAAATCTGCGGGAGGTTGGCTGAAACGGGCCGGCTGATCGACCGGCCGACTCCGGTTCAGCCCACAGAATGATCAAGCTAACCCGGAAAGGTTCTAAACGGGCGGCGATAGCCGGTCGGTCGTTCGTACAGCACGCCGATGCGCTCGACGGCCGCCTCGAAATTTTCACGCGCCACCGTCATGCTGTGGCCGTTGGCGTGGAGAATGGTTTGGGGATCTTCAAAGATAGCGACATGGCCCTTCCAGAATACGAGGTCGCCGCGGCGGATTTCGGAGCGGTCGATCGGTTCGCCGAGGCCGGAGGCCTGCATATCGGTATCGCGCGGCGCCTGTCTGCCTGTCATCAGCATCGCCAACTGAATAAGGCCGGAGCAATCGATGCCGAGGCCGGAGCGGCCGCCCCAGAGATAGGGCGTCTCCAGGAAACGGGCGGCGATGCCGACATAATCGTCACCGTCGAGAGCGCCGATCGGCTGGACGTGTCTGGCGAAGATCGCCGTGCCGTCCGCCAGCACGACGTAGTGATTGCCGCGCGCTTCCGCATCGCCAGCGACATGAATGCGGCTTCCCATCGACAGGATAGCCCGGTGCGGTTTGCGCAGTTCCGGCTCCGGATAGAGGAAGGTGCGCTGTACGGTGACGATGTGGGTCGGCTCTGGCCCTCCTTGCGTGAGCGCCTCTGCCTCGAGATAGCCGACATAGCCGTCCGAGACGGCTTTCACCCAACACCAATCGTCGGCGCGATCATAAACGGTCACCTCCTCACCGAGGAGCAGTTCGGTATCGATGCCGCGTGCAAGCTCCGGTTCAGGCCGCAGAGCGACGACGGGAAGGGCAACGCGCGCCGGAGCGCCTTCCACGAAGCGAGACGCCTGCACCTTGCCCTCGAGCCCCGCTTCGGCGAGATCCGGCCTATAGGCATGCAGGCGGCGGTCGAGCATCGTCATTGTGTTCCTTTCAGATCGGCAGCCGGCGGCCCTGATCCCGGACAAGATCGCCGAGCTTCTCCAGGTAAAGCGCGCCACCGACTGTGCGTTTGATGATCACATTGCGCCGGTCTGCATCATCGCGCACGCGATCCACCAAGCCCATCTCACCCATCGTATCCAAGGCGCGGGTGATAACCGGCTTTGTGACGTTGAGCGTGGCGGCAAGCCCGCGCACCGTGTGGGGCGGCGGAACCAAGTAAATATGCAGCAGGATTGCCATCTGGCGCAATGTCAAATCGCGGTCGTCATGGCGAACCTGATCGAGCGCCACGCCATGCCAGAGCCCCAGCGCCTGCGAGGCGGTCAGTTCGATCGGCACGGCCCCTCCGGAAAATCGTTACGCTAGCGTTTCATTTTCCGGCAGTTGTGATGGACATGCAAGGGGTGGCAGGAACTGCCGCCCGGCAGGGTGAATAAAATTTTAACGATCGGCATGAGGCGCCCTTGGTGAAGCGGGCCCGCCCCGTTTGCATCCGTCAGCGCAGGCTCCCACGGATATGGTGAAAAAGCGCGCGGATCGCCTGTGCTTCGCCGCCACCCGGTGAATGCGGTCGTTCTGACGGAGCCCAGCCGTAAATGTCGAAATGCACCCAGCTTTTGGCCTTGCTGACGAAACGCTTGAGAAAAAGTGCGGCGGTGATCGACCCCGCCATGCCGCCGGCCGGCGCGTTGGTGAGGTCGGCAAATTTGGTGCGGATATCCTTTTCATAGCCGGCATAGAGCGGCAGGCGCCAGATTGGATCGTCGGTTTCCAGGCTCGCTTCGGTCAGCTCATGCGCCAGATTGGCGTCATCGGTAAAGAAGGGCGGAAGATCCGGACCGAGGGCAACGCGGGCAGCGCCTGTCAGCGTCGCCATGTCGATCAAGAGTTCAGGCTCCTCCTCGTCGGCATAGGCAAGCGCATCGGCCAGGATCAGGCGGCCTTCGGCGTCGGTATTGTCGATCTGGACGGTCAGGCCTTTGCGGCTGCGGTAGATGTCGCCGGGGCGGAAGGCATTAGAGGAGATCGCGTTTTCGACGACCGGGACGATGACGCGCAGATCGACCTTCAGCTTGGCGTCCATGATCATCAGGGCCAGCCCCATGACATTCGCCGCACCACCCATGTCCTTCTTCATCAGCAGCATCGATGCGGCAGGCTTGATATCGAGACCCCCGGTGTCGAAGCATACGCCCTTGCCGACGAGGGTCACCTTGCGATGGCCCTTTTTGCCCCAGCGCAGTTCGAGGAGACGCGGCGCGTCGGCGCTGGCGCGACCGACGGTATGGACGAGCGGGAAATTCTGCTTGAGCAGTTCGTCGCCCGTGATCACCGATATCTCCGCCTTGTAATGTCCGGCTAAGGCGCGGAAAGCGGCCTCAAGCTGGTCCGGCCCCATATCGTTCGTCGGCGTATTGATGAGGTCGCGGGCAAGAAAAACACCGGCCAGCTGACGCTTGATATCGGCGCCGTCGGCATCGCGGGGGATCATCAAGGTCGCTCTCGGCGATTTTTCCGATTTGTAGCGATCGAACCGGTAGCTGCCGAGTCCGAAACCGAGGGCCAGGCGATTTGCCGTCAGCGGCGCGGTCTCGATGTGCCATTCGCCGGCGGGCAGCGCGCGGGCCAGCCTGCCGGTGATGTAAGGCTGTTCGGACGGATTGGTGCCGAGGCCGTAAAGCGCGCCGCCGAGATGACCTTCGGCCGTCGGAATCAGCAACAGCGAGCCGCTTTCGGCCTTGTAGCCAGCCTTGCGAGCCCAATCGAGGGCGATCGGGTCGATCGTGCCGGTCTCGATATGGGCAGGCGTGACAGCAAAGATCGGCAGCGTGGAACCACCCTTCGTGTTGAAGGGAGTCGGTCTTTCGATGAACTGATAGGGGGCCATGATTGTCCTTCGGCAGTCGCCAGGAATCGTTCCTTAACGGTCTGTTAGGGTTAACAGACTATTGCTGGAGCGAAGATTGCGTCAAACCTTTCCCTGTTCCGCTTCGAGGTCAGGCGCCGATTTCGGAATCAGGAACGCATCATGCCTGCCTCGCTCACCGCCATATCGATAAATCGTATCCTGCAGGGCGCTGCGGCATCGCTGCTCGTCCTTGCGCTTGCCGGCTGCTCGACGACGCCCAAGGACCGGATGACGACAGGTTCGGTGCCAAAACTTGCCAAGCCGGTGGAACAGATGGATGCGACCGAGCTGCGCTCGGCGACGGACCGGGTCGGCGAAGCCTACGAAAAGAACCCGCGCGATCCCGTCAACGGCGTCAACTATGCCAACCTGCTGCGCATGAGCGGCCGCGACGCCCAGGCGCTCGCCGTCATGCAGCAGGTGGCGATCGCCAATCCGGGCGACCGCAATGTATTGGCAGCCTATGGCAAGGCGCAGGCGGCGGCCGGACAGTTCCAGCAGGCGCTCGACACGATCGGCCGAGCCCAGACACCGGATCGTCCCGACTGGAGGCTGATCTCGGCCGAAGGCGCGATCCTCGACCAGATGGGCCGGGCCAGCGAGGCCCGGCAGCGCTACCGCAGCGCGCTCGACATCCAGCCGAACGAACCTTCCATCCTTTCCAACCTCGGCATGTCCTACGTGCTGACCGGCGATCTGCGCACGGCCGAAACCTATCTGCGCTCTGCGGCAGGCCAACCGGCCGCCGACAGTCGCGTTCGGCAGAACCTTGCCCTCGTTGTCGGGCTGCAAGGGCGTTTTGCGGAAGCGGAACAGATCGCGCGGCGGGAACTTTCGCCACAGCAGGCGGATGCCAACGTCGCCTACCTCAGGGGCATGCTCTCACAGCAGAATTCCTGGCAGAAGCTCGCTGCCAAGGACAAGACGCCGGGCGCAGCGGACGGCAGCAACACCAACTGACCCGGTCGTTTGCCGGATGATCACGCCTTCTCCGGCTGATCTACCTGACGCTCAGGCCCGAAAGAATGAGCCGCAGACCAAGGCCGCCCATCACCGCACTTGCGGTCCGGTCGATCCAGCCCTTGGCATGGAGATAGAGCCGCCGCGGGTGGCGGGCCGAAAAGGCGAGCGCCACGATCGCATACCACCCCGCCTCCACTGCGAAAACACCGACCGGCAACGCGACGAGGAGATCGAGCGGCACCGTCCTCGGCAGAAGCGCCGCAAAAAGGCTCGCATAGACGATGATGGTTTTCGGGTTGCTGAGCTGCGTCAGCAATGCGGTCATGAAGCTGCGCATGGGCGCACGATGGCCATTGACGGCATCGGAAAGCTCGATCGGCTTTGCGGCGCCTCTCCAGATATTGACAGCGATGTAGAGGAGATAAGCCCCGCCCGCCACCTTGAGCAGCACATAGAGCCATTCGAACTGCGACAGCAACGCCGTCAGACCGGCGAGCGCCAGCCCGGCGAAAACGACGCCGCCGGCGCCCATGCCGAATGCGGCCGCAAGTCCATCCAGCCGTGAACGCGAGATGGCGATCCTGGAGACGACGACGAAGCTCGGACCGGGGCTCATCGCGCCGACGGCCAAGGCTGCCATGATGCTGATGAAAATGCCTGCAGAAGACATCGGAAACCTCTCTTTCGGGATCGGACTGCTCGGGAAAGCGGCGGTCACTTCCGCGCTGCCTGACCGCTCCATCCCGTTTAGCAGCTATGCCAGCGCCGGTCACGCGGGTCGAAGTAGGATTGAGCGGCATGCGCCTCCCTGCGGCTCAGAACCTATCAGCCACCTGGATGCCGGCCGGGCCGAGGATGACGGCGATCAGCACCGGCAGGAAGAACAGGATCATCGGCACCGTCAGCTTCGGCGGCAGGGCGGCCGCCTTCTTTTCCGCTTCGTTCATGCGTTCGTCGCGCCCTTCCTGGGCGAGGACGCGCAGCGCCTGTGCTACCGGCGTGCCGTAGCGATCCGCCTGGATCAGCGCCTGGGTCACCGAGCGCACGAGCTCGAGTTGCGTGCGCGCGGCGAGATTTTCGAGCGCCACGCGACGATCGGGCAGAAATGACAGTTCGGCCGTCGTCAGCACCATCTCCTCGGCAAGCGGCGGCGACTGCTCGCCGAGTTCTTCGGAGACGCGACGCATCGCCGCCTCCATCGAGATGCCGGACTCGACGCAGATCAGCATCAGGTCCAGCGCATCCGGCCAGGCGCGCTTGATCGAGTGCTGACGTTTGCTCATGCGGTTGGAGATATAGATATTCGGCGCATAGAAGCCGAGATAGGCGATACCGATGACTGCAAGCATGCGCATGGGCATGCCGCGATCAGCAAGGCCTCCGAGAGCGAAAACCCAGAAGGCGGCGAGCGCGAGGAAGAGAAAAGGCAGCAGGAAGCGCGCGACGAGAAAGGTATTCAGCGCGTTCTCCGAGCGAAAACCCGCAGCGCGCAGCTTATTGACCGTATTTGCGTCGACGAGCGCCTGGCGCAGGTTGAAGCGTTCGACGATCTGGCGGACCGAGCGGTTGTTCTGGTTCCTGAGCGAAGCCTTGCCGGCGCCGGGTTCCGCGTTCATGCGGGCGCGTTCGCGGGCGCGGATCTGCTCGCGCTCGGTCGAAACGGCCTTCATGCGCTTGTTGAGATCGCCGCGCTCGAAGAAGGGGACCGCGATCGTGTAAAAAGTCGCGAAGACCGCGATCGCGACAAAAACGGCGATCAGCATGCCTGGGTTGGTCAGCGTTGCGGCAAGATCCTGCGACATAGTGCTTCTCTCCCGCTAGATTTCGAAATTGACCATGTTGCGCATGACGAAGATGCCGATCGACATCCAGATCGCCGAGACGCCCATGATGAAATGGCCGCGCGGATCGGTGAAAAGGACCATCATGTAGTTCGGCGACGTGAGGTAGACGAGGGTCGCGACGATGAAGGGCAGAGCACCGATGATGACGGCAGACGCCTTGGCTTCCATCGAGAGCGCCGAGACCTTGGCCTTCATCTTCCTGCGCTCGCGCAGCACCTTGGAAAGGTTGCCGATCGCTTCGGAAAGATTGCCGCCAGCCTGAGACTGGATGGCGATGACAATCGCGAAGAAATTGACCTCCTGGAGCGGCATGTGCAGCGTCATGCGGGCGCAGGCATCGGGAATACTGAGGCCGACCTGCTGGGCCTCAATCACCCGCCGGAACTCGCTCTTGACCGGTTCCGTGCCCTCGGTCGCGATCAGCCGGATCGCGTCGTTGAGGGGCAAGCCCGATTTGATCGAGCGGGTGATGACATCGAGCGCATTTGGGAACTCGTTGAGGAACTTGTTCTGGCGGCGCTTGATGAGGAAACCAAGGATCCAACGCGGCAGACCGACTCCTGCGACAACCGCGATGCCGATCATGACCATCCAAGACGCGCCGATGATGAAAGCCATCAGCAGCAGCACCGAAGCGAAAATGGCGCTGAAGAGATAGAATTGCGTCAGCGTGACCGTCAGGCCGGCTTGCACCAGTCGCGATTTCATCGAAAGGGTCTTCTTGGCCTTTTCGTTCTGGCGCTTTTCGAGATCCTTCAGATTGTCCTGCACGGACTTGCGTCGCTTCGACATCTCCTGCACCCGATCGCGGGCGGCCTTGACCTTGACGCCGTCGACCTCGGCCGATTTGACACGGTTGATGCGGCTTGCCGATTTCTTGTCGGCCTCGATGCGGGAAAACAGCAGGGCATAGGCGACCGCCGCAGCGGAGACAGCGGCGAGGACGACGATTGCCAGGACTACCGGATCGAACCCGAACATCACCGCTATTCCTTGGTTTTCGATTCCATCGCGTCGAGGGCGGCGGCCAGGCGCTTTTCCTCGTTGAAGTAACGAGCCCGATCCCAGAAATGCGGCTTGCCCACGCCGGTCGACATGTGCCGGCCGATCAGCCGGCCGCCTGCATCCTCGCCTTCGATCTCATAGCGCATCAGGTCCTGGGTGATGATGACGTCGCCTTCCATGCCGATTACCTCGGTGATCTGGGTGATGCGGCGCGAGCCGTCGCGCAGGCGCGCCGCCTGGATGATGACGTCGACTGAGGTGGAGATGATCTCGCGCACCGTCTTTGCCGGCAGCGAAAAACCGCCCATGGCGATCATCGATTCGATACGGCTCAGGCATTCACGCGGGGTGTTGGCGTGGATCGTGCCCATCGAGCCGTCGTGGCCGGTGTTCATAGCCTGCAGCAGATCGAAAACTTCAGGTCCGCGCACTTCGCCGACGATGATGCGTTCGGGACGCATTCGCAGGCAGTTCTTGACGAGATCGCGCATGGTGATCTCGCCCTCGCCTTCGATATTCGGCGGACGCGTTTCGAGACGCACGACATGCGGCTGCTGCAGCTGCAGTTCGGCCGTGTCCTCACAGGTGATGACGCGCTCGTCCCGGTCGATATAGTTGGTCAGGCAGTTCAGGAGGGTCGTTTTGCCAGAGCCCGTGCCGCCCGAGATGATGACGTTGCAGCGCACGCGCCCGATGATCTGCAGCACGGTTGCGCCTTCCGGCGTGATCGCGCCGAAACGCACGAGCTGATCGAGCGTCAGCTTGTCCTTCTTGAACTTGCGGATGGTGAGCGCCGGCCCGTCGATCGACAGCGGCGGCGCGATGACGTTGACGCGTGAACCATCCGGCAGGCGCGCGTCACAGATCGGGCTCGATTCATCGACGCGGCGGCCGACCTGGCTGACGATGCGCTGGCAGATGGAGAGAAGCTGCGCATTGTCGCGAAAACGGATTTCCGATTCGATCGTCTTGCCGCCGACTTCGATGAAGGTCTGGCCGGCACCGTTGACCATGATGTCGGCGATGTCGTCGCGCGCCAGCAAGGGCTCCAGCGGACCGTAGCCCAGAACGTCATTGCAGATATCCTCGAGCAGTTCTTCCTGCTCGGAGATCGACATCGCAAAATTCTTGATGGTGATGATGTCATTGACGATGTCGCGGATTTCCTCGCGCGCGCTTTCACTGTCAAGCTTGGAAAGCTGCGAGAGATCGATCGTGTCGATCAGCGCGGAAAAGACCTGCTGCTTGGTATCGTAATATTCGTCGGTGCGAACCGGCCGCTTGCGCTGTGGCGTCTGCATCGGCGGCGGCGTCACCTGTTGACGCTGGGGCTCGCGCGAAGGTTCGACCAAAATGGAGGGAGAGGAAGCCACAGGCGAGGCGGCGGCCGGGGCCGGCGGCGGAGGAGCGATCGCGCCTCCCGCCTTTCCGAAACCTTCGTTTCCGCGTTTTCCAAACATGCCGCTTAATCCAATCTCTACGTTCTAACGGTCTACTTACGCTTCAGGAGGCCGAGCAGGCCGCCCTTCTTCGCCTTCTTGATGGCGACCCGGCCGGTGACGATGTGCGATATCTGCGAAAAGGTTTCGGCGGTCGGCGACTTCGGATCGACTTCCGAGATCATCCGACCGCTATTGGCGGCATTGCCGAAGAGGTTGATGTCAAAGGGAATGATCGCGATCGGATCGGTCTCCAACGGCTCACAGAAATCCGACGGTGATATCTCCGGCCGTTTCGGCATGCCGACCTGATTGAGGATGAGATGCGGCGGCTTGTCATTCGGTCGCATCTTGCGCAGCGCGTCCAGCATGTTTTTGGTGTTGCGCAGGTTGGCAAGGTCGGGAACCGCCGTGATGACGACTTCGTCGACGCTCGCCAGC
Organism: Rhizobium bangladeshense; assembly: GCF_017357245.1. Classification (NCBI taxonomy): domain Bacteria; kingdom Pseudomonadati; phylum Pseudomonadota; class Alphaproteobacteria; order Hyphomicrobiales; family Rhizobiaceae; genus Rhizobium; species Rhizobium bangladeshense. The sequence continues at coordinate 218,245 of NZ_CP071612.1, read as the reverse complement.
ACCGAGCGCGTCCATTCCGACCATGCATGCGGAACGTCAAGCACGGTGACAGGCGCGCTGCGCTGCAGGACGTCGAGCACCGGCTGGAAGGCCTGGCCGTCGAAATCATAGGCGCGATCGAGCAGCGAGGGTGCTGCAAGCAGGGAAAGGTGCTCGGAGCATTTCGTCAGCAGGCGGTCGAGGAAGACCTCGTCGAGCCGATCGGGCGCAAAGACCGCTTCGGCGATGCCTTGGGCCGGATCCTGATCGAAGTCGATGTTCGCCGTGCCATAGGGCAGGTCGAGATCGGCGAGGATCGTCTCGGTGGAGAAGAGGTTGGAAATGCCGAAAGCGCAATTATGCGCGATGGTCGAGGCGCCGGTGCCGCCTTTCGACCCGATGAAGGCGATGCTGCGCCCAAGCGGCTCGGCTTCCGGATCAACGAAGATCGAGGCCATCGCGGTCAGAATGTCGGGCATGGCGACCGGCTGAACCATATATTCGGAAATGCCGTTGCGGATAAGCTCGCGATAGAGCCCGATATCGTTGTAGTAGCCGACGATCACGACCTTCGTCGTCGGATCGCAGACAGCGGCGAGCGGCGCGAGTTCACCGAGCAGGCTCCCGGAATTGGCTTTGGTCTCGAGAATGATCAGGTTCGGCGTCGGTGCACCGGCAAACATGTTGGCAGCGGCCGCTATGCCGCCGCTGGTGATGCGCATGCTGACCTTCGCCAAACGCCGGTCATTGGCGCAGCGTTCCATGACATGCTGCAGCGCTTCGCTCTCACAAAAAGCGTGAACGGAAATGCGCGGCAGTGGCCGCATGTTTTCCAGATCCGCCATGCGCACCGCCTCCTCGGCGTGGCGAAGCTCGCTCGGATTTCTGATGTCGTATTCGATCGCGCTCATCGTCCCGTTCCGTCTCAGAATCCGCTGCTGCCGCTGTCTTCGATCGTCGTCGTCGTCGTCCGGTATTCCTGGATGGCGTTGTTGCGCCGCTGCGCGTCGATTGGGGTCATGCCGCGGGGCGCCACCAGATCTTCCGGATTGGCGATCTGGGCGGCAAGGTTGTTTTGCGAGGCGCAGCCGAAATTATAATAGTTCTGGTTGGCAAAATCGTTCGAGATATCCTTCGGCCACTGGCCGCATTGCGTGGTAACCGCGGTCGTACCGGTAAAGCTCAGCCGGATCGGCGCGGCATCGCCGGCACCGGCGGCGGCATAGGACGTATTTATGATCTTCGAGCTTGCGATCCCTCTTGTCGCCAGCTCGGCTCGCACCTGATTGCGCAGCTGATAGGCGGCCGCGGAATTGGGCGACCCTTCCGGCGACAGGACGTAAACCGGGCCCGAGGCGCGTGAAATATAGTTTGCGGCAAAGCCGCGGATGAGATCGCGCTGGGCGATGGTCAGGCGGCGATCGGTCGAGGCGACGGGTATATCCACCGTCTGCTCGGCCTCCGTTACGATGATTGGATGGCGGGCGCGGTAGTCGTCGGGTATCCCGCCTGTCGTCAGCTGGTCATGCGGACCGGCGCATCCGTAAAGGGTCGCTAGCGACATGATGGCGGTGGTAAAAAGGGCCCTGGAGTAACCGAGGCGGGGTTTCGTCGCATCCATATGGGCCATCGCCTGATCTCTGTTCTGTGCCATTGCTGCCGATCGTGCCCCGCTCATTTGTAGATGAACCCGATCGAGCCGTGGAACTGCGCGTCGGCGACGGGCGCCTCGCGGCGGCCGTAGACCTTGTTCACACGGTTGAGGAAAAAGGTTGCGCCGTCATTCTCAGGACTGAAATTGTCGTCCGGCCGGTTGAGCTGGTTACGCGCCACCGGGCGCACCAGATAGGGTGTAGCGATGATGACCAGTTCGGTTTCCTGACGTTCGAAACCCTTCTGGCGGAAGAGCGTGCCGAGCAGCGGGATCTTGGAGACTCCGGGTGTGCCGCCCATTGTTTGGGAGACATTGTCGCGGATGAGGCCGGCCAGAGCGATCGAGCCGCCCGAAGGCAGTTCAACCGAGGTCTCCGCCGAACGGCGTTGATAGGTGGCGTTGCCGCTGCCGGCCACCGGCTCCGAGACGTTCGTCTTGATTTCAAGAGCAATGCGTCCAGACGACAGCACGACCGGCTTGAAAGCAAGGTTGATACCGTAGTTGAAAGGAACAACGGTGACGTTGCCGTCATTGTCGGTCGTCGAATAAAGCTGCTGGCCGCCGGAATTGAAGGTCGCCGCCTGGCCCGATATCGCCGTCAACGTCGGCTCGGCGAGGGTCCTGACAACCTTGGCCTGTTCCAGCGCGTTCAAATAGGTGGAAATGTCGTATTTGCCGATAGAGCTCTTGAAGAGAGCCGCGAGGCCGCCACCGACGGTTGCCGTTGCGCCGTCGGCGTTAGGACTGCCGAGCTGGGCGACCGTCATGCCGGAGGAGTTGGAAACGAGATTGTCGAAACCAAGCTGCTTCAGGACCTCGCGGCGAACCTCGGCGATCGTCACCTTGAGGGTGACCTGGTCCTCACCCTGGATCTGCAGGAGGTTGACGACCTGCGAGGTCTGGCGTCCTTCGGCAAAGAGCGCAACCGAGCTGTCGCCGCCGGTGCCGGATGCCGTCTCAGTTCTCGTCGTTGCCTCGCCGCCCTTCAGAAAGACCTGCGCCAGATCAGCCGCCTGCGTGGCATCCTGCGGCGTGCGTACGGTGCCGGTCAGCACGATATTATCGGAGACGATTTCGACTTTGATGTCGGAGTCGGGAATGAAACGGCGGAGATTGGTTTCGAGGCCGGAGACGTCGCGTTCGATTTCGATGTCGAGATTGACGATCTCCTGCCCACCGGCGCCGAAGACAAAGATATTCGTCTGGCCGACCTTTTTGCCGAACAGGTAGATGCGCCGCGAAGTGCGGGTAACGGCATCGGCCATTGTCGGGTCGGAGACGAGGATATCATGGGCATCCTCCGGCAGATCAACGACGACCGCTTTGTTGAGCCCGAGCTTCAGCCGGCGATGGGCGTCGGGACCGGTTTGCGAGATGCGGATAAGGTTTTCAGCGGCACGCGCCTCATTTACAGTGAAAAGCGAACCGAAAGAGGCTGGCACCATGCCGGTCGCTCCGATCGCCAGCGAAAGACAGCCTGTCAGGAGAAGCTTGGCGCGCCGCATTGAATTGCCCATTTGCACGTCCCCTTACTCCGCCTTCGGCGCTGCGCCGGCATCCGTCACGATGGAGCCTGACTTAATGACCTGAATGATCGCGCTGCCGTTGTCGCCGCTCAGCAGATAGTCTGCCGCACTGGTATCCTGCTCCTGCGCATCGGCGACCGAGCGTAGCGCGAGCGACAGCCGGTCCGCCATCTGCTGGGCAACGGCGAGAACTTTCGTCTGGTCCGGGGTCAGCTCGAGTGTCGCGGTCGTGCCGACTACCGCTTTAGAGCCATCCTCATTTTCCTGAATCTGCTGGTCGATGGCGAGAACCCGGACATTGCTCAGCACGGTTTCGGTGATGAGCTTGTTCGCTTCGGCGCCCTTGCGCACCATGATGACATCGACGCGGTCGTTCGGCAGGATGAAACCGCCGGCGCCTGTTGCCACAGATATTTCCGTCGCCACCGCGCGCTTGCCGGCCGGCAAAAGCGACGAGAGAATGCGGCTGTTGGAATCGGCAACTTTTTCAGAGCGGATCGGCTCGCCTTCGAAGATCGGCAGACGCACGACGGCGCCCTGCAGCTCCTTGATAGCGTCCGGCTTGTCGGCTTCTGTGATGAAGCCTTGCACGACGCCGTCCTTCGGCCAGGCCATCCAACGCACCGACTCGTCGCCCAGTCTTGCGCCGACCGGCAGATTGCTGCTCGATACGAGGATATTGACGGTCGGTTCTTTCTCGATAACCGACTGGACCTCGGTGACGACGCGACCGCTGCCGGCCATACGCATTGCCAGGAGCCCGGCGAGGCCGGCTGCCACCACGGCGACAGCTAGAACTATAAGGCGGGCCGGTTTCATAAATCATTCCTCAGGGCACGATATGTTCGCCCTGCAGAATGCTCAGCAATTGGTATAATTATAGTTAATGGATTGCTTACATTTTAAGTTAACGGCCGTTTAAAATGTGGTTACTTCAGGCTTTCCAGCGCAGCGATGAAGAGCGGCGAGGACGGGAAGGCCATGAAGCCTCCGATAGCAATCGCAATCCCATACGGGATCTTCTTGGCAATGAGGACGGAGTTCGGCACCGGCAGACCGATCGCAAGAATGGAATCCGATTGCGCTCTCACCGCGAGGATGAGCAGGGTAAGGAAACCGCCGATGATGGCGACATCGGTCATCAGGAAAACCAGAGATTCATTCAGACCGAACCAAAGCGCTGTAGCGCTGAGCAGCTTGGCGTCTCCGCCGCCCATCACATTGAAGGCAAAAAGGGCGAAGCAAGCGCTGAAGACGATAGCGCCGGCGGCAAGATGCATGCTGATCGCCTGCAGGCCAAGACCAGACAGCGGCGCGACAACGAAGAAGGAGGCGGTGAGGATCAGTGAAATGCGGTTCGGGATCGTCATAGTGAACAAATCCGAGAACGCCGCCATGGCGAGGCAGAGTGGCAGTACTACGAAGACTGCGGCTGCGATCATGGGTACACCTGATCATAACAAGATGCGAAAGGCTCACGGCCGTTCAGCCTGTGAGCCCGCTCGATAGCTCTGCCGGAATTATCCGACGTTGCGCGTTAGCGCCTTGTCTTACTGGGACGCGGTGACCCCAGAGTTCATCTTGGTGCCCAGGTTGTTGAACGTAGTGCCGATCCTGTTGCCAAGGGTCGTGGCACCGGCGATAAGCGCTACGGAAATGAGGGCTGCGATCAGGCCGTATTCGATTGCGGTCGCGCCGGATTCATCTTTCAGAAAACGGCTAAAAAGCTTGGTCATGGGTACTCCTAACTCCAGTTGATGTTCAGCACGTCCGCCAACTGTTGCCGTTGATCGGATGAAGCGTAATCTAATGAATGGGCGTTTCCATCGGCTTAAGAAAAAGAGTTAACAGCCTGTGAAACCGGCCAGAGGCTCCCACAGGGTAAGCTTTAGCTTATTCATTTCGCTCAATATTTAATGATATTCAGAGGTTAACAGTGGGTTTTATCTGGAAATAGAACAGGCACCGCATCAAGCCGCAACATACATCGACCGGAGCCAGTGCCAAATCGGATCATCCCGCCTCACTGCGAAACAGCACACCGTGCTTAAGGCTTCATTCACCATTTTTTTCCATTCTATGCGCCTATTGCGCTGTGATCGTGAAAGAGGACCAAATGTCATCGAGCGGCAAAATCATCTTCTTTGCCGGCATGATCGCCGTTTCCGGTGTCTCGGGAGTTTCCTCGGCCGCAGACGATGACATGTTGCGCGTCTATATGGATCATGCGCGTGTCTTGAAGCTCGACCGCCCCGTCAGCAAGGTCATCGTCGGCAATGCCCGGGTCGCCGACGCGACCGTCGCCGATTCCAAGACGATCGTGTTGACAGGCCGCAGCTTCGGCACCACCAATCTCGTCCTTCTGGACGCCGACGGCAACGCAATTCTCGACGAGCGCATCCTTGTATCGATCGACGAGGGCAACACGGTGCGCGTCTACCGGCAGACCCAGCGCTCCGTGCTGTCGTGCACGCCGAACTGCGAGCAGCATGCACAGCAAGCGGCAGGCGGCACCACCTCACCCTGATCGCGCGGCCTTCATCTTCAGCTCTTCGTTAAAATCATCGTATCGGGCTGAAACGGAAAATCAACGAACGGACCCTAGTGTGGCAGCAGAGATGTCGCTCGGGTCCAGGCAATGACGGTAGTTGATCAGAAGACGGATAGGAAGCGCGGCTTCGCGCCGTTCCGCTTCTCCCAATTTCGCGCTGTAGCCCGCTCGCGCGACGGCGCAGCGGCGATCGAATTTGCCTTGCTCGCCATCCCGTACTTCCTCGTGATCTTCGCGATCCTCGAAACCTTCATCGCCTTCGCCGCCGAAGAACTCGTCTCCAATGCCGTCGATACGATGAGCCGCCGGATGCGCACCGGGCAGATCACCTATAATCTCGGCCGCACGACAGATATGAGCCAGACGGAATTCCGCCAGGCGTTTTGCAGCGAGATATCGATCCTGATCAAGTGCTCGACAAGCGAAGCCGCCACGCCGAGCAAGCTTTACATGGATGTGCAGACGTTCAGCTCCTTTTCGGCCATTCCGACGACGATCCCCAGAGTTTCGAGCGACCGATATGCCGACATCAACACTGCAGCCTTCAAATATACACCTGGCGGCGCCGGCACGATCAACATGCTGCGCGCCTACTATCGATGGGAAATCATCACGGATCTGGTGCGGCCCTATATTACGACGATCCGTCCGTCCGATGGTTCGATGCCGACGCAATATCTGATTATCGCAACCTCGGCCTTCCAGAACGAGCAGTATCCATAATGGCGTTGCGCAACCCGTTCACCAGACTGGTACTGACGGCTCGTCGGCTGGCGCGAGAGCGCAAGGGCGCTGGAGCGATCGAATTCGCGATCCTTTTTCCCGTGCTCGTCATGCTCTATATCGGCGCTTTCGAGATCACGATCGGCCTCAGCGTCAGCAAGCGCGCGACACGCGCCGCTGGTTCGATCGCCGACCTCGTCACCCAGCAGCAATCCGTCACGAAGAGCGCGCTCGCGCAGATGTCGTCGGTCGCGACATCGATCTTCGTGCCTTACAAAACGACATCGCTCACCCTGAAAATCACCGGGATTACCATTGACGCCGGCGCCAATGCGAAAGTGCTCTGGTCCTGGGCGCAGGACGGTACGGTGCCTTATGCCAAGAGCGCGACGGTGAGCAATGTGCCAACGGATATGAAGACGGCCAACAGCTTCCTCGTCCGGACCGAACTCAGCATCCCCTATACGATGTTCCTGTTCGCGCCGGACTTCATGCCGGACGGGATGCGCACGATTACCATCAGCCGCAGCTACTTCTACCGCCAACGGCAAGGCGACTCGATCCCCTGCGGCGACTGCTGACACCCTTCCCATCTCGAATTTGCCAAGCCAGGCGCGGCATTATATGCGTGGGCTTCAGCCTCCGGGTTCCGGAGGTCCGCGATCGGTCCTTTCGGGGGTAAAATGGCGCGCGCCTTTCTTTTCGTTCTCGATTCTTTCGGCGTCGGCGGGGCGCCGGATGCGGCGGCCTATGGCGATGAGGGCGCCAATACGCTCGGCCATATCGCCGAATTCTGCGCGGCCGGAGCCGGAGATCGTGCCGGGCTGCGCAGTGGGCCGCTTTCCTTGCCCAACATGTCGGAACTCGGGCTTCTGCACATCGCCCGTGCCGCCTGCGGCCAGTTTCCCGCCGGCGTGCCCCTGCCCGAAAAAGTCTACGGTATTTATGGTGCTGCCAGCGAAATCTCCCGCGGCAAGGATACGCCGTCCGGTCATTGGGAGATCGCGGGGACCCCCGTCAGTTTCGATTGGGGATATTTTCCGACGGAAGGCGACGCCTTTCCCCCGGGGCTTATCGAGGCATTATGCCGTGAGGGTGACATCCCCGGCATTCTCGGAAATTGCCACGCCTCAGGAACCGACATCATCGCCAGGTTCGGCGAGGAACATATCCGCACCGGCAAGCCGATCTGCTACACCTCTTCGGACTCGGTCTTCCAGGTCGCGGCGCACGAGGTGCATTTCGGCCTAGATCGGCTGCTCGCCTTCTGCCGCACAGCCCGAGCCCTTCTCGATTCCTACAATATCGGCCGCGTTATCGCCCGACCCTTCATCGGCCACTCGGCCTCCACCTTCCAGCGCACCGGTAATCGGCGCGACTTTTCCGTGCTGCCGCCGGAGCCGACGCTGCTCGACCGCCTCGTTGAGCACCGCCGGAATGTGCATGCTGTGGGGAAAATCGGCGACATCTTCGCCCACCAAGGCATTTCCAGGCTGATCAAGGCCAACGGCAACGAGGCGCTGATGGATGCGTCGCTGTCGGCAATCGACGAGGCCGAGGACGGCGATCTCGTCTTCACCAATTTCGTCGATTTCGACATGATCTACGGCCATCGCCGCGACGTGCCCGGTTATGCGGCAGCACTCGAAGCCTTCGATGCGCGTCTGGCCGAGGTTCACAAGAAGCTGAAACCTGGCGATCTCGTCGTGCTCACCGCCGACCATGGCTGCGACCCCACCTGGCGCGGCACGGATCATACGCGTGAGCGCGTGCCGATCATCGCCTACGGCCCCGGCATCCGGTCGCGTTCCATCGGCGTTCGCCGCACCTATGCCGACATCGGCGAAAGCATTGCGCGCCATCTCGGCATCCCGGCTGGAGCGCATGGAAGGAGTTTTCTGTGACATCGCATTTAAATAAGGTCGAGCTGCACTGCCATCTGGAGGGTGCGGCACCGCCTGCTTTGACCGCGGCGCAGGCGCGGAAATACGGCGTCGACATCAGCGGCGCGCTTCGCGAGGGCGCCTATGTCTGGCACGATTTCGCAAGTTTTCTGGAATGCTACGACAAGGTTTCCGAGGTCTACAGGACGGAGGAGGATTATGCGCTTCTGACCGAAACCTATCTCGAAGAACTTGCCGGCATCAATACGATCTACAGTGAGCTCATCGTGTCGCCCGATCACGGCAAGCGCATCGGGCTCGGTGCCGATGCCTATATATCAGGCGTCTGTGAGGGCATCCGGCGGGCCAAGGCCAAGAGCGGCATCGAGGCCCGGCTGATCGTCACCGGTGAACGGCATTTCGGTCCGGAGAGCGTGATCGGAGCGGCCGAATATGCGGCAAAGGCCGGCAACCCTTTGATAACAGGCTTCAATCTCGCCGGCGAGGAGCGCATGGGCCGCGTCGCCGATTATATCAGAGCCTTCGACATCGCCCGCGATGCCGGCCTGGGCTTGACCATCCATGCCGGCGAGGTCTGCGGCGCCTTCAGCGTTGCCGACGCGCTCGATGCCGTGCGTCCCGCACGCATCGGCCATGGCGTGCGCGCCATCGAGGATCTCGATCTGGTGAAGCGGCTTGCCGATCTCGGCACCGTGCTTGAAGTCTGTCCGGGCTCTAATATCGCACTCAGGGTCTTTCCCGATTTCGCCTCCCATCCACTGCGGCGGCTGAAGGAAGCCGGCGTGCGGGTGACGATCAACTCGGACGACCCACCGTTTTTCCATACGTCACTGAAGCGGGAATATGAACTTGCCGCCGATGCCTTCGGCTTCAGCGACACGGAGATCGACGCCATGAGTCGCACGGCGATCGAGGCAGCCTTCGTCGATGAAGAGACTCGCAAGGCACTGTTCGCCCGGCTTTGAAGATGAGTGTCTTTTTATGCATGCCGTTATCCCGGAACCGCTGCACACTTCCGGGCGACATGCATTGGGGAAGATCGGAGCAAATTTGCCACCGCTCTTGCGGTCGGGCCGATTTCCGTGAAAGAAACATTCGATAGAAAGAATGAAAGGCTTCCCCATGGACGGCGTCACGGTCATCGATCACCCGCTTGTGCAGCACAAGCTCACCATCATGCGACGCAAGGAGACATCGACGGGGAGTTTCCGGCGCCTGCTGCGCGAAATCTCCACGCTGCTCTGTTACGAGGTAACCCGCGATCTCGAATTGACGATGGCAACGATCGAGACGCCGCTGCAGACGATGGACTCGCCGATCCTCGAAGGCAAGAAGCTGGTCTTCGCCTCGATCCTGCGCGCCGGCAACGGGCTGCTCGAGGGCATGCTCGATCTCGTGCCGTCCGCCCGCGTCTCGCATATCGGCGTCTACCGCGATCACGAGACGCTGCAGCCGGTCGAGTATTACTTCAAGGCGCCGGAGGACGTAGCCGAGCGCCTGATTATCGTCGTCGACCCGATGCTGGCGACCGGCAATTCCTCGATCGCGGCAATCGACAAGCTCAAGGAGCGCGGCGCCCACAATATCCGCTTCCTCTGCCTGCTCGCCGCTCCGGAGGGCATCCGCAACTTCCGCGCGGCGCATCCCGATGTTCCGGTCTTCACCGCGGCGATCGACAGCCATCTCAACGAGAAGGGCTACATTATGCCGGGCCTCGGCGATGCCGGCGACCGCATGTACGGGACCAAATGATTTCAGCCTTCCTTTACCAATCGAAAGACTTTATGGCCGGACGGTTTGTTCCGGGCCTTTTTGCTCCCGATTTTAGCAAGTTATCAGGATTTTAGGCTTAGCAAGCTGGGAGCATGAGGCCCTGCATGAAGCAGGGTTTATACAGGAAGGATTTCTGTTTCATGCTCGCTCGTACTGTCATATTCGCCAGCATCGCCGCGGTGCTGGCCACACAGGTGCCTTCCTTCTTCGGAAGCGCAAGCCAGCAGCCTTCCGACGCTCCCTCCGCCAATTACGTCTCAACCGACACAAGCCGGCCCGTTGCACAGACGCCCGCCAATGGCGGCAATACGATCCGCCTGCAGGCGGATGCTCAAGGACACTATACCGGTAGCTTCAAGATCAACGGTAAGCCGGTGCCGGGGCTGATCGATACCGGCGCCACCTATGTCGCCCTCAACGAAGCACTCGCCCGCCGGCTCGGCTTCACGGCAAACCAGCTCGACTTCCGCTATAGTGTCAACACGGCGAACGGCCAGACGAAGGCCGCGCATGTGACCCTCGACCGTGTCGAAATCGGCAGCATCCGCGTCCGGAATGTCGAGGCCTTCGTCCTGAAGGATGACGCGCTGACGACCACGCTGATCGGCATGAGCTTCCTGCAGAAGCTTGCCTCCTATTCCGTCGCCGACCGCTCGCTCAGCCTCAAACAATAAAGCGCATCAGATCAGGCCTGCAATGACAGGGGCCAATTCGGGCTTGTCGTCAGCGATGCGGTAATGAGCGGCCAGGGCCGCAGCTGCTTCTTCCGCCGCGGCTTCGTCGGCAGCGTGAACGACGGCGATCGGGTTGCCCGCATTCACCCGGGTGCCAAGAGGCAGTAGGCCGGAGAAACCGACGCGATGATCGATGCGATCTGCCGGATGCCGGCGACCACCGCCGAGATCTATGACGCAGATGCCGATACCGCGAGCGTCGCAGTCGGCAAGCCAGCCCGACCTGGCGGCCCGGACTTCTTTTTCGACAGGCGCCCTGGCCAGGTATTTCTGCGGATTTTCGACGAGATCGGCCGGTCCGCCGAGCATGGAAACCATACGTCCGAAGACTTCGGCCGCCTGTCCCGACGACAGGGCTCGGCGCGCCATCCCATCGGCTTCATCAGAGGACGCGGCAATGCCCGATTTCACCAGCATCTCGGCGGCAAGGGCAAAAACCACGGTCTCGAGCCGAGTGCCAGTCTTCCTGCCCGCCAGGAAATCCAGGCAGTTGCGTATCTCGACGGCATTGCCGGCGCTATCGGCAAGCGGCTCATTCATAGCGGTGATCAAGGCGGAGGTCTTCACGCCGGCACCATTGGCAACCTGGACCAGGGATTGCGCCAGCATCTCCGCCTGACCTCGTTCAGCCATGAAGGCGCCGTTGCCGACCTTGACGTCGAGCACCAGCGTCTGGAGTCCGGCCGCGAGCTTCTTAGACAGGATCGAAGCGGTGATGAGCGGAATGGAATCGACGGTGGCGGTTACATCGCGCACGGCATAAAGCCTGCCGTCGGCGGGCGCCAAGGTCCCTGTCTGGCCGATAATGGCGCATCCCGCCTGCTTGACGGCCCTGTGGAAAAGGTCCGCATCGGGGGTGATCGTATAGCCGGGAATGGATTCGAGCTTGTCGAGCGTGCCGCCGGTATGGCCGAGGCCGCGCCCTGAGATCATCGGAACGGCGAGGCCGCAGGCCGCCGCGATCGGCGCCAACATCAGCGAGACATTGTCGCCGACGCCCCCGGTCGAATGTTTGTCGGCTATCGGGCGGTCGATATCGGCCCACTCCAGCCTATCTCCCGAGTCGGCCATCGCCAGCGTCAGGGCCACGATTTCCTCGCGGGACATGCCCTTGAACCAGACGGCCATGGCGAAGGCGCCGATCTGGCCTTCGGACAGCCGACCGGCGGCGAGCGCGGCGATGAAGGATCTGATATCGGCGGCGTCGAGTTCCTCGCCGTCGCGTTTACGTCGGATGATCTCCTGCGGAATCATCTCAGTAGCTCGACGCCGCAGCCTGCGCCGGCTGCGCTCCATTCAGGACCGCCAGTATGTCGTCGAGCAGGCCGGAAGCGCCGAAGCGAAAGGTCGAGGGCATCGCCCAGTCCGGCGCCATGATAGTTTCGGCAAGGCTCAGATAGAGCGCCGCATCGGCCACCGAGCCGATGCCGCCAGCCGGTTTGAAGCCGACCTTGCGCCCACTTTCACGAATGGCCCGGATCATGATGTCGGCGGCCTCGAGAGTCGCGTTGACGGCGACCTTGCCTGTGGACGTCTTGATGAAATCCGCGCAGGCTTCAATGGCGAGTTCGGAGGCACGGCGGATCAATGCCGCATCCTTCAACTCGCCGGTCTCGATGATCACCTTCAGCAGGACGGGACCGGCACATTCGGCGCGCACAGCCTTGACCATGTCGGTCACTGCCTCCTCATTGCCTGATATGAGCTTGCGGTAGGGAATGACCAGATCGATCTCATCGGCGCCATCGGCGATCGCCTCGCGGGTTTCAGCGGCGACGTCGGCCACTTCCATATCGCCTGCCGGGAAATTGACGACGGTTGCGATCCGCACGGCATGGCCGGCACCGAGAATATTACGGGCATGGGCGACGAAACGCGGCCAGATGCAGATCGCGGCGCTGTTGCCGTAAGGGGTCTGAGCGCGGGCGCAGAGCACGTCTATTTGCGCCTCAGTGCAATCATCCTTCAAATTGGTGAGGTCGAGAAGGGAAAGGGCGACCGCCGCCGTTTCCCGGATGGAATGGCTATTCATTTTCGCTTCCTCCAGCCGCAATCATTTCTTTCAATATGGCGGCAAGACGGGCGCCGCCGATGGGCGCCATGTCCTTGGTTTCCTCATGGCTGAGTTCATTGCCGGTCATGCCTGCCCCATAGTTGGTGATAACGGAGGCGGCGGCAACCCTGAGACCCAGCATTCTTGCAATGATAACCTCCGGCACAGTCGACATGCCGACGGCATCGGCGCCCAGGATGCGCGCCATGCGGATTTCGGCCGGCGTTTCGAAGCTTGGGCCGGAGAACCACATGTAGACGCCTTGTGCCAGCGCGATCTCGAGCTTAGCGGCCGCACTTTGCATCGCCGCGGCGAGGTCAGCGTCATAGGCATTGGTCATGCCGACGAAGCGATGGTCGCTCTCCTCGCCGATCAGCGGGTTCATGCCGGAATAGTTGATGTGATCAGTGATCTGCATCACCGAGCCCGGCGGCATGTCGTCGCGCAGCGATCCTGCCGAATTGGTCAAGATCAGCGCGTTGACGCCGAGCGCCTTCAGCACCTCGATCGGGAGGCGCATGGCATTGGCGTCACCCTTTTCATAATAATGCACGCGGCCGGAGAGCATGATGACGGGCTTTCCGCCGAGGCGGCCGGCAACGACCTCACCCGCGTGCCCGGAGACGGCGCTGACGGGAAAGCCCGGCAGATCGTGATAGGGAATACGGACGGCGCTCTCCAGCTGACCAACGAGGGAACCAAGGCCGGAGCCGAGTACGATTCCGTGGCGCGGCTTGATCGCACCCAGCAATGCGGCAAGCAGTTCGACCGTCGCCTTCATCCGAGTTCCGTCTCAAAACTGAAGGGAAGAAGCTCTTCCATCGTCATGGTCTTCTTCACGCCCGCCTCGTCGCAGAGGTAGATCTTCGTGTCCTTGGAGGCGAATTCGGAGATCTTCTGGCGGCAGCCGCCGCAGGGCGGGCAGAGCGGCAGCTTCTCGGCGATGACGGCCATTTCGACGATCTTCCGGGCGCCGCCCATGATCATGGCGCTGATCGCCGTCGGCTCGGCGCACCATCCTTGCGGGAAGGAGAGGTTTTCGATGTTGGCGCCCGTATAGATCTTGCCGTCGTCGGCGCGGATTGCCGCACCGACTGGGAACTTCGAATAGGGGGCGTGCGCAAAGGCCATGGCGCCGCGAGCGGCTTCGAACAGGTCGTGGGACATGATCAACGTTCCTTGGTATAGGGCACACCGCCGGCCTTCGGCGGAATTGCGACACCGATGAAGCCGGCAAGCAGGATGCAGGTCAGGATATAGGGCAGCGCCTGGAAGACCTGGACCGGCACTTCACCGACCAGCGGCACCTGCTTGCCCTGCATGAAGTTCGCCAAAGCATCGAGGAAGCCGAAGAGCAGGCAGGCGAACATGACCGGTACCGGCTTCCACTTGGCAAAGACCAGCGCCGCCAGCGCTATATAGCCCTTGCCGGCAGACATGTCCTTGATGAAGGCGGCGGACTGGGCGATCGCGAGATAGGTGCCGGCAAAGCCGCAGAGAATACCGGCGCACATCACCGCGCGATAGCGCAGCCAGGCGACCGAAATGCCTGCCGTATCGACCGCGCCCGGATTTTCGCCGACGGCGCGCAGCCTGAGGCCGAAGCGCGTGCGGTAAAGCACCCACCAAGAGAAGGGCACGGCGAGGAAAGCGAGATAGGTGAGTATGTTGTTGCCCGATATGACGTTGGCATAGAGCGGACCGACGATCGGTATGTCACGGACGGCATCGGCACCCGGCAGGATGATCGGCGCGAAGCGCGCCTCCGGCGGCAACTGCGGCGTGCGCCCGCCCTGGCCGAACCAGGCCTGGCCGAGCACGATGGTAATACCCGCGATAAAGAAGTTGATCGCGACACCCGATACGATCTGGTTGCCGCGATTGGTGATCGAGGCAAAGCCGTGCACAAGGCTCAGCGCCACCGAACAGACGATGCCGGCACCGAGCCCGAGCCAGGCCGAACCGGTGAGATAGGCCACGCAGGCGGCGGCGAAGGCCGATCCCAGCATCTTGCCTTCGAGGCCGATATCGAAAACACCCGCGCGCTCGGAAAACAGCCCGGCGAGCGCGGTAAAGATCAGCGGGATGGAGAGCCGAACCGTCGAGCTGAGGACATTGATGAAGATGTCGTAGTAATCCATCGTCCGCTCCTCAAGCCCGCACGAACTGTTGGTAGAGGTGCACCATCGCCGGCCGGAACATATATTCCAGTGCGCCGGCGAACAGGATGACCAGGCCCTGGATGACGAGGATCATTTCCCGGGTAATGTTCGGCATTTCGAAAGAGATCCAGTCCCCACCCTGATAGAGAGTGCCGAAGAGGATCGCTGCGAAAATGATCCCGAGCGGATGGTTCCGGCCCATCAGCGATACGGCGATGCCGACGAAGCCCGCGCCGCCGACGAACTCCACCTGCAGACGAGCGGATGAGCCCATGACGGGATTGAGTGCCATCATTCCGGCGAGCGCGCCGGACAGCAGCATGGCGATGATGACGGTGCGTGCGTAAGGAATACCGGCATACTCAGCCGCCGTCGAGCTCACGCCGAGTGTGCGCATCTCGAAGCCGAGCTTGGTGCGCCAGATGAGGATCCAGACAAACCAGGCGGCAAGAAGGGCGATGATGAAGGAGACGTTGAAGGGTGCGGCACCCAGCTTACTGCCGAAGATGCTCATCACCCAGCCAAGCTTCGGAAGCTGTCCCCCTCAAGGAATGTGCGGGTTTCCGGCGCCATCTTGCCCGGCACGATCAGCACGTGCACCAGCAGGTAGACCATGAGAGCGGCGGCAATGTAGTTGAACATGATTGTCGTAATGACGATGTGGCTACCGCGCTTGGCCTGCAGGAAAGCGGGAATGAAGGCCCAGGCTGCGCCAAAGATTCCGGCGCCGACGATGGCGATCGGCATCGTCACATACCAGGGCACATAATTGTCGAGCGCCAGGGCTACCAGTGCACAGCCGAGACCGCCGATATAGGCCTGGCCTTCGGAGCCGATGTTGAAGAGACCGGCATGAATGGCGACAGCCACGGAAAGGCCGGTGAAGATGAAGCTCGTCGCATAGTAGAGCGTGAAACCGACACCTTCGCCACTGCCAAAGGCGCCCTCGATCAGCAATGAAAGTGCGGCAAGCGGGCTCTCGCCGATCAGCCAGACGACGAAGCCGGAAATCAGGAAGGCAACGAGAAGATTCAGAAGCGGGATCAGGCCATAACTGATCCAATTTGGCAGCGGAACGGAAGCAGTGCTCATAAAGGCCTCACGCGGCAATGCCGGCCATCATCAGGCCGAGGGTCTGTTCACCGGCATCGGGCGTCTTCTCGCCGACGACGTGGCCGGCAAACATGACAAGGATACGGTCTGAAAGGGCGCGGATCTCGTCAAGTTCGACGGAGACGAGCAGGATCGCCTTGCCCGCATCGCGCATCTCGATGATCCGGCGGTGAATGAATTCGATGGCGCCGATATCGACACCGCGCGTCGGCTGGCCGATGATCAGCATCTTCGGATCGCGTTCGATCTCGCGGGCGACGACGATCTTCTGCTGATTGCCGCCAGAGAAATTCGCCGTCTTCAGCCGCGGATTCGGCGGGCGGATGTCGTATTTTTCAATCTTCTCCATCGCGTCCTTGCGGATCGCTTCGAGATCGAGCAGCGGGCCTTTGCTGTAGCCAGCACGACGGTGGTAGCCGAGCACCGAGTTTTCATACTCCTCGAATTTCAGCACCAGCCCCATGTGGTGGCGGTCTTCGGGAATATGGGCAAGGCCGAGATCGCGCAGGCGGGCGGGATCGGCCTTGTCGATCGTTTGGCCGTCGAGAAGAATCTCACCGGAGGTGGGCTTGCGGATGCCGGCAATAGCCTCCAGCAATTCGGACTGGCCGTTGCCGGCAACACCGGCAATGCCGACGATCTCGCCGGCGCGCACGTCGAAGGAGACGTTGTCGACCATGGTAACGCCGCGATTGTCCTTAACCGTAAGATTGCGCACGGCGAGCACGGCTGTCCCCGGATTGCCCTCCCCCTTCTGCACGCGCAGCAGCACGCGGCGGCCGACCATCAGCTCGGCAAGCTCCTCCACCGTCGTTTCCGCCGTCTTGCGGGTCGCGACCATCTCGCCGCGGCGCATGACGGAAACCGTATCGGTGATCGCCATGATCTCCCGCAGCTTATGGGTGATCAGAATGATCGTCTTGCCCTGGTCGCGCAGCACCTTGAGGATGCGGAAGAGGTGATCGGCTTCTGCCGGCGTCAGCACGCCCGTGGGTTCGTCGAGGATCAGGATTTCAGCGCCGCGGTACATGGCTTTGAGGATTTCGACGCGCTGCTGCAGGCCAACCGGAAGCTCTTCGATCAGCGCATCCGGATCGACCTCGAGGCCGTACTCCGTTTCCAGCCGCTTGAGCTCGGCGCGCGCCGATGCAACGCCTCGTGCCAGCAGCGAACCGCCTTCTGCGCCGAGCATGACATTCTCGAGCACGGTAAAATTATCAACCAGCATGAAATGTTGGTGCACCATGCCGATGCCGGCGGCGATCGCCGCCTGGCTGTCACGGATGGTGACGGGATTGCCGTTGACGCGGATCTCGCCGCTGTCGGCGTGATAAAAACCATAGATGATCGACATCAGCGTCGATTTGCCGGCGCCGTTTTCACCGATGATGCCGTGGATCGTCCCCTTGGCAACGGTGAGGTTGATGTCCTTGTTGGCATGGACGGCACCGAATTTCTTATCGATGCCGACAAGCTCGATAGCGGGCTTATCTGTCACTACAGGCTCCAAATAAGAAAAGGGCGCATGGCGAAAATCCCCTCCGCCATACGCCCGATCTCAATCGTCGATTACATCAGGGCGCGGGTCACTTCGGGCAAGCGTTGTCCGTGGTATAATCGTGAACCTTGACGGTTCCGGCAATGATATCGGCCTTGGCCTTATCGACGGCGGCCTGCATTTCCGGCGTAATCAACGACTTGTTGTTGTCGTCGATCGCGGCGCCGACACCGTCTTCCTTGACGCCGAGCGCCTGGACGCCTCCGGTGAACTTATCGTTCTTGGTGTCGGTGTAGGCGTTGTAGACGGCGAGGTCGACGCGCTTGACCATCGAGGTCAGGACCGAGCCCGGATGCAGATGGTTCTGGTTGGAGTCGACGCCGATCGACAGCTTCTTATTGTCGGCGGCAGTCTGCAGCACGCCGAGGCCTGTGGCGCCGGCTGCCGCGTAGATGACATCGGCGCCCTGGTCGATCTGGTTCTTGGTGAGCTCGCCGCCGCGAACCGGGTCATTCCAGGCCGCACCGGTGGTGCCGGTCATGTTCTGGAAAACCTGGATATCGGCCTTGGCGGCGCGCGCGCCCTGCTCATAGCCACATTCGAACTTGCGGATCAGCGGAATGTCCATGCCGCCGACGAAGCCGACCTTGCCGGTCTTGGATGCCATGCCAGCGAGAATACCGACGAGATAGGAGCCTTCTTCTTCCTTGTAGACGACTGAGCGGACGTTCGGCTTCTCGACCACGGAGTCGACGATGACGAACTTGGTGTCGGGGAATTCGGCTGCGACCTTCTCGATGGCCGAAGTCCAGGCGAAGGAAACGGCAACCACCGGATTGAAACCGCGGCTTGCGAAGTTGCGGATGGCCTGTTCGCCCTGCGTATCGCCAGTCGGCTCGAAGTCGCGATAGGCGATGCCGGTTTCGGCCTTGAACTTCTCGGCACCGTTATAGGCCGCTTCGTTGAAAGACTTATCGAACTTCCCGCCAGTGCCGTAAACCAGCGCCGGCTTGACATCGGCGGCGAGCGCCGTCGTCGACATGGCAGCCATGGCAAGAAGGGTGAGAAGGGATTTTTTCATGAGTTGCAGCCCTGTTGTTGCTATTTGTTTGGGGTCCTCCCGCAAGCCCTTTTCGGACATGTCTGCGGAACCACCGACCTCCCCCGGAGGCCTGGCTGCGCGCATCCTTGCATGGCTCACGGAAAAATTCACCAGAAATTTTTCGGCTGGTAAAGATTTGCAGCGATTGCCGAAAATCAGTTCTTCCCGGCTGATTTTTTGAACAGTTGCCCATCGCGGGTGCTGATTTTCCAGCCAATCCGCCGGCAGGTGCCAAGGACACGGGAGACCCCATGCGCAGCAGCTTTCGCCGCGCCGCGCCGGCTCAAGCAGAGTTCGCTATGCGATGAAGCGGCCCGATACCTGTGGCTTCTTATAACCGATCATCCAGAGAAGCAGCGCGACCGCCAGAAATACCGCGAAGGCTGGCTGGAGCATCAGCCAATGAAAGATGAAGGCGTAGAACCGCGGGTGGATATAGTAGGAAAGCGCGGATTGCAGCGACGTCAGCGTCTCGGGGCTCACATCCTGCCAGGCATCCGACATCGGCGTCATCACCACGGCGGAGGCGGCAACCGATTGGATCGAATCGATGGTCCCGGCAATAACGGCCGCCGCAAGCGCGACAAGACTCGCCAGACGCAACAGGAAACGCATCAATTCCTCCGACGCTTCGATATGCCGGGTAATTCCGGCGAACCCGCGCCATTCTCCACCTTGAGAAATACATAGTCATCGATGAGGTGAAGCACAATGGGATGGGCCGAGGGGAGTTTTATCGGAAGAAGTCAAAAAACTGTTAGATTTGGGTTGATCGGCAAAAATTCATCGGTATATATCGCGCCGTTCCGACGATTTGCTCCTATCCGGGCGCGAACGCCAAAGGACAGGTGGCCGAGTGGTTTAAGGCGCACGCCTGGAACGCGTGTGTACGTGAAAGCGTACCGAGGGTTCGAATCCCTCCCTGTCCGCCATTCACTTCTTGTCCAGCCCGGAGACATAGGTAACAAAACGTACCTAACACATGGATGACAACCTCGTGCCGAACGGGTTGTCGATGGTTTGCAAAGTCCTCTGCTCCAGGTCGATATATCCCAGATCATAATGCATGAAGCTGACGAGCCAAATACCGTCGTCGACTTCCTTGAGTCCCAGTTTCTGGCCGGCCAGCACCGTCGATATGTTGATCTTCTTGCGATAGATGCAGATGCGGCCGCAATTGGTGACCAGCGCCTCCCGATCATGGAAGGGGTAGTCGATCTCCGGCAGGCCCTGATAGAGGCGTGACGACGCGGCGTAGAGATCTGCCGGCACCTTCATGTTGAGCGCCTCGTGCGGCCGTTCCTGATTGAATTCGCTGACGAAAGCATCGAAGCGGGCCTGCTGCTGGAGGATGTTTTTGCCGGATGGTCTGGTCGCCTCTTTCTTCAGCGTCAGGTGCATGCGCTCATGCCGGCCGTTTTGTTGGGGACGGCCCGGCCTGATGCGCTCCAGCGTGATCCCGAGCCTCAGCCACCACACCGACAGTTTAGACAGATTGTAGAGCCCGTTTGGGCTGGCGAAAGGCAAGCCGTTGTCGCTTCTGATGGCGGCTGGCAAGCCGCGCTCGACAAACAGCCGACGGAAGGCGTAGGAGACAGCCGGTTCTCGCGTCGACTCAAAGGCTTCGCAGGCGAGAAGATAACGTGACGCCTGGTCGGTGACCGTCAATGGGTAACAGTATTGACCATTGCCAAGTTTGAACTCGCCCTTGAAGTCGGCACACCAAAGATCGTTCGGCAGTAATGCCAGTGACAAGGCTGTCCCTTCGGCTCGATGTCGCTGCCGCTTGCGGGCATGGGCGACCAGCCCGTGCCGGTCAAGAACGGCATGCACCGTACTCTTCGACGGCACGCGCACATCGCCGGCTAGGCGCTTCACCAAAAGCTCCCTGATCTTCCTGGCACCCCAATGCGGCTTGCTCTTCTTGCACGAGACAATCATCGCCTCGACCGGCTCAGGTAGCTGGTTGGCATAACGCACCGGCCGTCGAGACCGATCCGTCAGCGCCTCCAGGCCGTCGTCCTTATAGCGATTGAAGATTTTGTAGCCGGTCTTGCGCGAGATGCCGAATGCACGGCACACATCGCTCATCCCTTCGCCCTCTAGTAGACGGGCGACAAATCGTAGACGTTCCTCCATCACCGAAGTCTCTTTCCACGGCATCAACACCTCCCGCCAAAAAGCGAAAAGTGTTACCCATGTCTCCGGTACGAAACGTCACCTATCTCTCAAGTCGGGCATCTCTCCCGCATCTCCTACCCCAGTGCCAACCGAAGCTCGGGGCGCCCTAAGATTCCGGATTTTTTACCACGCTGCTTCACTGCGTCTTTGCACGTTTGGGTTTAGGTTCTGCCAAACCAAAAACAGAGGTAAAACAGGTGGAAGAACTTTCGGTTAAGTCGAAGATCATCAAATCCGTATATTTCAGCCAGGAAGACGGGCGGCTCAGGATTTGCTTCAAGAACGGCGAGGAGCGTCTGTTCGAGGGCGTGCCGTCTTCGGAAGCCCATGCGATGACGGCAGCGCCGTCTCCCGGGCATTATTATCTTGACCGGATCCGGACGCGGTTTCGCAGACTGGCCGCCTAAATTCGAGGGATCGCTTCGAATTGAGACGAGGCCAGTGGATATTTACCTCTGGTTAACTCTCGCCTTCATCACAATTGGATCGGCCCAAGCGGAAAGCGTCAATTTATCATTGCTGCCGCTTTCAGAGATTCGGTCAGCCGGGAGGCTCGGTGGCGGACCCCAGCCAGGAGCCGGGCCTCCCCGTCACGCTCCCAGTTTGGCAATGGCCCGGGCCTTGCCGCAATGGCCATGAAATAGCGAATTGGGGCTAATCCTGTGAAAAACCGGAATGATCACATCCGGACTCGACAATGCTTCATTAGCATGATTGCATAAACCCATGGAACGGGAGGGCCGGGGTGATGATGTTCGAGAATCTGCTTGAGATGCAGGAGCGCGGCGTGCGCGACCGTGCTCTTGGCCGCAGCCTGGCGGACAACCCGATGTCGAAGCCGGATGTTCTGCCGATCACCGATCTGCAGGAATGGTATTCGATGTACGACGCCTGGCGTTTCGGCTGGTCGATCGAGGATGCGATGGCCGGGCATATCGATCTACCCCGGGATGGCCGCGCTTCACCTCGTGCCTATACCAGGACCGTCTGATCGACCCGGTCCTCGGCGCCGAAGAATTTCAGGTAGCGTTCGACCTCCGCCGGATCGCCGGTCGCCTTCTGCGGGTTGTCTGAGAGTTTCACCGCGGGGCGACCATTAGCGTCGCTGACTTTGCAGACGACGGAAATCGGATTGAGGCCGGAGATTTCTGTCGGCGCGCAGCCGGCGAAATCGTTCGTCAGATTGGTGCCCCAGCCGAAGCTCATGCGCACGCGGCCTTCGAAATGCCGGTAGGTGTCGATAATGGCGTCGACATCGAGGCCGTCGGAGAAGATCAAGAGCTTCTGGCGCGGATCGCGGCCCATCTTCTTCCACCAGTCGATGATCTTTTCACCACCTTCGATCGGCGGCGCGCTGTCGGGACGAAAACCGGTCCAGTCGGCGACCCAGTCCGGGGCGTCGCGCAGAAAGGCTGCGGTGCCGAAGGCATCCGGAAGAACGATCAGCAGGTTGCCGCCATAGAGCTTGTTCCAGTCCCGCAGGATCTTGTAGGGGGCATTGCGGAGCTGCTCGTCGGTTTGGGCCAGGGCGGCGGCCACCATCGGCAGCTCGTGTGCATTGGTGCCGACGGCCTCAAGATCGGAATCCATCGCCAGCAATACGTTGCTGGTGCCGGTAAAGGCCGGACCGATGCCTTCCTTCAATGCCTCGACGCACCAGCGCTGCCAGAGGAAGCTGTGGCGCCGGCGGGTGCCGAAATCGGAGATGCGCAAGCCCGGCAGCTCTCTCAGCCGCTCGACCTTGGACCACATCTTCGCCTTGGCGCGGGCATAGAGCACATCAAGGGTGAAGGGACCGAGCGCCTTCATCGCCGAGCGCGAACGCAGCTCATTGACGATGGCGAGCGCCGGGATTTCCCACATCGTGGTCTCCTTCCACGGTCCATGGAAATCCAGGACATATTGCCCGTCCTTCTTCGACAGCTCGTATTCGGGAAGCTGGAAGTTGGAGAGCCAGGCAAGAAATTCCGGCTCAAAGATCTGTGCGCGGCCGTAGAAACTGTTACCCGCCAGCCAGATCATCTCCTTCTTGGAGAGCCTCAGCGTGCGCGCATGATCGAGCTGTTCGCGCAACGCGCCTTCGTCGATCTCCTCGGCCAGGCGCACACGCTTGGTGCGGTTGATCAGGGTGAAAGAGGCATTGACGTCAGGATAGAGCTTCCAGATCATCTGCAGCATCAGCAGCTTGTAGAAGTCGGTATCGATCAGGCTGCGGATGATCGGGTCGAGTTTCCAGGCGTGATTATAGACACGTCTCGCGATATCAGTCTTGGCCATGAGATTCCTGCCCCTGTCCACTCCGGTCAGGCGCTGCCAAGTTCCGGGCCGGCGCACGAAACCGGTTCGTGCGCCTTCTTATCGAAAAATCGGCGGGCAAAGTCCAGACAAAACATAAACATCCCGCCGCAGGTGGCGGCGGGATGCGGGAGATCATCTGTCGAACACTTACTGCGCCGGCGCCGCAGGTTGGGCCGGTGCAGCAGGCGCGGTATTGGGGGCGGGCGCCGTCTGCGGCGTCTCGGTTGGAACCGCATTTCCATTCTGCAGCGTCGGCGCGGGTGCTGCGTCCGATTGTTGCTGCTGGAGCTGCTGGCCGGGCTGCTGCGGCGCCACCTCGTCCGCCTCGCGATTGCCCCAGATCTCCACCGGGATCCAGACCACGAAAGCAAGGATCAGCGCCACGAGCAGCACGGTCAGAATACGATAACCCATGCGTCCCTGCTTTGCCTTCACCGGCGGGATCTGCTGCTCCTCATGAAGCTTGCCGTCGGATTTTTCCCAGCGCGTTTCAGTCTGATGAGCCATCATCGTCTCCTTCCGCTGCCTTGGCGGCCGACCGGGCCGCGAAGAACTTCGGAAAGAAAACGGGTGGCCGTCTGGAAGGTTCCGGGCTTAAACATGCCACGGCCTTTCAGAATAGCCAAACTGCTGCACGTTTTCGTCCGAATGCCGCTAATAGCCGACGGCGCGATCGATCACAAACTGCAGCGTCTCGCCGCGCTCAAAACGGGCGATCTGCGTCTCGACATGGCGGAACAGCGCGTTTTCTTCGGAGACTGCCGCGTCATGCGGGGTGATAAAGACGTTCTCCAACTCCCATAACGGGCTGTCGGCGGCGAGCGGCTCCACTTCAAAAACGTCGAGAGAAGCGCCGCCGAGCGTCCCCTCCCTGATGGCCGAGACGATGTCGCTCTCGATCTGGCTTTTGCCGCGACCGGCATTGATGAAGACCGGCCGTCCGAGCGCACCACCGCGAAGCTTCTTAAATAGCCCTCTATCATAAAAGCCGGTCGTCTCAGGCGTCAGCGGCAAGAGGCCGACAAGAATGTCGGTCCTGCCTAGAAATCTGTCCAATCCGCCCGCGTCGAATGTCTCGACGCCGTCGATTGACTTGCGGGTGCGCGACCAGCCGACGACGTCGAAACCCAACACTTTCAGCTTGGCCACCGCATCCTGGCCGAGAATTCCGAGACCCATGACGCCGACGGTCACCTCCGCCGCTTCCGGCGCGATCAATTTGGCCCATTCGCGCCGCCTCTGCTTGATGTCATGAGCATATTGCGCGCGCAGATGCATCAGGCACTGCATGACAACCCATTCGCTCATGCGGGTCGTCAGGCTGTGGTCGACGAAGCGAACTATCGGAACATCAGGCAGGCCATCCATGCCGATGATGTGATCGACGCCGGCACCGCCCGAGAAGATGACCTTGAGGTTTGGCGCCCGGCTGAAAAGGTCGCCATCAGGCTTCCAGAGAAGAGCATATTCGACAGCACGGAGATCACGCGCGGCATCGGCCGGATCGGCGAGATTGATGCTTCCGCGATCGGGAAAAGCCGTCTTCAGCGCATGGGCAATACCTTCGGGGTTGAATTTGAGATCGACGAGAACGGGAGAAGGTGCGGACATGATTTTCTTTACTGCTGCACGGCGGGCGTCGGCACCGCCTCGATGTTGAAAGCCGCCGCCATGAGTGCTTTGGTGTAATCGTCCTTCGGCGCACGGAAGATTTCCGATGACGGTCCCTGCTCTACCACCTTCCCAAAACGCATGACGATGACGTCATTGGCAAGCGCCTTCACCACCTTCAAATCGTGGCTGATAAAGAGATAGGCGAGATCGTGCTTCTTCTGCAGATCGCGCAGGAGATCGACCACCTGGGCCTGCACGCTCATATCGAGCGCGGATGTCGGCTCGTCGAGCATGACGAAACGCGGCTTCAGCACCATGGCGCGGGCAATCGCGATGCGCTGGCGCTGGCCGCCGGAGAATTCATGCGGATAACGCCAGCGGGTCAGCGGATCGAGGCCCACCTCCTCCAGCGCCCAGCAGACACGCTGGTCGCGCTCCTCGGCGCTCAAGGCGCGCTCATGCACCTTCAGCCCCTCGGCGATGATATCGCCAACCGACATGCGGGGGCTGAGCGAACCGTACGGATCCTGGAAGACGATCTGCAGCTGGTTGCGCAATGGCCGCATCTCGTTGAAAGAGTAACCGGCTATATCCCTGCCGACAAAGGCGATCCGTCCTTGCGAAGAGATGAGACGGGTGAGCGCCAGGCCGAGCGTTGTCTTGCCGGAACCGGATTCGCCGACGACGCCTAGCGTCTGCCCGGCCCGCAGCGAAAGATCGATGCCATCGACCGCCTTGACGTGATCGACGACGCGGCGCATCAGCCCCGCCTTGATCGGGAACCAGACGCGGATATCGGAGCCTTCCATCACCACCGGTTTCGACGGATCGCCAACCGGCGGCTCGCCGCGCGGTTCGGAGGCAAGGAGGTGACGGGTATATTCGTGCCTCGGATTGGCGAAAACCTCGGCGACCGTCCCGGTTTCGACGATCCGGCCTTTGGTCATGACGCAGACGCGATCGGCGAATTTGCGCACGATGCCGAGATCATGGGTGATGAACAGCAGCGACATGCCGTGCGCCGCCTTCAATTGCCGGAGAAGCTCAAGGATCTGCGCCTGCACGGTGACGTCGAGCGCGGTAGTCGGCTCGTCTGCGATCAGCAGTTCCGGCCGGTTGGCAAGCGCCATGGCGATCATGACGCGCTGGCGCTGACCGCCGGAGAGTTCGTGCGGATAGGCCTTCAACCGCTTCTCAGGCTCGCGGATGCCGACCTGGTTCAACAGTTCCAGCACGCGCTCGCGCGCCGCCTGGCCGGTGAGCCCCTGGTGCAAGGCGAGGATCTCGGCGATCTGCTTCTCGATCGTATGAAGCGGATTGAGCGAGGTCATCGGCTCCTGAAAGATCATGGTGATGTCGTTGCCGCGCACCTCGCGCAACGCCCTCTCCGGCGCCTTCAACAAGTCCTGCCCCTTGAACAGGATTTCGCCGGAGGGATGGCTTGCCGACGGATAAGGCAGAAGCCGCAGGATCGAATTGGCCGAGACCGACTTGCCGGAGCCGGATTCGCCGACGAGCGCCACGACCTCGCCCTTGGCGATATCGAAGGAGATGCGATCGACGGCGAGCGAGGTCTCGCCACCCTGATGGAAGGCAACCGAGAGATCGCGGACGGAGAGGAGCGGTTCTGTCATGTCACTCATTGAAACGTCTTCCTCGGATCGAAGGCGTCGCGCACGGCTTCGCCGATGAAGATCAAAAGGGAAAGCATGATCGACATGGTGAAGAAAGCCGTCAGGCCCAGCCAGGGCGCCTGGAGATTGGTCTTGCCCTGGGCGATCATCTCGCCGAGCGAAGGTGAGCCGGGCGGCATGCCGAAGCCGAGGAAATCGAGCGAGGTCAACGTCGTAATCGAGCCGGAGAGAATGAAGGGCAGGAAGGTGAGCGTCGCCACCATGGCGTTCGGCAGCAGATGGCGCCACATGATGGTGCGGTTGTTGACGCCGAGCGCGCGGGCAGCGCGGACATATTCGAAATTGCGGGCGCGCAGGAATTCGGCGCGCACGACGCCGACGAAGCCCACCCAGGAAAAGAGCAGCATGATGCCGAGCAGCACGAAAAAGCCGGGCGGCAGGATCGCAGCGATGATCAGCAAGATGTAAAGCACCGGCATCGACGACCAGATTTCGATCAAGCGCTGCAGCAAGAGGTCGGTCCAGCCGCCGAAATAGCCCTGCACGGCGCCTGCGGTGACGCCGATGACGGCCGAGCAGATGGTGAGCGCCAGGCCGAAGAGCACCGATATGCGGAAGCCGTAGATGACGCGCGCCAGCACGTCGCGGGCCTGGTCGTCGGTGCCGAGCCAGTTGAGATTGCCCAGCGTGCAGGCGGGATCATTCGCCCCTTGGGGATAACCGGAGCAACGCTCCTCCTTCGTCATCAGCCAGAAGGGGGCGGTCGGCGCCGAATGCGGGATGTTCGAATTAACCGAGCGGTAGGAATAACGGATCGGCGGCCAGATCATCCAGCCATTGGCATTGATCTCGTCCGATATCACCGAGGAACGGTAGTCGGTTTCGGCTAGAAAGCCGCCGAACTTCTCCTCGGGATAATCGATCAGTACGGGAAACAGGATCTCGCCCTTGTAGGAGGCGACGATCGGCCGGTCGTTGGCGAGGAATTCGGCAAACAGGCTTAGCACGAACAGCAGCAGGAAAAGCCACAGCGACCAGTAGCCGCGGCCGTTCGCCCGGAAATTCTTCCAGCGACGGATGTTGGTCGGCGACAGCAGCCCCTTGCGCGGCGGCTTGACGGGAGTTGCAGTGACGGGATTTGCGGCGGTGTCCATCAGACATCCCTCCGCTCGAAATCGATGCGCGGATCGATCCAGGTATAGATCAGGTCGGAAATCAAGCTGACGAACAGACCGAGCAGCGAGAAGATATAGAGTGTCGCGAAAACGATCGGATAATCCCGGTTGACGACTGAGAGATAGCCCAGGCGGCCGAGGCCATCGAGCGAGAAGATATTTTCGATCAGCAGCGACCCGGTGAAGAAGGCCGAGATGAAGGCGCCGGGAAAACCGGCAATGATGATCAGCATGGCATTGCGGAAAACGTGGCCGTAAAGCACCTGCCGCTCATTCAGGCCCTTGGCGCGGGCGGTCACGACATATTGCTTCTTGATCTCCTCGATGAAGGAATTCTTAGTCAAGAGCGTCGTCGTCGCGAAAGCGGCAAGCGAAAGCGAGATCAGTGGCAGGGTGAGGTGCCAGAAATAATCGAGCGGCTTCTGCCACCAGGCGAGCTGGTCGAAATTGTCCGAAACCAGGCCCCGCAGCGGAAACCAGTCGTAGAAGGAGCCACCGGCGAAAAGCACGATCAGCAGAATGCCGAAAAGAAAGCTCGGCACGGCATAACCGACGACGATGACGCCCGAGGTCCAGACATCGAAGGTCGACCCATCTTTCACCGCTTTGCGGATGCCGAGCGGGATGGAGATCGCATAGGAGAAAATCAGGATCCAGACGCCGAGCGAGATCGACACCGGCAGCTTCTCCTTGATGAGATCGAGCACGGAGGTGTTACGGAAGAAGCTCTCGCCGAAATCGAAGCGGATGTAATTCCACATCATCTCGCCAAAACGCGTCAGCGGCGGCTTGTCGAAGCCGAACTGTTTCTCGAGCTTGGCGATCAGTTCCGGATCGAGCCCCTGGGCACCACGATATCTCGAGCCTTCGTCCCCTCCTCCGTCGCCCATCAGGTCGCCGCCCCCGGAGAGGCGCTGATCGGCGCCATCGGCCTGGCCGGTCAATTGAGCGATCACCTGCTCGACCGGACCGCCGGGGGCGAATTGAACAACGATGAAGGAGATCGCCATGATGCCGATAATGGTCGGGATCATCAAAAGCAGGCGGCGAATGACATAGGCTCCCATCAGCCTTCAGCCTCCGGAAATCTTCTTCTTGTCTGCCTGCCGTCCAGTCTAATGCCGCTCAATCCGCCAGCCTTCCCTTGCCGGCCCTGCCGGCTTGTCGTGATTCGCTCGTGCCATTTGGAGCCCAGAGCCCCAGCATTGCAAGCCCGCTCATTTTGCCGAAGCCGACCACCAGACATCGGGGAAGCCGAGGCTATAGGCCGGGTATTCGGCGGGATGAGTGATCGTGTTCCAATAGACGATGTTCTGGGTACCGCGGTAGAACAGCGGGATGACGTAGTGGTTTGCAAGCAGGACCCTGTCCATCGCCTTGATCGCCGCGACCTGTTCATCGCGGTTCGGCGCGAAGATGATCATGCGGATGAGTTCGTCGATTGCCGGATTGGCGATGCCGGCATAATTCTGGGAGCCTTGCTGGTTCACCGAGCCGGATCCCCAATAGTCGGCCTGCTCGTTGCCGGGGTTCATCGACTGCGCCCAGACATTCCAGATCATATCGTAGTCGAAGCTGCGTTCGCGGTTGACAGCTTGCGATGCATCAACTGTCCGCACGCGCGCATCTATGCCG
The DNA here is from genome assembly GCF_017357245.1 of Rhizobium bangladeshense. Lineage (NCBI taxonomy): Bacteria > Pseudomonadati > Pseudomonadota > Alphaproteobacteria > Hyphomicrobiales > Rhizobiaceae > Rhizobium > Rhizobium bangladeshense. Next base: position 188,936 of record NZ_CP071612.1, on the reverse strand, counting down.
ATTTTCTTGAGATTGTTGGCATAAGGCACCGCCCAGCGCTCCAACATGGGGCTCGACAACAGTATCTCAAAGCTCATCGGCTGGCCGGTCTTGGTACTGACCATGCGATTGCTCTTGATCTCCCAGCCAGCCTCTTTCAGCAGTGCAATCGCCTTGCGAAGGTTGTCGCGGCTTTTCTGCGGGTCACCGCCGACGGGATTGGTGTACGGTGTCATGAAGACCTCGGGCGGAACCCTGTCCTTCATGCCCTCCAGTATTTCCAGTTCACGCCCCTGTGGCAGCCCCGAAGAGGCAAGCTCGGTGTTCCAAAAATAGCTGTCGATGCGCTTGTAGCTGTTGAACGCAACCGTGCGGTTCAGCTCCTCGAAATCGAAACCGTAGTTCAGCGCTTCGCGGACTCGCTCGTCCTTAAACAGATCACGCCGCATATTGGGCACGAGAGCCTGCATGATTCCGGTGGAGCGCAGCGGGTTTGCAACCTCTTCCTTCTTGACGCGTCCTTCTTTCACTGCAGGGAAATCATATCCCGTCGCCCAGCGGGCAGCTGTGGTTTCCTGCCAAAAGTCGCTGTTGCCGGCGCGAAAGGCTTCAAACTCGACGTCCCGATCACCGAAATAGGTGTAGATGACGTTGCGGAAATTGTTCTGGCCGACATTCACATTGAGATCCTTGCCCCAATAGTCGTCACGCAGTTCATAACGGATTGTCGCTCCGGGCGAGAAGGACGCAATCTTATAAGGTCCGGACCCCATTACGGGCTCGAGCGTCGTCTTTGAAATATCGCGGGGCTTGCCGTCCGGTCCCTGGCCCTCCCACCAATGTTTCGGCACGACAACCAACTGGCCGAGAATATTCGGAAGCTCGCGGTTGTTCTTCTCGTCGAAAGTGAAGGTGATGTCACGATCGCCGGTTTTTTCGGCCTTTACCACGTGCCGATAATAGTTCGCGGTGACGGGATTGAGCTCCTTGGTCTTATCCAGGCTGAAGATGACATCCTCGGGCGTGACCGGTTGCCCGTCGGCCCACTTTGCCTCCGCGCGCAGGCGAAAGGTCGCACTCGAGACATCGGCGGGGAAAGACAGTCCTTCGGCAAGCAGTCCGTATGAGACAAGCAGCTCGTCATCGGCCGGTTTCATCAGCGTGTCGTAAACGAGCGCCAAGCCAACTGCCGTCTGGCCCTTGGCAAGCACCGGATTGAAGGTGTCGAAGGCCCCACTAGCGGAAAGGCGCAAATCTCCGCCCTTGGGGGCGTTGGGATTGACGTAATCGAAATGAGCAAAGCCAGGCTTATATTTCATCTCGCTGATGACCGAGCTCCCGATCTGAAACGGCTGCTCTTCACCTATTGCCGCGAAAGGCGTCAAAGCACCCGCAAGTGACAGAAACAGACCGATTTTCGACCAAAAAGCCGCCATTCCCACTTCCCCTGAATATTGATGGATTCGACAATACGAGAAATAGGGGCGAAAAACAGGAAAGAGTTTGGTTTTTGCCGGGCTCGCGAATTTTTGAACCGGCCCGTACCTGACAAAGGGCAGCTTCGGCGGCGCTGCGGCGATCCGCCACCGGCTCCTCCCGCGCCCGTCCGTCAAATCATCGATTCACCAAAATCGCTTTTCACGATAGATTCGAACGCAAATCACTTCGGCATCGACTTAAGGGAACAGCATGGCTCTCGGCTTCGCCCAGGCTTTCAGAACATTCGGCAGACTAACGCTTGCCGGCGCGATCGGCGCAGGCCTCGCCGCCGGCGACGTCGGCGCACAGCAGAAGACGCCAAGCCCAGGCAGCGCCAAGGCTCTATTTGCAGGCGCCAGCCTGCCGACGCAGGGGCCGGCGCTGCCGATCGGCTTCTATGCAAAGGGCTGCATGACCGGCGCGGTGGCGCTGCCGACCGACGGGCCGACCTGGCAGGCGATGCGGCTTTCACGCAACCGCCGCTGGGGCAACCCGGCGATGATCGCGCTCTTGGAACGGTTTTCGCAGGACGCGGTCAAATATGCCGGCTGGCCTGGCATTCTCGTCGGCGATATCGCGCAGCCGCGCGGCGGGCCGATGCTCAACGGCCATTCCTCGCACCAGATCGGCCTCGATGCCGATATCTGGTTCACCCCGATGCCGGCGCGCCGCATGACGCCCCAGGAGCGCGAGGACCTGCCATTCACCAGCATGCTGCAGAAGGACAAATTCCTCACCGTCAACCCCAAGGTATGGAGCCAATCGCGCGCGCGGCTTTTGATGCTGGCGGCAAGCTATCCCGAAGTGGAGCGCATCTTCGTCAATCCGGCGATCAAGAAGAAGATGTGTGACACCTGGACGGGCGACCGCACCAACCTTGGCAAGCTCCGGCCGATATACGGCCATGACTCGCATTTCCACATCCGCATCAAATGCCCGCCCGGCGCTGCCGGATGCACGCCGCAAGCCCCGGTCCCCGCCGGAGACGGCTGCGACAAGTCGCTCGCCTATTGGTTCACGCCGGCGCCCTGGGCGCCGCCGAAACCACCCAAGCCCGGCGCCAAGCCGCCGAAGCCGCCGCGTGAGATGATGGTCTCCGATCTGCCGAAGGCCTGCGCCGCGGTTCTCGATGCCGCTTCCGTCGCTTCGATGCAAGCCGCCACCTATGGCGGGCCCTCCGCCGCAAGCGCGTTCGCCGCCGCTCCGGCGGCCGCGTCGGCTGACGATAGCGATGACGCATTGCCGGATGTCGGCCCGGTCCCGAACGACAAGCCGGCGCTCCAATGAAGTGGCCGACGCTCTGTCTTTCAAATCGCAAATTCTTGGTATAAAGCGATCAAATCGATTGAATTGTTGGGGCGGAGATTCACTTCATGGCCGGCAGCAAATGCCTTGCGCTGATCGCGCATGACCAGAAGAAGGACGACATGGCGGCATTCGCCCGCGCCAATCAGGACCTTCTCTCGCGCTGGAAGATCGTCGCGACGGGCACGACCGGCGGCCGGGTGCTTGACGCCGCTCCCGATCTCGACGTCACCAGGCTCAAAAGCGGTCCGCTCGGTGGCGATCAGCAGATCGGCGCGCTGATTTCGACCGGTGAGGTCGACGCCCTGATCTTCTTCGTCGACCCGCTGACCCCGATGCCGCATGATGTCGACGTGAAGGCACTGATGCGGTTGGCGATCGTCTACGACATTCCGATGGCGCTCAACCACGCGACCGCTATAAAGCTCCTTCCCACACTCGAAGCCTGATCAGCACGGAACCGGCCATGCCAAAACCGAACCACAGCACCGCTCCGCTGCCTTTCCCGATCCTGATCGGCGATATCGGCGGCACTAATGCCCGCTTCTCCATCCTGACCGACGCCTATGCCGAGCCGAAGCAGTTTCCAAATGTGCGCACGGCGGATTTTTCCACGATCGACGAAGCGATCCAGAGGGGCGTGCTCGACAAGACGGCGGTGCAGCCGCGTTCGGCCATCCTCGCCGTCGCCGGTCCGATCAACGACGACGAGATTCCTCTGACAAATTGCGATTGGGTAGTCCGGCCTAAGACGATGATCGGCGGCCTCGGCATAGAGGATGTGCTCGTCGTCAACGATTTCGAGGCGCAGGCGCTGGCAATCGCCGCCCTATCCGATGAGAACCGTGAGCGCATCGGCAATGCCACCGGCGACATGATCGCCTCGCGCGTCGTTCTCGGACCCGGCACCGGCCTCGGCGTCGGCGGGCTCGTGCATGCCCAGCAGAGCTGGATCCCGGTTCCCGGCGAAGGCGGTCATGTCGATCTCGGGCCGCGCAGCAAACGCGATTATGAAATCTTTCCGCATATCGAGACGATCGAAGGCCGCGTTTCGGCCGAACAGATCCTCTGCGGGCGCGGCCTCGTCAATCTCTATAACGCCATCTGCGTCGTCGACGGCATCCAGCCGACGATGAAGGATCCCGCCGACATCACCTCGCATGCGCTTGCCGACAGCGACAAGGCGGCCGTTGAGACCGTCTCGCTGTTTGCCACCTATCTCGGCCGCGTGGCGGGCGACATGGCGATGGTGTTCATGGCGCGCGGCGGCGTCTATCTCTCCGGCGGCATCTCACAAAAGATCCTCCCGGCGCTGAAGAAGCCGGAATTCCGCATCGCCTTCGAAGACAAGGCGCCGCATACAGCGCTGCTTCGCACCATTCCCACCTATGTGGTGACGCATCCGCTGGCAGCCCTTGCCGGGCTTTCCGCCTATGCCCGAATGCCGGCGAATTTCGGCGTATCGACGGAAGGCCGCCGCTGGCGGCGTTGACCCCGCGCCCAAGGCAGGCAGAGCGTGCTGGCCCGCCCAGTCGGACGCGCGGCGCTCTAGCCAAACCAATCCTAACTCTTTATAGAGCCGGCAAAAGCGCGTGCCGCATCCATGGCGCGCCGGCACAGGACAGGAAAGCTCATTTTTGGAAGCCGCGGAAAGCAGAAAGCAGAGCGTCAACAGCGATACCGTGACCGGCATCCTGAAGCGCATCATCGCTGAAAACGGCCGCGACCATCTCTGGGGTTATGTCTTTGCGATCGCCTGCCTCGTGGTCGTGGCGCTTTCGACGGCGTTCACTGCATGGATCATGCGGGCGATCATCGACGAGGCCTTCGCCAACCGCCGCGCCGACGTCGTCTGGATCATCTGTCTTTCGATCTTCGTTGCCTTCGTGTTGCGCGGTTTTGCCAGCTACGGCCAGGCCGTGGCGCTTTCCAAGGTCGGCAACAATATCGTCGCCCGATATCAGCGCCGCCTCTATGCGCATCTGATGACGCTTTCTGTCGGCTTTTTCAGTGAGGCACGGTCGGCCCATATCGCCGCGCAGGTGAGCCAGAACGTCAGCGGCATCCGCGACGTGCTCAATCTGACGATCACCTCGACGGTGCGCGACCTCCTGACCTTCGTTTCGCTGATCGGCGTGATGGTCCTTCAGGACCCGCTGCTCAGCCTGGCCGTGTTCATCATGGCGCCGCCGCTGCTCTATGCGCTGCGTTATGTTTCCAAGCGGCTTCGCTCGGCAACCCGCGAGGCCGTGCATCTGAACAGCCACGTGCTGGGGGCGATGCAGGAGACGATCCAGGGTATTGCCATCGTCAAAGCCTTCACGATGGAAGAGGAGCTGGAGAACAAGGTCAACAAGCTCATCACGGCCGCCGAGAACCGGGCGAACCGGATTGCCCGGCTTTCCGAACGCACTTCGCCGCTGACGGAGAGCTTTGCGGGCTTTGCCGTCGCCAGCGTGCTTGCCTATGCCGCCTATCGCTCGATCTATTACAATGTGGCCCCGGGCGCCTTCTTCTCCTTCGTGACGGCGCTGCTGCTTGCCTATGACCCGGCCCGCCGCCTTGCCCGCCTGCAGGTGCAGATGGAACGCGCCGTCGTCAATGCGCGGATGATCTACGAACTGCTCGACATGGAGCCGCGCCAGCGCGACCTCCCGGATGCCCGGCCGCTGACGGTGACGCAGGCGCGCATCGAATTCCGCAATGTTTCCTTCGCCTACGGCAATGAAAGCGTGCTGAACAACGTCAGCTTCGTCGCCGAGGGCGGAGCGACCACGGCGCTCGTCGGCCCCTCGGGCGCTGGCAAATCCACCGTCATCAGCCTCATTCCGCGCTTCTACGATCCGCGTGAAGGCGAGATCCTGATCGACGGACAGGATATCGCCCACATCACCAAGAAGTCGCTGCGCCAGCAGCTCGCCTATGTCTCGCAGCAGCCCTACCTGTTCGAGGGTACGATCCGCGACAACATCCGCTACGGCCGGCCGGAAGCGACCGATGCCGAGGTGGAAGAGGCGGCTCGGCTCGCCTATGCGCATGATTTCATCTCGGCCCAGCCACAGGGTTACGATACGCCGGTCGGTGAAAACGGCGTGACGCTTTCGGGCGGCCAGCGTCAGCGGCTTTCCATCGCGCGCGCACTGGTGCGCAAGGCGCCGATCCTGCTCCTCGACGAAGCGACGTCGGCCCTCGACACCGAATCCGAGGCCGCCGTGCAGAAGGCGCTCGACGAGGCGATGACGGGGCGCACCGTCGTCGTCATTGCCCACCGGCTGTCGACCGTGGTGCGCGCCGACAAGATCGTCGTCATGCAGCAGGGCCGGGTCGTCGAGGAAGGCAATCACGAGGCGCTTGCGAAGGTCAGTGACGGTCTTTACGCTCGCCTCAACAACCTGCAGAGGCCTTCGGCCTCCGATTCAAACTAACTTGGTGAGACGGACATGAGCGATGCTGCGATGAAACTAGTGGTGGTTGGCGCGGCGGGACGCATGGGACAGACGCTGATCCGGCTCGTCCATTCGATCGACGGCGTGACATTGCACGCTGCCGTCGAGCGTGTCGGCTCGCCCTTCGTCGGCAAGGATGCTGGCGAGATGGCGGGCCTCGGCCCGACCGGAGTCATGATCGGCGACGACCCGCTCCAGGCATTTCTCCATGCCGAAGGCGTGCTCGACTTCACCTCGCCTGCCGCAAGCGTGGAATTCGCCGGCCTCGCCGCGCAGGCCCGTATCGTTCATGTCGTCGGCACGACGGGCTGCTCGACCGAGGACAACGCGAAGATCGCCGCCGCGGCACGCCATGCCCGCATCGTCAAGTCGGGCAATATGAGCCTTGGCGTCAATCTGCTCAGCGTCCTGGTCGAACAGGCGGCGCGGGCGCTCGATCCTGTTGATTGGGACATCGAGATCCTGGAAATGCATCACAAGCACAAAGTCGACGCCCCTTCCGGCACTGCACTTCTTTTCGGCGAAGCGGCGGCCAGGGGCCGCAATGTCGATCTCGCCTCGAAATCGGTCAGGGTGCGCGATGGACATACCGGCGCCCGGGAGGCGGGTACGATCGGTTTTGCGACGCTGCGCGGCGGCTCCGTCATCGGCGAGCATTCCGTGCTTTTCGCCGGCGAAGGCGAAATCGTCAGCCTGTCGCACAGTGCGGCCGACCGTTCGATCTTCGCACGCGGTGCCATCAAGGCGGCGCTCTGGGCGCGCGACAAGAAGCCGGGGCTCTATTCCATGCTCGACGTGCTCGGGCTTTCTTCCCAATAAGGATATTACGGAGGCATATTCATGAGCGGTACCCTCGTCCTCGTTCGTCACGGCCAGAGCGACTGGAACTTGAAGAATCTCTTCACCGGCTGGAAGGATCCCGATCTGACCGAGCTCGGCATCCAGGAAGCCAATGCGGGCGGCGCCGCACTTGCCGAATACGGGATCAAATTCGACATCGCCTTTACCTCGGCTCTGGTTCGCGCGCAGCACACGCTGAAGCTCATTCTCGACAAGGTCGGTCAACCTGACCTCGAGACGATCCGCGACCAGGCGTTGAACGAGCGTGACTACGGCGACCTCTCCGGCCTCAACAAGGATGATGCGCGCGCCAAATGGGGCGAGGAACAGGTGCATATCTGGCGCCGTTCCTACGACGTGCCGCCGCCCGGCGGCGAGAGCCTGCGCGACACCGGCGCGCGCGTCTGGCCTTACTACCTCACGGAAATCCTGCCGCGCGTGCTGCGCGGCGAGAAGGTGCTGGTTGCCGCGCATGGCAATTCGCTGCGTTCGCTCGTCATGGTGCTCGACAAGCTCAGCAAAGAAGGCGTGCTTGCCCTCAACCTCGCGACCGGCGTTCCCATGGTCTACAAGCTGAATGCGGATTCCACCGTCGCTTCCAAGGAAGTGCTGGGCGATATGTCCGGCGCGCATTGAATTCAAGTAGGCGTGCCACCGGAGCCGGTCGGCACGCCAAGCCTCAATTCTCGATGGTGAACTGCACCCGATCAGCCGCAAACCGGCTAATGGAATATTGCACCGGCACGCCATCAAGATCGGTGTTCATCGCCTTGGCGATCAGAAGGATCGCGCCAGGGGTGAGCTCTAGGTCAGCCAGATCGGCAGTAGCAGCATGCGCCGCCGTTACCTCGGTTGTCGCCCGGACGTAGTCCACCAGCCCGAGTTCGGCGAAAGCCTTGGTGATCGATTCGTGATTTCGGTAGGCCTCGCCGATCCCGGCGAAACGTTCGGCGGGAAACCAGCTCGTCGCCCTTGAAACCGGCCGCTTGTCGGCCTCGCGCAGCGTTTCAAGCCGGATCACCTCTGCTCCCGGCTTCAGGCCAAGCCAGCGAGCGACCTCGGCGCTCGCCTCCTCCTTTGCCTCCTCGAGCAGAAGTCCTCGCATCTCGCGCGCCTGATCGCCGATACCGGCGGTAAAGCGGGTGCGCCGCGTGATCGGGAAGTTGAAGCGCTCCTTGCGCTCGATCAGCGTGCCGCGACCTTGCACCGCACGCACGATCCCCTCTTGCGCCAGCGCCGCCAGAGCGCTGCGCACCGTATGCCGGTTGACGCCGAACTGCAGCGCCAGCCCGGTTTCTGGCGGCACCATTCCAGTTTCGTCATAGGCGCCGGCGCTGATCGCCTCCCGTATCCGGTCGGCAATCTGACGCCAAAGCGCCACACCCGTTTGCCTTTGCACCTGCTTCAATCCCGCCATTCCACCCTGCCCTGCCACTTCATTCCCACTGCTTGGATCAAAGCGTTACAGAGTCGCCTGCGCAGCGAAAAGATGCGTTACGCCTGAGATGTCACACCCTTGTCACGACTTCGATCTAAGCCTAGAAATATCTTGTATAGTTGTCTATATCAATAGATATTTCCGGGAAGATGGCGATGATATCAGCGGAGAATAGGGACGCTGCGTCACAGAGGGTGTCGGCGCGCAAACGCGCCGCCGATCTGCTGGCGCGCGCAAAACGAAGCGAGCTCTCGGCGGTCTGGGATGCGTTGCCGGAAAAGCCTCAGGTGCAGCCGGTGCGCGGACCCGAAACCGGCCTGGTGATGGTGCGCGGGCGCATCGGTGGCGGCGGAGCCGCCTTCAATCTTGGGGAAGTGACGGTGACGCGTGCTTCGGTCCGGCTCGACTCCGGATCGGTCGGGCATGCGCAGGCGCTCGGCACCGACCGGGAAAAGGCCCGTCTTGCGGCGATGTTCGACGCGCTCTGGCAGCAGGAGGCGACCAGGGAATTTGTGGAACAGGCCCTGCTTCTGCCGATCGAGGAACGGATAGCCGCTGCCGAACGCCGTAAGGCGGATGAGACGGCGGCAACCCGCGTCGACTTTTTCACTATGGTGCGGGGTGACGACTGATGGGTCTGAAGATAGAAGCCCTGATCGGCGGCTTTGCCGCCCCGGTGTTCCACGCCCAGAGCGTTTTCAAGATGCTGATGGACGGCATGGCCCGTCCCGGCACGATCCAGACCGTTGAGCCCGATATCGCTCCGCCCGGGCCGTTCGGCATCGCCGCCGGCGCGATCGCGCTGACACTTTGCGACCATGACACGCCGGTCTGGCTTTCGCAGGGATTGGCCAAATCGGCTGTGCCGGAATGGCTCGGCTTCCACACTGGCGCTCCGCTGACGAGCGAAAAGGCCGAGGCGCGCTTCGCTTTCACGGAAGCCGGTACCGCGCTTTCCTCCTTCGGCGTCTTTGCATCGGGCACGCAGGAATATCCCGACCGTTCGACGACCATTATCATCGAACTCGCCGAGCTGGAGGGCGGGCGCAGATTGGCACTGATCGGCCCCGGCATCCAGAGCGAGACTGAGATCGCGCCCAGGGGGCTGCCCGAGACCTTTCTGCCGCTTTGGACGGACAATCGTGCGCTCTTTCCGCGCGGCATCGACATCGTGCTGACATCGGGCAAACGCTTCCTCTGTCTGCCGCGCACCACCAAGATCACAGCAACGGAGATCTGAGCTCATGTATGTTGCCGTCAAGGGTGGCGAGGCCGCCATTGCCAATGCCCACCGCCTGCTTGCCGACCGCCGCCGCGGCGACCGTTCTCTGCCGGCGATCGGCATCGACCAGATCGTGGCGCAGTTGGGCCTCGCCGTTGACCGCGTGATGGCGGAGGCCTCGCTTTTCGACCGCACGCTTGCAGCGCTCGCCATCCGCCAATCGCGCGGCGATATGATCGAGGCGATCTTCCTGCTGCGCGCCTACCGCACGACTCTGCCGCGCTTCGGCTATTCAAGGCCGCTCGACACGGCTGATATGACGATCGAACGGCGCATCTCGGCGACCTACAAGGATCTGCCGGGCGGCCAGCTTCTTGGGCCTACCTTCGATTATACCCATCGGCTGCTCGATCCCTCGCTGCTTCAGGACGAAGCGGTCGAGGCGCCTGCCCAGCGTACGGCGGAGACCGGCCGCGTCATGCGCGTATCCGAAATTCTCGGCGAGGAAGGCCTGATCGAGGCAGACGGCGACATGCCGGAAGATCACGAGATCGGCGACCTGACCCGCGAGCCGATGGAATTCCCGATGACCCGCGACCTGCGCCTGCAGGCGCTTGCCCGGGGCGACGAGGGCTTCCTGCTGGCGCTCGGCTACTCCACCCAGCGCGGCTATGGCCGCAATCACCCCTTCACCGGCGAGATCCGCATCGGCGAAGTCGAGGTGGAATTCGACGTGGCGGAGCTCGGCTTCGCCGTCTCGCTCGGCGTAATCCAAATCACTGAATGCCAGATGGTCAACCAGTTCAAGGGATCGGCCAAGGCGCCGCCGCAATTCACCCGCGGCTACGGCCTCGTCTTCGGCCAGAGCGAGCGCAAGGCGATGGCGATGTCTCTGGTCGATAGGGCGTTGCGCGCCGAAGAGCTCGGCGAGGACATCACCGCGCCTGCGCAGGATGAGGAATTCGTCATTTCCCATTCCGACAACGTCCAGGCGACCGGTTTCGTCGAGCACCTGAAGCTTCCGCATTATGTGGACTTCCAGGCCGAACTCGATCTCGTCCGCCGCATGCGCCGCGAATTCGAAGCCGCCCGCAGTGCTGGCGAAGACATGAAGGAAGCCGCCGAATGAGCGATCTCGCCAGCTACAACTTCGCCTATCTCGACGAGCAGACCAAGCGGATGATCCGCCGCGCCATCCTGAAGGCAATCGCCATTCCAGGCTACCAGGTGCCTTTCGCCTCGCGCGAAATGCCGATGCCCTACGGCTGGGGCACCGGCGGCGTGCAGGTGACGGCCTCGATCATCGGGCCTGACGACGTGCTGAAGGTCATCGATCAGGGCGCCGACGATACGACCAACGCCGTTTCCATCCGCGCCTTCTTCCAAAAGGTCGCCAATGTCGCGGTGACGACGCATACCAGGGATGCGACGATCATCCAGACGCGCCACCGCATCCCGGAGGAAAAGCTCGGAGCCGGCCAGGTGCTGGTCTATCAGGTGCCGATCCCAGAGCCGCTGCGCTTCCTTGAGCCCCGCGAGACCGAGACCCGCAAGATGCATGCGCTCGAAGAATACGGCCTCATGCATGTGAAGCTCTACGAGGACATCGCGCGCAACGGTCGCATCGCCACCACCTATGCCTATCCGGTCAAGGTGCATGGACGTTACGTCATGGATCCTTCGCCGACACCGAAGTTCGACAATCCGAAGATGCACAAGTCGGAAGCGCTGCAGCTTTTCGGCGCCGGTCGCGAAAAGCGCATCTATGCCGTGCCGCCCTATACCGACGTCGTCAGCCTGGATTTCGAAGACCATCCCTTCGAGATCCAGCGCTTCGGCAAACCCTGCGCGCTCTGCGGCGCAGAAGATGTCTACCTCGACGAGGTCATCCTCGACGACAAGGGCGGCCGCATGTTCGTCTGCTCCGATACCGACCATTGCGAAGATCGCCGGGCGCAGGGGCATGCCGGCGAAATGCTGGCCCGGGAGGCTGCGGAATGACCGACACGGCGCTTCTCAAAGTCAACGACCTCTCAAAATTCTACGGCAATCGCATCGGCTGCCGGAACGTCTCCTTCGAGCTCTGGCCCGGCGAGGTGCTCGCCATCGTCGGCGAATCGGGTTCCGGCAAGACAACGCTGCTCAACTGCATCTCCACCAGGCTGATGCCGACCACCGGCAGCGTAGAGTACCACATGCGCGACGGCAGCTACCGCGACCTCTACCATATGAATGAGGCCGAGCGCCGCTTCCTGATGCGCACCGACTGGGGGTTCGTACACCAGAACCCCGCCGACGGGCTGCGCATGACCGTCTCGGCCGGCGCCAATGTCGGTGAACGGCTGATGGCGATCGGCGACCGGCACTACGGCAAGATCCGCTCGGCCGCCATCGACTGGCTCGAACGTGTCGAGATCGACGCAGAGCGCATCGACGACCAGCCGCGCGCCTTTTCCGGCGGCATGCGCCAGCGCCTGCAAATTGCCCGCAATCTCGTCACCGGGCCGCGCCTCGTCTTCATGGACGAACCCACCGGCGGTCTCGACGTTTCGGTGCAGGCGCGCCTGCTCGATCTGGTGCGCGGCCTCGTCAACGATCTTGGCCTCTCGGCCATCATCGTCACCCACGATCTCGCCGTCGCCCGGCTTCTCTCGCACCGGATGATGGTGATGAAGGATGGCTGCGTCATCGAACACGGTCTGACAGATCGTGTGCTCGACGATCCGCGGGAGCCTTACACCCAGCTGCTCGTCTCCTCGATCCTGCAGGTCTGAGCCATCGTTAGAAACCAGGAAAGAAGAATCATGGCCACGCCCCTCGTCGTTTCCGAAGTCTCGAAAAGCTTCACCATGCACCTGCGCGACGGCATCAGGCTGCCCGTCGTCTCCGACGTCGCCTTCTCTGTGTCGTCAGGCGAATGCGTCGTGCTCGGCGGCCCCTCTGGCATCGGCAAGAGCTCGCTGCTCAAGATGATCTACGGCAATTATGCCGTCGATACCGGGCAGATCCTCGTCCACCACGACGGGCGCATCGTCGATCTTGCCTCGGCCGACCCGCGCACCGTGCTCAACGTGCGGCGCCATACGCTCGGCTATGTCAGCCAATTCCTGCGCACCGTCCCGCGTGTCGCGGCCATAGACGTAGTGGCCGAGCCGCTTGTCGCACGCGGCGAACAGGCCGTGGCGGCGCGGGAAAAGGCCGGTGCCCTGCTCGCCAAACTCAACCTGCCCGAAACGCTCTGGCAGCTTCCGCCCGCCACCTTTTCGGGCGGAGAACAACAACGGGTCAACATCGCGCGCGGCTTCATCACCGACCATACGATCCTGCTTCTCGACGAACCCACAGCGTCGCTCGATGCACGAAATCGGGCCGTCGTCGTCAGCATGATTGCCGAAAAGAAGCGGGCGGGCGTTGCTCTCCTCGGCATCTTCCACGACGAGGAAGTGCGCGAAGCCGTCGCCGAGCGCATCCTCGATGTCCAGCAGTTCTCTCCACGAAAGATCGCTGCATGAACCGGAAGCTGGGCCTTGAGCCCTATATCGACGAGACTGCATCCGTCAGCGATTCCACCCTCGGGCGCTATACCGAAATCTCGGAACGCTGCCGCATCAGCGAGGTAACCTTCGGCGACTATTCCTACATCATGCAGGACGGCTCCATCTGGTGCGCGACGATCGGCAAATTCGTCAATATTGCCGCCGCCGTTCGCATCAACGCCACCAACCATCCGACCTGGCGCGCGACGCTGCACCATTTCACCTATCGCGCCGCAGATTACTGGCCGGACGGCGACATGGAGGAGGATTTCTTCGCCTGGCGGCGCTTGAATCGCGTGACGATCGGCAATGACGTCTGGATCGGCCATGGGGCGACGATCCTGCCGGGCGTCAGCGTCGGCAACGGCGCGGTGATAGGCGCCGGTGCCGTCGTATCGAAAGACGTCGCGTCCTACACGATCGTCGGCGGCGTCCCGGCCCGGCTGATCCGCGATCGGTTTTCTGAGGCGCTCGGAGAACGCATGGACGAACTCGCCTGGTGGGATTGGGAACATGACCGGCTGCGCCTGGCACTCCAGGATTTTCGCAACCTGAGCGCGGAAGATTTCCTCTCCCGCTACGGCGGCTAAACCTCCGATACCAGCGCCAGGAATTGTGACAAGACTTACACAAATATGACATCTGAGGGTCATCAAGCGGGACTAATGCGATCCTGATAAAGGCCCGGGATGCAGGGGAAGAGCATGATGTTCACGCTGAAGGATGTCACACGTCGATTCGGAAACAAACTCGCCGTCGACGCCGTCACACTCGAGATTTCTCAGGGTCAGATGGTTGGCATCATCGGCCGCTCCGGCGCCGGCAAGTCGACGCTCCTGCGCATTATCAACCGGCTCCAGGAGCCGAGCTCCGGCTCGATTCACTTTGCCGGCGTCGAAGTCTCCGGACTTCGTGGCCGGGCGCTGCGCAACTGGCAGCGCGACTGTGCGATGATCTTCCAGCAGTTCAACCTGGTGCCGCGCCTTGATGTTCTCACAAATGTCATGCTCGGCCGGCTCAATCACCGCTCGACGCTTCTGAGCCTGCTCAGCGTCTTCACACGCGAGGAGCGTATTCACGCCATCGCCGCGCTCGAACGCCTCGGCATTGAGCAGACGGCGCTGCAGCCGGCCGGCACGCTTTCCGGCGGACAACAGCAGCGCGTGGCGATTGCCCGCGCGCTCATGCAGAACCCGAAGATGGTTCTCGCCGACGAGCCGATCGCCTCGCTCGACCCGCTGAACGCCAAGATCGTCATGGATGCGCTGCGCGATATCAACGAGCGCGAGGGCATCATCGTAATCACCAATCTGCACACGCTCGACACCGCCCGCAACTACTGTGAGCGCATCATCGGCATGGCCGGTGGCCGCGTCGTCTTCGACGGAAAGCCCTCGGAGTTGACCGCGGAGGCTGTCAAGGAAATCTACGGGACGGATAAGGACGGCGCCGGCATCGACGAAACGGTGACCTCGACCAGCATTGAATCCACTCGTCGCCCCGAAATCGCATCATCCGGCATGACGGCCAAAGCCGCCGCCATGCATTGAACCGTTTCCGGCCGACGGGACAACGGCCGGAGAACCAACTGACAAGCCACGTCACAAAAGGAGACTTCCATGTCTGCATTCCGCAATATCCTGATGGCTACCATCGCCGTAGCCGCCCTCGCCGGCAATGCCGCCGCACAGGACGTCAAGGTGCTCCGCATCGGACTCGATGGCGGTGAAAACGAAGCCGACCAGGTTCGCCGCACCGAGTGCGTCAAGCCGGGCCTGACCGCTGCCACCGGTGTTTCCGAAGTCCAGCTCTTCCCATCGCCGAACTACAACGGCGTCATCCAGGGCCTGCTCGGTGGCACGATCGACCTCGCCGTCATGGGCGCTGCCTCCTACGCCGCGGTTTATATCAAAGATCCGAACGCCGTTACCCCGGTTCTGACCACGAAGCAGGCCGACGGTTCGACCGGCTACTATTCGATCATGGTTGCCCGCAAGGATTCCGGCATCAAGACGCTCGCCGACGCCAAGGGCAAGAAGCTCGGCTTCGCCGATCCCGACTCCACCTCCGGTTACCTCGTTCCTAACGTTGCCCTTCCGAAAGACACCGGCGCTCCCGTCAAGCAGTATTTCTCTGAAACCGGCTTCGGCGGCGGCCATGAGAACCTCGTTCTCGGCGTTCTCGACAAGAAGTTCGACGTCGGCACCACCTTCGGTTCCGGTCAGGGCGAGTGGGCGCAGGGCTACACCTCCGGCAACCTGCACCAGATGGTCGCCAAGGGCCTGCTCGACATGGACGATATCGTCGAGGTCTGGAAGTCGCCGCTCATCCCGAACGGTCCGCTGATGGTTTCCCAGAAGCTGCCGGCCGATCTCCAGAAGAAGGTTACCGCCTACTTCGCCGAGCTGCCGAAGACCGACAAGAGCTGCTTCGAATCGTTCACCGGCGGCGGCTACGTTGACTGGGCGCCGGTGGACCAGAGCTTCTACCAGACAATCATCGACGCCCGTAAGGCCGTGATCGGCGGCTGATCCTGAGTCTGAACAGTCTTGCGGCGGCATCATGATGGTGCCGCCGTTTTCCAAAAAGGAAGCCAGATATGGCGCACTCGGCCGGCGCGAACTCTCTGAACGGATTGCAGGAGAGCTCCCGCACCATCCTCGATAATTATCAGAGCCAAGTTCGAACGCGGCGGATCTACACCATCGTTTCAATCGTGGTCTTCGTCATCATCCTCGGCGCCTCGCTCGACTTCGCCAACAGCGCGAATTCGGGCAAGTTTTTCGAACGCCTTCCCTATTTCTTCGATTTCATGAAGAGTTTTGTGCCGGACAGCCCGCTGGAGATCTTCCGCGCCATGTTCGACCTGCCGTCGCCCTTTTCCGACGGTTCGATAAAATACGACTATACAAGCGACCGCGTCTGGATCACCGACAGTTTCTACATTCCGAATTTCTTCTACCAGCTCGCGATCACGCTCAACATCGCCATCGTCTCCACCATTCTTGGCGCAAGCGGCGCGTTCATGCTCTGCTTTTTCGCTTCCACCAACCTCGTCGGTGCAGGCGTAACCCGATGGATCGTGCGGCGCATCATGGAAATCATGCGCGCTTTTCCGGAAATCGTCATCGCCGGCTTGCTCGCGGCGATCCTGTCGATCGGGCCTATCTCGGCGATCATCGCGGTCTGGGTCCACACCGTCGGCGCGCTTGGAAAGCTGTTCTTCGAAGTCGTCGAGAACGCCGACATGAAGCCGGATGAGGGCCTGCGCGCAGTCGGCGCAGGATGGATCGAGCGTGTGCGTTTCGCCATCCTGCCGCAGGTGCTGCCGAACTTCGTCTCCTATACGCTGCTGCGCACCGAGATCAACGTGCGTGCCTCAACCATTATCGGCGCTGTTGGCGGCGGCGGCATAGGCGAGGTCTTCAGCCTGTCGATTGGTCGCGACCATGCCGCCAAGACTTACGCGATCATCATCCTGCTGCTGATCACCGTCATCTGCGTCGACCAGTTCTCCGCCTGGCTGCGCCGCCGCCTGATCGGCAAGCAGTCCTTCGAATTCGGCAGGGGAGCAGCGTGATGTCCTCTGTCTTGACCCTCGACACCGCCGAGCGCAACCGCCTGCTGACCGCCTATCCGGATGTCTTCCATCGCAGCTTCATGCAGCGCTGGGGTCTCCTCCTCATTTCGGCGGCAGTCCTCATCTATCTTGGCTTCTGCTTCGCCTTCTTCAACGTCATTCCGACTTTCGTGAACGGCAACTGGGACCGTGCGGCGATCTATGTCCAGGACTGGTATTCCTGGCGTGCCCAGCCACGCTTGCGTTTCCAGAACGATCAGGTCGTTCCCCAATGGACAAGTCGCCGGCAGTATCCCGAAGGCGCCGATATCGACTGGCTGAAGCCTAGTGCCGACGGGAGCAGATACATTGTCACCTTCGGCAGCGACGCCGACCGGCTGGAAGTAAGCCCGAGCCGCGTCGATGTCTATATCGACGGCAAGCTCTATCCCGTGACCATCACCCGCGACCGCGCCTCCATGCTCGCAAATGCGCCAGCCCAGATGCACCAGGACGACAACAAGGTGAATGTCTATTACGGCTTTGCCGGACAGGCAGAAATTCGAACTAGCCAGGTCTATGTGCAGCGCCGTTTTCTCGGCTGGGCGAACTTCTTCTTCGATACGCAATCGCCCTTCTGGGGCCACAGCCTGCCCGAGGTCATCGGCCTGATCTTCTCCGGCGAACGGCTCGATGCGAATCAGTCCAATGCTTCGCTGGCGTTCGACAACTTCCTCAACAATGCGAGTTGGCAGCACGGCGACATCCTGTCGAAACTGATGCAGACGCTGGTCATGGCCTTTGTCGGCACGCTGTTCGGCACCCTGGTCGCTTTCCCGCTCGCCTTCATCGGCGCGCGCAACATCATGCGCAGCCGCGCCGTGAACTGGGGCACGAAACGGCTCTTCGATTTCCTGCGCTCGATCGACATGCTGATCTGGGCACTGTTCTTCACCCGTGCCTTCGGCCCCGGGCCGCTTCCAGGGATCGCGGCAATCTTCTGCACCGATACGGGCGCACTCGGAAAAGTCTACGCCGAAGCGCTCGAGAACATCGACGACAAGCAACGCGAGGGCGTCAAGTCGGTGGGTGCGGCGCCGGTCGCCGTGCAACGTTTCGGCGTCATCCCACAGGTTCTGCCAGTCTTCATCTCGCAATCGCTCTACTTCTGGGAATCGAATACCCGCTCGGCGACCGTGATCGGTGCGGTCGGTGCGGGCGGCATTGGCCTCAAGCTGCTGGAATCCATGAAGACCAATTCGGACTGGGACAAGGTCGCCTATATGGTGCTTCTGATCCTCCTGGTGGTCTTTGCCTTCGACAATCTCTCGAATGCGCTGCGCTCGCGCGTGATGGGCAAAAAGAACCACTGAAGAGCTGCCGCATCATCATTCTGTCACGGAAATCTTTTAGCCGGGGAGCCTGCTTGCGGTTCGCCGCCAAATCACTGCACATTGCGCTCCCCATCTCGACGATCCCCAGGATAACAGCCTTGCGCTACGCTCTCTATTTCTCGCCGCCGAAGGATGATCCCCTGACCGGCGCGGCCTCGCTCTGGCTCGGTCGTGACGCCTTTACGGGCGAGACTTATCCTGCACCGAAACATGAGATGCTCGGTGCTGCGGAACAGTTCGAGCTGACCGCCGAGCCGCGCCGCTACGGCTTTCACGCCACGATCAAGGCGCCGTTTTCGCTCGCCGCCTCCGTCACCGAGAAGGATCTCATGGCGGTTGCCGAAGAGTTTGCTGCGCGCACGCCGGCCTTCGAGATTCCCGAACTCGTGCTCGGCCAGCTCGGCCGCTTTTTTGCCCTTGTTCCCGGCTCTCTTCATCAACCTCTTCAGGATTTCGCCGCGAAGGTGGTAAAATCCTTCGAGCCCTTTCGCGCAGCGCTCTCCGATGTCGACATCGCGCGGCGCAACCCGGAGAAGCTCAGCGAAAGCCAGCGCGCAAATCTGCAACGCTGGGGTTATCCTTACGTCATGGAGGATTTCGGTTTTCACATGACCCTGAGCGGCCAGGTACCCGCCGAGCGCGCCGATGTCATGAAGGCGATCCTGACTGAGCGTTTTGCCGGTTTCATCGGCCGGCCGCTTTCGATTTCCGGGCTTGCCGTCTTTACCGAGGAGACGCGCGGCGCCCCATTCAAAGTTCATTCCTGGCTGCCGCTCCGCGGCGCCAAATGCTGAAAGACCTGACGATATGAGCAAAGAGACCGTCTTTTCCAACGCCCGCATCGTTCTCGAGGACGACATCCTCTCAGGATCGATCCTCATACGCGACGGCAAGATCGCTGACATCTCCGAAGGCAATTCGGTAGTCGGCGAAGATTTTGAAGGCGACTACATTATTCCCGGCCTTGTCGAACTGCATACCGACCATCTCGAGGGCCATTATCAGCCGCGTCCGGGCATCCGCTGGCACAAGACGGCTGCCGTCCAGGCGCACGACGCGCAGATCGTCACATCGGGCATCACGACGGTCTTCGACTGCCTGCGCATGGGCGCGGACGAGGACGGCGGTTTCGAACATGGCGAGATGCGCGAGATGGCTGACGCCATCCAGTCGGCCGAAAAGGAAGGCAGGCTACGCGCCGAGCACCTCATCCACCTGCGCTGCGAAGTGTCGGCCGACAACGTGCTCGAACATTTTGCCGATTTCGAAAACGACCCGCATGTGCGGCTGGTCTCGTTGATGGATCACGCGCCGGGGCAGCGGCAGTTCCAGACGATGGATCAGTACATCTTCTACTATCAGAAGAAGCGGGGCCTGAGCAATGAAGCCTTCGCCCGGTTCGTCGCCAAACGACAGGCGGAATCGGCGCGCAACTCGACGCCGCATCGCGCCGCCATCGCCAAGGTCTGTGCCGAGCGCGGCATCACGGTTGCAAGCCATGACGATGCCACGCTTTCCCACGTCGACGAGGCGATCGATAATGGCGTCCGCCTTGCCGAGTTCCCGACAAGCTTCGATGCCGCCCGGGCATCGCACGAGCACGGCATGAGCGTGCTGATGGGCGCGCCCAACATCGTTCGCGGCAAATCCCATTCCGGCAACATCGCCGCCCGCGAACTCGCCGAAATGGGCGTGCTCGACGTCCTGTCGTCCGACTACGTGCCGCTCAGCCTGCTGCATGCACCCTTCATCCTCGCAGACGAGGTGGAGAGCATCACTCTTCCGAAAGCGATCGCAATGGTGACTTCGACTCCTGCTCGCACCGTCAGCCTCGACGATCGGGGCCGGATCGCAACCGGACTTCGTGCCGACCTCGTCCGCGTCCACCGCTCGCATGGCGTGCCGGTGACACGCTCCGTCTGGCGCCAGGGACGCCGAGTCGCATGACCCCGCACGAACCCCATGCGGCTGCCGGAGCCGAACGCGGCATCATGGTCGTCGTCGTCGGGCCGAGCGGCGCCGGCAAGGACACGCTGATGAACCTCGCTGCGCGGCGTTTTTCCGGCCGCGAAAATGTGCATTTCGCCCGCCGCGTCATCACACGTCATCGCGATGCCGGCGGCGAGGATCATCTTTCCGTCTCGCTCGAAGGCTTTGCAGCCATGGAGCAGTCAGGATCCTTCGCCGTCTGGTGGGAAGCGCACGGCCTGAAATACGGAATCCCCGCCGAGGTCTCGGTGGCGCTATCAAGGGGCCATCTCGTCGTGGCCAACGGCTCACGCTCGGCGCTTCACCGCTTCCAGGCCGCTTTCCCGCGACTGAAGGTCATCAATGTCACGGCCCGCCCCGAAGTGCTCGCCAGCCGGCTGGAAGCGCGCGGGCGCGAGACACATGAGGACATCATGGCCAGGCTTGCCCGCGGCCCGCTCACCGTGCGTGGCGACTACGACGTGACGGAACTCGACAATAGCGGCTCGCTCGAAGAAGCCGAGCAGAAGATGATCGCAATCCTGGACGGGTTACTGGCCGAAGTGCACTCGACACAGTAGAGCAGCAGGATGCGCGCCATCAAAGTCGTCGATTACGACCCTTGCTGGCCGCGGCTCTTTGCTGAAGTCAGCATCGAGATATCTGCGCTGCTCGGCGAGGTCGTGCTTACCATCGATCACATCGGCAGCACGTCGGTGCCCGGCTTGGCGGCCAAGCCGAAGATCGACCTCGATGTCGTCATGATCTCAGACGAGGTCCTGCCGATGGCAATCAAGATCATGCGCGCGACCGATTTCGTCTTCCACGGTGATAGAGGCGAGAAACGATGGGGCTTCACCCGCGATCATGACGATCACGGGTTCAAGCTCTATCTCTGCGGCCCGGATAATCGCGCCCACCGGGAGCGCATCCGGTTTCGCGACTATGTCCGAGATCACCCGGAAAGAGCCCGGGCCTATGCCGAGCTGAAACGCCGCTTGGCTGTGGAGGCCGGCGGCGATCGGGATTTCTATACCGGCGGCAAGACCGAATTCGTCAGCGAGACGGTGCGGCTGGCAGCCTTACGGACATGAATCGGAGTGCGTAGGGCACCCCGTGCCCTATCAATCCCCGTCGCCCCGTCCGGAGACGATCTCGCGCTTACCGACATGGTTGGCCGGCCCGACGAGGCCTTCCTTCTCCATGCGCTCGACGAGTGAAGCGGCTCTGTTGTAACCGATGCCGAGGCGGCGCTGGATGTAGGAGGTCGAGCACTTCTTGTCGCGCATGACCACCTTGACCGCCTGCTCGTAAAGCTCGTTGCCATCCTCGGAAGCCATGGCGCTCTTGTCGAAAACGGCGCCGGCCTCTTCCTCTTCCGGTTCTTCCTCCTCGTCGGCGGTCACGGTGTCGAGATATTCGGGGCGGCCCTGCGTCTTCAGATGCGCAACGACCTTCTCCACTTCAGCATCGGAGACGAAGGGACCATGGACGCGGGCGATGCGTCCGCCCCCCTGCATATGCAGCATGTCGCCCTGGCCGAGCAGTTGTTCGGCGCCCTGCTCGCCGAGGATGGTGCGGCTGTCAATCTTCGAGGTGACCTGGAATGAAATGCGAGTCGGGAAATTCGCCTTGATCGTGCCGGTGATGACGTCGACCGAAGGGCGCTGAGTCGCCATGATCAGGTGAATACCCGCGGCACGCGCCATCTGCGCCAGACGCTGGATCGCACCCTCGATCTCTTTGCCGGCGACCATCATCAGGTCGGCCATTTCGTCGACGATGACGACGATATAGGGCATCGGCGCAAGATCCAGTTCCTGGCTTTCCTCGATCGGCGCACCCGTTCCCTTATCGAAGCCGGTCTGGACCATGATATGGATGGTCTCGCCCTTTTCGCGCGCCTGGGAGACGCGGCCGTTATAGCCGTCGATGTTGCGCACGCCGAGGCGCGACATCTTGCGATAACGCTCCTCCATCTCGCGCACCGCCCATTTCAGCGCCATGACCGCCTTCTTCGGATCGGTGACGACGGGCGTCAGGAGATGCGGAATCCCGTCATAGACGGAGAGTTCCAGCATTTTCGGGTCGACCATGATCAGCCGGCACTGCTCCGGCGTCATGCGATAAAGCAGCGACAGGATCATCGTGTTGATGGCGACCGATTTGCCCGAGCCGGTGGTGCCGGCAACAAGCAGGTGCGGCATCTTCGCGAGCTCTGCGATCACAGGCTCACCGCCGATGGTCTTTCCGAGGCCGAGCGCCAGCTTGTAGCCGCTCTTGTCGAAATCCTGGCTCTCGATCATCTCGCGGAAGTAGACTGTTTCGCGGGTGACATTCGGCAACTCGATGCCGATGACGTTGCGGCCGGGGACCACGGCGACGCGGGCCGAAAGCGCCGACATCGAGCGGGCGATATCGTCGGCCAGGCCGATGACGCGCGATGACTTCACACCGGGCGCCGGCTCGAATTCATAGAGGGTGACGACGGGGCCCGGACGGACATGGATGATCTCGCCCTTGATGCCGAAATCCTCAAGCACGCTCTCCAGAAGACCGGCATTCTGCTCCAGCGTCTCCTGCGACATGATCTCACCGAGACGTTCGGGCGGCTCCTGCAGGAGAGCACGCGGCGGGAATTCATAGCCTGATGCATCGACCTTTTCCGGCCTCGTCGCTAGGCGCGGCGACGGCAGGACCGCAGCGACCGGAGGCGTCGGCCGAGGCGCGGGGGCGGCCTGTAGCATCGGGGCGGCCTGAGCCACGGGGGCGGCCTGAGGCATCGGGGCTGCCTGAAGCACCGGCGTGACCTGAGGCATTGGAGTGGCCTGGGGTGCGGCCTGGGGCGCCAACGCGATCGTCGCCTCGCGAGCCCGCGGCGGCTTTTCCAGGGAAATCGCCGCCGGCGGGCGCGGAGCCACCGGCGCGGTCGTGGCAGCCGGCGGCTGGGTCGGGCGGGATGCCGACGGGGCGGGCTTCAGCGCGCCCGGACGCCATTCCATGACGCGGAACAGGGAGGTGATCGATTCGGGCGCGGTCTCGATCTTCGGAAGAACGATCGCGGGCGCCCGCACAGGTTCGCCTTCTTCGAAGGCCATGACTTCCCAGAAGGCGAAATCGGAAATCGAAGACAGTTCGGAAGCGGCGCGCAGGGGGGAAGCCTCCACCGCGGCGGCCGGCGGTTGCGGCGTCTCGATCGTCTGAGCCGGCGCTGCGGCAAGTTCGCCGGGCTCCGGCAGATAGATGTCGAAGGGGACGTCGACCGCGACCGGCTCGATCCGTATTGCCTGCTGTTCAGATTGCGGTTCGCCGCGAACAGGCTCGTTCGATGGGCGGCGGCGGCTGATCAGCGTTTCGGGCGTGCGGGTGAAGCGAACGTTCGGCGCGAGCGAGAAGTTGCTCTGCCAGATCGGCGCGGCGGGCTTTTCGCCTGCAATTTCCTCCTGAAGTTCCGTTTCAAGCCCGCTGGAAAATTCCGCGGCATCGGTCAAATTGGTTCTGGGAAAACGCATGCGTCCGCTACTCACTCATGCCTAACAAATTGCGACCGTACCGGGATAGAAAAGGAAGGTTAATAAGTTCCTTCCGGCCGTACCAATCCGAGACGGCCTTCCGAGACAGTTTGCTGCCATTTCAACGACTTGTGTAAAGTGGAAAAATCTTCGCTTTTTTTGATGAGGCGATTAGTGCGCCTCGTCCCAATTGCTGGCGGCGCGGGCATCGACCTTTAGCGGCACGCGCATTTCGAGCGCTGGCATAGTGGCGTTTTCCATGACCGAGACGATGATCGGCATCGCCTTTTCGACATCCTCGTCCTCGACTTCGAAGATGAGTTCGTCGTGCACCTGCAGCAGCATGCGAACGCGCTCGGCAAGGCCGGCTTCGGCCAAGGCCGGCTCCATCTTGATCATCGCTCGGCGGATGACGTCGGCCGCCGAGCCCTGGATCGGCGCGTTGATCGCCGCACGCTCGTTGAAGGCACGCACGGAGGGATTGGACGAGCGGATTTCGGGATAGTTGATTCGCCGGCCGAAGATCGTTTCGACATAACCCTTGTCGCGCGCCATCGCCTTGCGGCTTTCCATATAGTCGCGGATGCCGGGGAAACGCTCGAAATATTTCTTGATGTAGTCACCGGCTTCCGACCGCTCGATCGAGAGCTGGTTGGCGAGGCCGAAGGCCGAGATGCCGTAGATGATGCCGAAGTTGATCGCCTTGGCGCGGCGGCGCACCTCGCCCGGCATGCCTTCAACCGGCACGCCGAACATTTCCGAGGCCGTCATGGCGTGGATGTCGACACCATCCGCGAAGGCCTTGGTCAGCTGCGGGATCTCGGCCACATGGGCAAGCACGCGCAGTTCGATCTGGCTGTAGTCCGCGGAGATCAGTTTGCGACCCGGCGTCGAGATGAAGGCGGTGCGGATCTTGCGGCCTTCAGCGGTGCGCACCGGAATGTTCTGCAGGTTCGGTTCGGACGAGGACAGGCGCCCCGTGGTCGTCGAAGCCAGCGAATAGGAAGTATGGACCCGCCTGGTTTCCGGATGGACATAGCCGGGAAGCGCGTCTGTATAGGTGGATTTCAGCTTGGTCAGCTGGCGCCAGTCGACGATCTTGCGCGGCAGCTCGAAACCGGCAGCGGCAAGGTCCTCGAGCACCGACGCGGAGGTCGACCATTGTCCCGTCTTCGTCTTGCTGCCGCCGGCAAGGCCCATCTTGCCGAACAGGATGTCGCCGAGCTGCTTCGGCGAACCGATATTGAAACGCTCGCCGGCGAGTTGGTAGATCTCGTCTTCCAAGCGCGCCGCACCCTGGGCCAGTTCGCCAGACAGGCGCGACAGGATCTGCCGGTCGACGGTGATCCCACGCGCTTCCATACGCGCCAGCACCGGCAACAGCGGCCGCTCCAGCCGCTCGTAAACGCTGGTCAGCCCCGCCGCCGCCAGCCGCGGCTTCAGGACCAGCCAGAGGCGCAGCGTCACGTCAGCGTCTTCGGCGGCATAATGGGTGGCGCGGTCGATATCGACGAGGTCGAAGGTGACGTTCGCCTTCCCGCTGCCCGCCACGTCCTTGTAGGGGATGGGCGTATGGCCGAGGAACTTTTCCGAGAGCGGGTCCATGCCGTGGGCGCCGGTGCCGGCGTCGAGCACATAGGAGATCAGCATCGTGTCGTCGAAACTCTTCGTCTCGATGCCGTAGCGCTTCATCAGGAGGTAGTCGTATTTCAGGTTCTGGGCGACCTTGAGTACCGATTCGTCCTCCAGCAATGCCTTCAGCCGCGGCAAGGCATCATCCATGGGGATCTGGTTTTCGGCCAGGCCACCGCCGAGCAGATCGCCGACGCCGTTCTTGTGGGCGAGCGGCAAATAGGCGGCGCGAATCTTCGTGCCTGTGGGGTCGGTGACATTGTCGGCGATCGCCATTGCAAAACCGACAAGTTCGGCCTGCATCGCATCCAGCGACGTGGTTTCGGTATCGAAGGCCATCAGGCCGGTGTCGCGCGCATCGGCGATCCATCGGTCCAGCGTCGCCAGATCGCGGATCGTCTCATAGTTCGCATGATCGAACGGCAGCGTCGCAAAGGCCTCGGCACGCGCCTTGGCAAGATCGGCGGGCGAAAAAGCACCTTCGACGCCGGCCTTCGCCTTTGCGCGCGGCGGCACGGGCACCGATTCGCCCGAAACCTCTGGGATGCCGCCGGCAACGGGTTCCGGCTCGACCGCGTCGAGATCGGGACCACGGGCTGCGTCGCCCCATTCGATAGGGACGACAGCCGGTTCGATGGCGCTCGCATCGCAGTCGCAGAGTTCGGCGACGCGTCGCGTCAGCGTCGTGAATTCCATCGTTTTGAGGAAGCCGATCAGCTTCGGGCCGTTCTGCGGTTCCAGCACCAGCGCGTCGAGATCGAGATCGAGCGGCACGTCGGTGCGCAGCCGCACGAGTTCGCGCGAAAGCCGCGCCATTTCGATATTGGCAAGGATCGTCTCACGGCGCTTGACCTGCTTGATCTCGGTGGCGCGGTCGAGCAGCGTGTCGAGATCGCCATATTCCTCGAGGAGCTGGGCAGCCGTTTTCGGGCCGATGCCGGGAATGCCGGGGACATTGTCGACGGAATCGCCGGTCATCGCCTGCAGGTCGATCATCTTTTCCGGCGGCACGCCCCATTTCTCGATGACGTCGGGGATACCGATCTGCTTGTCCTTCATGCTGTCATACATGTGGACATTCGGTGTGACGAGCTGCATCAGATCCTTGTCGGAGGAGACGATGGTGACATCGGCGCCCGCGGCCTCGGCCTGACGGGCGTAGGTGGCGATGATGTCATCGGCCTCGAACCCCTCGGTCTCGATGCAGGGCAGGTTGAAGGCACGCGTCGCCTCTCTTATGAGGCCGAATTGCGGGATGAGCTCTTCTGGTGGCGCCGAGCGGTTCGCCTTGTAGGCGTCGTAGAGATCCTTGCGAAAGGTCTTGGCGGAATAATCGAAGATGACTGCAAGATGGGTCGGCGTCACCCCGACATCGGTATTGCGCGCATCCCTCAAAAGTTTCCACAGCATGTTGCAGAAACCGGAAACGGCGCCCACCGGCAGGCCGTCGGACTTGCGCGTCAGCGGCGGCAATGCGTGAAACGCCCGAAAGATGAAGCCGGAACCATCGACTAGGAAGAGGTGATCGCCTTTTTTCATGCGTGCATGGATAGCGCGGGCACTGAACGAGGTCCATATAAAGTTCGATGCGCCAGGAGCGGAAAGGATTTCTGCTCACCGAACTGTTACCGATTTGTAACGTACCGTGACCCTTGAAAAACCACATTCGTAGCTACAAATCTATGTTACCGACGCTATTGATCGCGTCGCGGGTCTGATAACCGGCTTGTCCCCCGCCGCATCAGGCTTGGACAAAGGCCTTATCCCCCTCTCCGGGCCTTTGTCCCCATTTTAAAGTCGCCATGGCCAACCTCCAGGTCATGGCGACTTTTGTTTTCCGGGCCTGCGAAGCACTGATCGCGGCTAACATTTTTGGAGCGTCCTCTGCGATTTGCTGCATTGTCTCCGGCACAGTTTTGGGCCTAACTTGCAATCATGGGATTTAACCGCATGGATTCGGGAGCTTACCTTGCCAGCCAGCTGGCGAAGGGTTTTGCCCGCTCGCTTCAGCAGCGGGCAGTCGGGCTTGGTTTCTCTCCCGGTCAGTTTCCCATCCTGCTGGAGCTCTGGGCCGAGGACGGGCTGACCCAGAAACAGCTTCTCGATCGAGTCGATATCGAGCAGGCGACCATGGCCAATACGCTTTCGCGCATGGTTCGCGACGGGCTGATTGAACGCCGGCCGCATCCCTCCGACAAGCGGGCGCAGCTGATCTTCCTCACGCCGATGGCCCGTGCCATGGAGGCACAGGCGATCGAGACGGCGCGTGAGGCGGACTTGGCGCTGTTCAAAGGCTTTCGCGGCTTCGAGCGCGAGCTGACGCTCGAATATATCCGCCGGCTGCTGGAAAACGCCAAGGCGCTCTGACCGAGATTACTCACAGGCAAGGCGCGTCGGTCGCCTCCACGGTATCGGCAGCGCGCCAGCATCGGCCGTCGAGGATAGGAGGCTTTTGCGGGCAGCGAGCTTGATGCTCGGCTCGATATCCGGCTTGCCGAGTAAAAAACCCTGCACCTGGGCGCAGCCTTCTTCCAGGACGATCTGGCGCTGCGTCTCGGTTTCGACACCCTCCGTCACGACAGGCATGCCGAGACTGTGACCGAGGCCGATGATTGCGCGCACGATTGAACGCGCCGCCGCGTCGTGTTCCAGCATGCCGGTGAAGCTACGATCGACCTTGATCTTGTCGAAAGGGAAGGTCCGCAGGTTGGAAAGCGAAGAAAATCCGGTGCCGAAGTCGTCCATGACTATGTGAACACCTAGACTGCGCAGGCGCTGCAGCGTCGCCATCACCCGATCGCGGTCGCGGATGAGAGCGGCCTCCGTGATTTCGATTTCCAGCCGCTCGGGCTCGAGCCCCGTTTCATTGAGGATTGCCTCGATCCGCTCGCAAAGGTTTGGCAGCATGAACTGCACCGGCGAGACATTGACGGCGATTTTCAACGGATGCGGCCACCGTGCGGCCTCTGTACAGGCCTCACGCAATACCCATTCGCCGAGCTGGACGATCGATCCGCTTTCCTCGGCGATCGGAATGAAGACATCCGGCTCGCTGATGCCGTGCCCCGGCCGGTTCCAGCGCATCAAGGCTTCGTAGCCGCTGACCTCGCCGCTCTGCGCATCGTAAATCGGCTGATAGCTGACATGGATCTGGTTGCGGGTGACGGCGTGGCGCAGTTCGCTTTCGATCTGGCGGCGGGCTCGCGTGGCTTCGTCCATTTCCGCATCGAAGAAACAGGCCTTGCCGCGGCCGCCGTGCTTGACCCGATAGAGCGCGATATCGGCGTTGTTGCAGATCTCATCTGCCTCACGTCCGTCGGCCGGATAAAGGGCGATGCCGAGGCTGACGCCCACGGCGGTCGGGTCGCGTGCCATGTCCATTTCGGCGGCGAATTCGTCCAGGATCGCGGCGGCGAGCTTCTGCGCGGCGGCCGGTTGCTGGCCGACGGGCTGGATGATGGCAAACTCATCGCCGCCGAGACGGGCGACCGTATCGCTTTCATCGGCCACGCGACGGAGGATCGAGGCGACCTTGCAGAGAATCCGGTCGCCCTCGGCGTGGCCGAAAATATCGTTGACGGTCTTGAACCGATCGAGATCGATATAGAAGAGCGCCACCTTGCTGTTCTTTCGTTCGGCCATCTGCAGCGCCTGGCGGATGCGCGTGTCGAACAACGACCGGTTCGGAAGATCGGTGAGAACATCGTGGTGGGCGAGATGTTCTATCATCTCCTCGGCCTGCCTGCGCTCCGTCAGATCGCGCACTGCCAGTACGTCGCAATTGTGCCCGCGATAGACGATCCTGCTCGTATTCAACTCGACGGCAATCTGCTTGCCGCTGCTGGTGGTGAGCAACCTCTCGCCCGGCCCGTTCTGTCCCTGTATGACGGTCAAAGCAGCGGACGGCGCCTTGCCGACAAGATCGGCAAGCTTCCAGCCGGATAAAGCCTGGAATCGTTCATTGGCATCGACGATCCTGCCTTCGCGCAGGATCAGCAATCCTTCCTGCGAGGCATTGGCGAGCCCTCTCAGATCCGTCAGGTGGCTTTCGATAAAGACCACCGCGATAGCGGTCAGAATGAGAGCCGTTGCCGCGATGACGACGATCGCCGCCAGCAGGCTGGTATCGAGCACCGTTGCCGGAACTTCTTTGCCGGGATCGGGCACGAGCGTGATGCTTGCCATCGAAATGAAGTGGAGAGCGCAGATTGCCAAGACGAAGCTGACCGACGAGGTGAGCAGCCGCCTCGGGCCCTTTAACCGAAAGAAGGCGTGAAAGGCCGCGCTCGACAGCAGCGCTCCCGCGAGAACCGCAGTCAGCGTCATGTAGGGATCGTAAAGGATTATCGCCTGTGTCTCGATCGCCTGCATGCCGGTCAGGTGCATCGAGGCGATGCCGACCGCCATCAGGACGCCGCCGCGGATGCGCGAAAACCTGCCGCGCCCCTCCGAAGCGACGACGATCGCGGCCCACGAACCAGCAACCGACAGGAGGAAGGAAAGCGCCGTCAGCCCCAGTTGGTAGCTGATCGGCATGCCGCCGTCATAGGCCAGCATCGCGATGAAGTGCGTTGCCCATACGCCGGTGCCGAAGGCGAAAGCCGAGGCGGCTATCCAGAGCTTGCGCCGCCCGGCATCGCATTCTTGAGCGCGCGAAAGCGGCAGCATCGCTGCCATCGCGCCGATCAGGCAAACCGCGGCGGAGGCAAGCACCAGCCGCCAATCGTGATCATCCCGAATACATGTAATGACCGAAAACATCCGCTCCCCCGAACAGCTGAATTCAGTCAGACTACTTTGGTTGTACTAAATAACTGTAAATTGAATTAGCATGTTCTTCTATATTATCCGGTAATCTTCTTGCACGCCGATCTGGACATGACCGCTTTCGCGTCACCCATTTGCTTTTCCGCCTCGCCTGCCTTCCTCGTTTGGTCTATCGTCCGGCCAAATTTCAAAAAGGAGTCGAAAATGACGGATCTACAACAGGTGCTTGCGCGCGCGGATCAGAACCTCTCCTCGAGCCTCGAAAAGTTGTTCGAGCT
This sequence comes from Rhizobium bangladeshense, assembly GCF_017357245.1. Classification (NCBI taxonomy): domain Bacteria; kingdom Pseudomonadati; phylum Pseudomonadota; class Alphaproteobacteria; order Hyphomicrobiales; family Rhizobiaceae; genus Rhizobium; species Rhizobium bangladeshense. The sequence continues at coordinate 158,581 of NZ_CP071612.1, read as the reverse complement.
TTTGCGCATTCAGTCGATTTCAACCGATCCCGTCTACAAGGCCGAATGCCGGAAGGCCGCCGAATGGCTTGTCGCCTATCTCATGGGGCTCGGCTTCGAAGCGTCGGTGCGTGACACGCCCGGCCATCCCATGGTCGTCGCGCACCATGAAGGGTCTTCCGCCGACGCGCCGCATGTTCTTTTCTACGGCCATTACGACGTGCAGCCGGTCGACCCGATCGAACTCTGGGAAAACGACCCCTTCGAGCCATCGATCAAGGATATCGGCGATGGCCGCAAGATCCTGACCGGTCGCGGCACCTCCGACGACAAGGGCCAGCTGATGACCTTCGTCGAAGCCTGCCGTGCCTATAAGGAGATCAATGGTGGGCTTCCCTGCCGCATCACCATTCTCTTCGAGGGTGAGGAAGAATCGGGCTCACCGTCCCTGAAGCCCTTTCTCGAAGCCAACGCCGCCGAGCTGAAGGCCGATTATGCGCTTGTCTGCGATACCGGTATGTGGGACCGCGATACGCCGGCGATCGCCGCCGCGCTCCGCGGCCTCGTCGGCGAGGAGGTTGTCGTGACGGCCGCCGACCGAGACCTGCATTCCGGTCTCTTCGGCGGTGCTGCCGCAAATCCGATCCATATTCTCGTCGAGGCGCTTGCCGGCCTGCGTGACGAGACAGGCCGTATCACGCTCGACGGTTTTTATGACGGCGTCGAGGAAACGCCCGACAACATCAAGGCGTCATGGGAGACGCTCGGCAAGACCGCCGAGAGCTTCCTCGGCGAAGTCGGCCTTTCCATTCCTTCCGGCGAAAAGGGCCGGTCAGTGCTGGAACTTACCTGGGCGCGGCCGACGGCTGAAATCAACGGCATCTGGGGCGGATATACCGGCGAAGGCTTCAAGACCGTCATCGCCGCCAAGGCCTCGGCAAAGGTTTCCTTCCGGCTCGTCGGCACCCAGGATCCGACTGCTATCCGCGAGACGTTCCGCAGTTATATCAGGTCAAAAATTCCGGCGGACTGCTCGGTCGAATTCCATCCGCATGGCGGCTCGCCGGCGATTCACCTCTCCTATGACTCGCCACTTCTGACAAGGGCGAAGACCGCACTTTCCGATGAATGGCCGAAGCCTGCCATCGTCATCGGCATGGGCGGATCCATCCCGATCGTTGGCGATTTCCAGAAGATGCTCGGCATGGAATCGCTGCTCGTCGGCTTTGGTCTCAGCGACGACCGCATCCATTCGCCAAATGAGAAATACGAGCTCGTTTCCTACCATAAGGGCATCCGCTCCTGGGTACGAATCCTTCAGGGCCTCGCCGGCTGAGGGGCGATGCGACCTTGCCGCGCGCCCGTCGAAATCCAAACAAAAAGGCCGGTCGCCCGGCCTTTCGTCATCCGCTCGGCTCGGTGCCAGTTCATCCGTGGTCAAGGAGCAAGCAGGTATTGCCGTCAGATTGCCGCCCAAAGGTTAATGGACGTTTAACGGTCCTCTGATGTGGCCCTTTCAATGTGCCATGAGAGCGCACCCGAATGTGGCGCACAAATCTCCCCCCGTTCAAGCTGCGTTCATCACGTTCGGCCTATAAGATGTTGAAAGACAAGCGAATGGTGACGCCCTAACAAATGCCGGCGATCGCTCTATCTTTTGTTCCAGATGGCATATGCCAAGGAAACGCAGCCGAGCGCTGCGTGAAAACACGCCAACCAGGAGTGAGAAGCGTGAAAAACCTCATCGTCAAAATAGCCGCAGCCGCGCTGCTTGTGCTGGCTCCGGCAATAGCGCAAGCTGCCGAGGGTTACTCGACGGCAAACGTCAACATGCGTGCGGGTCCGAGCACACGGTATCCCGCCGTCGCCGTCATACCCGCCGGTTCGCCCGTCGAAATCCGTGGATGCCTTTCCAACGTCAACTGGTGCGACGTCGAATTCTACGGCGGCCGCGGCTGGGTCTCGGGCCAGTACGTGCAGGCAGTCTATCAGCAACGCCGCGTCTATGTTGGTCCGCGATATTACCGTCCGCTGGGCATTCCGATGGTCACCTTCAGTGTCGGCAATTACTGGGACCGTTACTATCGCAACCGCGATTTCTACCGGGAGCGTGACCGCTGGAGCCGAGGCCCTGACTATTATTACCGGGACCGCTACTATCGCGATCGGGACTATCTCGATCGGGATTACCGCGATCGGGATTACCGTGATCGGGATTACGGACGTCGCGAGTACCGGGAACGCGATCGGGATCGGCGCGACGACGTTCGAAGAGAGGAAGTACGGCGGCCGGAGCGTCGGGCTACCGACACGAATTTCCGTGACCTGCCGCAGTTCAGAGGCGGAAAGGCTGACACCTACAATCGTCCCGACCCCAGGGCCTCGCCTTTCGTCTGCCGCCCAGGCGACCCTGCCTGCGACTGAAAATATCGAGGGCGGCAGTGATGCCGCCCTCTTTGCACACGGTGGCCGCAATGCCAAAGCCGAGCGAAGAAAAAAGCCCGGCGCTCCTTGAGGGATGCACCGGGCCTGATGTCGATCGGCTCGCGTTGAGGGGAGACGGCCGATCAAGCGCGGGACGTGAGGGGGGTGTCCCGCTTCCCGATAAACACTCCTCGCGCCTATTGGTTCCGCTCGCCGCATAAATCGTTGAATCGGAAACGCCCTTTGACTGCGCAAAGCGTCCCGGCTCTCTGATCACGATCCTGTGCCTCGGTAGCGTGTCCCGGTCGCCGTCGCCTTTAACACCCCGTTAAATCGCCGCAATTACAGTTCAGCCGGATGATCGCGTCGCCCGCTGCATAGTTCCTTAAACCGAAATCAATTTAAGGACAAAGTTATGCAGCACTTCAAAGTGCTACAGCGTCCTTTGCGCGTCTACAAAGACACGCGGCGCTGTAAATGGGCGCCGTTATGCGAAGTGGGCTTCGCGATCGAACAGAGGATGCGACCGGTCCGCGATGGCAGGCAGAGGCAGATCAGGCGACAGAATCGAACCGTCCTTCAGCGGCCGTCCGGCACGCGACGATGATGAATTTTCTCTCGACGCGGATGACCGCGTCATCACAAGCAGATCCGGGCGGCGCGGCGGCTCAAAGTCCCCGCCGCGACGCGTCGCCCGCCAGCGGCGGCGCGAGCCGCGGGAGCGTGATGGCGGCGGTTTTTTCGGCTTCCTCCGCGGCGTGGTCTACTGGTGCGTCGTACTTTTCATCTGGGCCGGCATTGGCGTTGCCGGGCTTGTCGTCTATTACGGCTCGCGCATGCCGAGCGCCAGCACGTGGGCGATCCCCGAGCGGCCGCCGAACGTCAAGATCACTGCCGTCGATGGCAGCGTCATCGCCAATCGTGGCGCCACGGGCGGCGAGGCGCTGTCGCTCGAAAACATGTCGCCCTATATTCCCGAAGCTGTCATCGCTATCGAAGATCGGCGTTTTTATTCCCATTTCGGCGTCGATCCGCTTGGCCTCGGGCGGGCGATCGTCACCAATTTCGCGGCCGGCCATATGGTGCAGGGCGGCTCGACGCTGACGCAGCAGCTTGCCAAGAATCTCTTCCTCTCTCCCGAGAGAACGCTGGAACGCAAGGTGCAGGAAGTGCTGCTCGCGCTTTGGCTGGAGCAGAATTATACCAAGGACCAGATCCTTGCGATGTATCTCAATCGGGTGTTCTTCGGATCGAACGCCTATGGTGTCGAGGCGGCGTCGAGACGCTACTTCAACAAATCGGCGCGCGATGTGAACCTCGGCGAGGCAGCGGTATTGGCAGGCCTGCTCAAGGCACCGTCGCGGCTTTCGCCGGCCCGTGATGCGGAAGCGGCGAATGCGCGCGCTCAGCTCGTGCTCGCGGCCATGCGCGAGCAGGGTTTCATCACCGATTCCGAGGTCAAAACAGCGATGTCGCAGACCCCGGCTTCGGCCAAAAGCTACTGGTCGGGCGCCGGGCACTATGTCGCCGACATGGTGATGGATCAATTGCCCGGACTGATCGGCGACATCAAGGAAGACGTCATTGTCGATACGACCATCGACAAATCCCTGGAGAAGAAGGCAGAACAATCGCTGGTCGACGTGCTCGACAAGGAAGGCGGCAAGCTCGATGCCTCGCAGGCGGCCCTCGTCTCGATCGACGGCACCGGAGCAATCCGAGCACTCGTCGGCGGCAGAGACTATGCGACGAGCCAGTTCAACCGTGCCGTCAAGGCCAAGCGCCAGCCGGGATCTTCGTTCAAGCCCTTCGTCTATGCCGCGGCGCTGGAAAAAGGGCTGACGCCTTTTTCGGTGTTGAACGACGCGCCGATCCGCATCGGCGACTGGACGCCGGAGAACTACGAGAAGAAATACAATGGCGAAGTGACGCTTGCGACCGCGCTCGCCAAATCGCTGAACACGGTAGCCGCGCAGCTGGTGATGTATGACGGGCCGGATCAGGTGATCAAGCTCGCCCACCGGCTCGGCATCGAAAGCGAACTGCAGCCGAACGCCTCGATTGCGCTCGGCACATCCGAAGTGTCGCTGATGGAACTCACCGCCTCCTATGCCGCCTTCATGAACGGCGGCTACAAGGCCACGCCGCACGTCATCCGACGGGTAACCACCGCCGAGGGCAAGGTCCTTTACGAAAATACCTATGACAGTCCGCCGCGTGTGCTCTCCGAAGAGATCGCCGCCCAGATGGACACGATGATGATGGGCGTCATCGAAAACGGCACCGGCAAGAGCGCCAAGATTCCTGGCTGGCAGGCGGCGGGAAAGACCGGCACGACGCAGAATTCACGCGACGCGCTCTTCGTCGGCTTCACCAGCAACCTTACAACAGGCGTCTGGTTCGGCAATGACGACGGCAAGCCGATGAAGAAGGTGACCGGCGGCGGTCTTCCGGCCAAGGCCTGGAACAAATTCATGATCGCCGCCCACAAGGGTCTTTCGCCGGCGCCGCTGTTCGGCAACGGCCAGCTGATCGACAATCCTACCAATGGGCAGCCGATGGCTGAGGCAGCGCCCGACGGCGGGCAGCCGGTCACGGCCGAAGTGCCGCCACCGACAACGATCGGCGGCATCATTTCCGGCGTCTTCGGCGGCGGCGAGAATGCCGAACGTTATCCGCAGGCGCCTGTCCGGCAGCAGCGGACAAGCCAAGGAAACGGTCCAGTTCCTCCTGCAGACGTTGCCGAAGGCGGCGGTCCAGGCTACGAAGGCATGGTGCCGCCCGGTGATATCGGTGGGCCTCAGACGACCTCTTCGGTGCAGCCGCGGCGCACGACCCTGCTCGATCTGATCATGGGTCAGTGAAATTCCTTGCTGCATGCCCGGCGCAAGCCATATATCCTAGAAATCTCACGCTTTCCGGAGATGGAGCGACCTCTTTCCCGGCTCCTGCGAAAATTGAAGGCAACACATTCGTTTTGCTGGATTCCGGGCTATTTCCCGCCTTGCAGTCCAGAAAACCGCTCCTTATATACGCCGCATCACCGCAATCACGATTGCGTAATCTTAAGTAGGCCCATCCCGTAAGGGGCTGTCAGGGAAATGCCTTCTGGGGGTTCCGACAGCTTGCTTCAAGGAGAGAATGACATGGCAAAAGTAATTGGTATCGACCTTGGAACGACGAATTCCTGCGTCGCAGTCATGGACGGCAAGGACGCAAAGGTCATCGAGAATGCGGAAGGTGCGCGCACCACCCCTTCCATGGTGGCCTTTTCCGATGACGGCGAGCGCCTCGTCGGTCAGCCGGCCAAGCGCCAGGCGGTCACCAACCCGACGAACACCCTCTTTGCAGTGAAGCGCCTGATCGGCCGCCGCTACGAAGACCCGACCGTCGAGAAGGACAAGCATCTCGTTCCCTTCAGCATCGTCAAGGGCGACAATGGCGACGCCTGGGTCGAAGCCAATGGCAAGGGCTACTCGCCCGCACAGATTTCCGCGATGATCCTCCAGAAGATGAAGGAAACCGCTGAATCCTATCTCGGCGAAAAGGTCGAGAAGGCCGTCATCACCGTTCCCGCATACTTCAACGACGCGCAGCGCCAGGCAACCAAGGATGCCGGTAAGATTGCCGGCCTCGAAGTCCTGCGCATCATCAACGAGCCGACCGCTGCCGCTCTCGCCTACGGCCTCGACAAGAAGGAAGGCAAGACGATCGCCGTCTACGACCTTGGCGGCGGCACCTTCGATATTTCGATCCTCGAAATCGGCGACGGCGTCTTCGAAGTGAAGTCCACCAACGGCGATACCTTCCTCGGCGGTGAAGACTTCGACATGCGTCTCGTCGAATATCTCGTTGCCGAATTCAAGAAGGACAACGGCATCGACCTGAAGAATGACAAGCTTGCCCTGCAGCGCCTCAAGGAGGCTGCGGAAAAGGCCAAGATCGAACTGTCGTCCTCGCAGCAGACCGAAATCAACCTGCCGTTCATCACGGCTGACGCGTCCGGTCCGAAGCATCTGACGCTGAAGCTGACCCGCGCAAAGCTCGAAAGCCTGGTCGACGACCTCGTCCAGCGCACGATCGCACCCTGCAAGGCAGCCCTCAAGGACGCCGGCGTCACCGCTGCCGAGATCGATGAAGTGGTTCTGGTCGGCGGCATGAGCCGCATGCCGAAGGTGCAGGAAGTCGTCAAGCAGCTGTTCGGCAAGGAGCCGCACAAGGGCGTCAACCCGGATGAAGTCGTCGCTCTCGGCGCCGCCATTCAGGCCGGCGTTCTGCAAGGCGACGTCAAGGACGTCCTGCTGCTCGACGTGACTCCATTGTCGCTCGGCATCGAAACCCTCGGCGGTGTCTTCACCCGCCTGATCGAACGCAACACGACGATCCCGACGAAGAAGAGCCAGGTCTTCTCGACCGCAGAAGACAACCAGCAGGCCGTCACAATCCGCGTTTCTCAGGGCGAGCGCGAAATGGCCGCCGACAACAAGCTGCTCGGTCAGTTCGACCTCGTCGGCCTGCCGCCGTCGCCGCGCGGCGTGCCGCAGATCGAAGTGACCTTCGACATCGACGCCAACGGCATCGTGCAGGTTTCGGCCAAGGACAAGGGCACCGGCAAGGAACAGCAGATCCGCATCCAGGCTTCCGGCGGCCTCTCCGACGCCGACATCGAAAAGATGGTGAAGGATGCCGAATCCCATGCTGCCGAAGACAAGAAGCGCCGCGAGACCGTGGAAGCCAAGAACCAGGCCGAAAGCCTGATCCACTCCACGGAAAAGTCGCTGAAGGATTACGGCGACAAGGTCTCCGAAGCCGACCGTACCGCGATCTCGGATGCGATCGCCGCGCTGAAGTCCTCGACCGAGGCAACCGAAGCCGATGCGGAAGACATCAAGGCCAAGACCCAGACGCTCATGGAAGTTTCCATGAAGCTCGGCCAGGCAATCTATGAAGCACAGCAGGCCGAAGGCGGCGCTGCTGCCGATACCTCCGCAGAAGGCGGCGACAATGTCGTTGACGCCGACTACGAGGAAATCAAGGACGACGACCGCAAGAAGTCCGCGTAATCCGCGGCGGCGTGGTAATGCTTCAACACCTGATCCGGCTGCTCACCATGGCAGCCGGAAATCCATTTCCGGGGTTTAATCCTTAATGGCAAAAGCGGACTTTTACGAAACTCTGGGTGTAGCCAAATCGGCGGACGAGAAAGAGCTGAAGAGCGCCTTCCGCAAGCTGGCGATGAAATATCATCCGGACAAGAACCCGGATGACAAGGAAGCCGAACGGAAGTTCAAGGAAATCAACGAAGCCTACGAAATGCTCAAGGACCCGCAGAAGCGGGCAGCCTATGATCGTTATGGCCATGCAGCCTTTGAGCATGGCGGCATGGGTGGCGGTGGCGGCGGCTTTGCCGGCGGCGGCTTCTCCGACATTTTCGAGGATATTTTCGGCGAGATGATGGGCGGCGGGCGGGCGCGCCAGCGCTCTGCTGGAGGCCGCGAGCGCGGTGCCGATCTTCGCTACAACATGGAAATAACGCTGGAAGAGGCCTTCTCGGGCAAGACGGCGCAGATCCGCGTTCCAACTTCCATCACCTGCGACGTCTGTTCGGGTTCAGGCGCCAAGCCCGGTACGCAGCCGAAGAACTGCGGCACCTGTCAGGGCACGGGCCGCGTGCGCGCCGCGCAGGGCTTCTTTTCGATCGAGCGGACCTGCCCGACCTGCCACGGGCGCGGCCAGATCATTCCCGATCCATGTCAAAAGTGCCATGGCCAGGGCCGGGTGACGGAAGAGCGTTCGCTCTCGGTCAATATCCCTGCCGGCATCGAGGACGGCACGCGCATCCGCCTGCAGGGCGAAGGCGAAGCCGGGGCTCGCGGCGGACCGGCCGGCGATCTTTATATCTTCCTGTCGGTGAAGCCACATGAGTTCTACCAGCGCGACGGAGCCGATCTCTATTGCGCCGTGCCGATCTCGATGACGACGGCGGCTCTCGGCGGGACCTTCGACGTGGCGACGCTCGACGGCACCAAATCGCGGGTGACCGTGCCGGAGGGCACGCAGGCGGGCAAACAGTTCCGCCTGAAGGGCAAGGGCATGCCGGTGCTGCGTTCGGCACAGACGGGCGACCTCTATATCCAGATCCAGATCGAGACACCGCAGAAGCTCACCAAGCGCCAGCGCGAGCTGCTGCAGGAATTCGAGCAGATTTCCTCGAAGGAGAACAATCCTGAGTCGACGGGCTTCTTTGCCCGGATGAAGGAATTCTTCGAAGGCTGAGCTGCCAATTGTTACGCGATCGCGAAAGCCGGGGCGGAAACGTCTCCGGCTTTTTTTGCCCACATATCCTGATTTGAGACATCGGCCGTTCATGCCGAGAGATCTGTTCCAGACCGGCACGATGCTCGATCGGCAGGGGGACTTCCGTTAACGCAGCCCGATAATGCCGCTTGCAAGTTTTTAAAATAATTCCAATCTCTGCCGTCAGTGCATAACCCCGAAGATCGAAACCGGTATCAGAAAGGTGATGCGCAGTTTTAGAGCGATAGAGTGTTCCAGCGCATCCCAATGGACGCAGGCGCTCTAACGGGGATCACCGAAGCAAGAGTATTCATCATGGCGCCAGCCTTTTCCTCTCAGTCCGAAGATGTCGACGTTCTCGCCGGCGCCATCTATACATGGTGTGCCGAACGCAATATCAAGCTTCGCAGCCAACAGGGCCTTTCCATCGCCAGCATGGCGATCGACCTCTACCATGCCGGCCACCAGACGCAGGACGATCTACTGACGGCGTTGCATGGATGCGAAATCCACTAAAGCGAGTTGCGATCTTTAGATTCGCTTGCAGCGCCAACTCTTTGCTTTCGGCCTGCAGGTATCGCAAACCGCTGCGCACCTTTGCGCGACATGCTCTGCCGCATCAGCCCGAAACCGGAAGCGCTTTTTCAAAAGCATGGAGTTAGGGCGTGCCGCGAATGCTGTTTCTACCCTTGTGGATAGGCAGCCCGGCACGGTTCGGACGTCCTCGTAGCTGAACACGTTCTGCCTTCGCAGAGGCAAGCTAACGCTCCGGCGGAGTCAGGCAGCGCTTTCGACCGCTTCGCCACTCATGAGAGTCAGGATGGTCTTGACCGCTGCCTTGCCTGCGGCCGAGTTCAGCTTGTCGTAGCTCAGCGCAAGGGCATAGGCATCAGGGCTGAGTTCGATACGGCCGCCGAATTCCGATATGCCGGTCCCCTCGAAGAGGGCGGAGATCTCGACACCGAGAAATACCGCGATCTGATGCAGCTTGCTGGCGGAAACGCGGTTCGTTCCCTTTTCATATTTCTGGATCTGCTGGAAAGTCAGTCCGAGTGCTTCACCAAGTTCGAGCTGGGAAACACGGCGAATGGCGCGAAGCTGTCTGATGTTGCGACCAACAATGATATCGACCGGATCTGGCACTTCACCACTCTCTTATACATGAACCTTTTGTTCACCATATCGTTTTCGCGAGATAACGCAACCGTCGAGTTGCAAAATTCAACCGGCTTTTTCTGGACTTTACGTTACGTCAGCAGCCGCGGGAGAATCTCGCAGAAACCCTGTTTTTCAGGCGATCCGGGAGTCGTGACGATGGTTGTCGCCGGGAAGGGCGCGCAAATCGGGCGCCTATGGTGCGGTTGTATTTTTTAGGTTCTTGAAAAGGCTGTACCGAAAAGTACCGGAATCGGCCGTGTTTCGGTGCTTCCTGTCAAGCGCGCAAGCTTGCCATCTGCGACGCTTCGGCTTAGCTGTCACGCTTCACGAACCCGGATACGCAATGCCGCATAAGGTTTCTCTTTCGCGTCTGAAGCTGACAGACTTCCGCAACTATGCGGCCGCGAGCCTTAGCCTCGACGGTCGGCATGCCGTGCTGACGGGAGACAATGGCGCCGGCAAGACCAATCTCATGGAAGCGGTCTCGCTGCTTTCGCCCGGCCGCGGCCTGCGCCGAGCGGCCTATGGCGACATCACCCGCGTCGGCGCCGCCGGCGGCTTTTCGATCTTCGCGACGCTTGACGGCATGGAGGGCGAAGTCGAGATCGGAACCGGCGTCGAAACGGGCGAGGAGACCACAGCCCGCCGGCTGCGCATCAACGGCACCCCGGCAAAAACCGCCGACGAATTGACGGATCACCTGCGCCTTCTCTGGCTGACACCGGCGATGGACGGGCTCTTCACCGGCGCCTCCTCCGACCGCCGGCGCTTCCTCGACCGGCTGGTGCTGTCGCTCGATCCCGCTCATGGCCGCCGCGCCAGCGATTTCGAACGCGCCATGCGCAGCCGCAACAGACTGCTCGACGAAGGCCGCTTCGACCCTTCCTGGCTCGCAGGTATCGAAGAACAGATGGCCAGCCTCGGCATCGCCATGGCGCTTGCTCGCCAGGAGATGCTTGGCCTGCTGACCCGGCTGATCGAGGAAACACTGGAGAGCTCGCCTTTCCCTTCGGCCGCGCTGCAGCTCTCAGGCTTCATGGATGGCCAGTTCTCGCGCCCATCGGTCGACCTTGAGGACGACTACGCGGCGATGCTTGCCGAGAGCCGTTACCGCGATGCCGGTGCGAGGCGTACGCTGGATGGGCCGCACCGGGCCGATCTCATCGTTCACCACCGCGAGAAGGCGATGGAAGCGGAGCGCTGCTCTACCGGCGAGCAGAAAGCGCTGCTTGTCGGCCTGGTGCTTGCCCATGCGCGGCTGGTCGGCAATCTCACCGGTCATGCCCCCATCCTGCTGCTCGACGAGATCGCCGCTCATCTCGACGAGAACAGGCGCGCCGCGCTGTTCGACCTCATCGACGGTCTGGGCGGTCAGGCCTTCATGACCGGAACAGATCGGGTAATGTTCTCGGCCCTCGGCGACAGGGCGCAGTTCTTTACGGTTGCGGACGGAAGGGTGGTCGGATGAGGGAGGCCGCTTTTCCCGATGTCGGCAGCCATGCTACCATCGCCGCCATGGAACCTCTCAGCCCTGATGAAATCGCCCGCTATCACCGCCACATCCTGCTCCCCGAAATCGGCGGCGCAGGTCAGCAGAAACTCAAAGCCGCCCGCGTGCTGGTAATCGGCGCCGGCGGGCTCGGAGCGCCGATCCTGCACTACCTCGCCGCAGCCGGTGTCGGCACGCTTGGCATCGTCGACGACGACCGGGTGTCTCTCTCCAATCTGCAGCGGCAGGTGATCCATGATTCCGGCACCATCGGCGAATTGAAGACCGAAAGCGCCGCCTTGGCCATTGCCAGGCTTAACCCGTATGTGCGGCTCATCCGCTTCGAGGAACGCTTTTCTCCGGAGACCGCGCGCCGTCACTTGTCCGGCTTCGATCTCCTGATCGACGGCTCCGATAATTTCGATACGCGTTACGCCGCCGCCGATGCGGCGGAGGTAGCACGCATCCCGCTCGTCACCGGCGCCGTCGGTCGTTTCGACGGTTCGCTGACGGTCCTAAAGCCTTATGAGACGGCCGAGGACGGAACGCCCAACCCCGGCTATCGCGACTTGTTTCCCGAGGCGCCTCCGGCAGGTCTGATACCTACTTGCGCCGAGGCCGGCATCATCGGCGCGCTCACAGGCGTCATCGGCACGATGATGGCTATGGAGGCGATCAAGCTGGTCACCGGCGCCGGCGAGCCGCTGATCGGGCGGCTGCTGCTTTACGACGCGCTCTCGGCCCGGTTCGAAACCGTACGCTATAAGCGCCGCCGCGCCAGGCAGGCTGGATGACGATTACCCGCCTTGATAGGAGCTTCACGCGCTGGGACGAGCTGCTCGCCCTCATCCTCACGGCCTTCGCCCCGATGAACGGCAGGATCGATCCGCCATCTTCGGCGCTCAGGCTGACGGCGGCGGCGCTGGCAGCAAAGGCCGAGGCGGAGATCGGCCATGTCGCCATCGACAATGGCAAATTGACCGGCTGCCTGTTCCTGCGGCCGGAGGCCGATTGTCTCTATGTCGGCAAACTCGCCGTTCTCCCGCAAGCGCAAGGCAAGGGCCTTGGGCGGCGTTTGCTTGAGATCGCCGAGGAGACGGCTGCAGAGCTCGGCCTTGCCGCCTTGCGGCTGGAGACGCGCATCGAACTTGTCGACAATCACGCCGTCTTTGCAGCCTGGGGATTTTCGAGAACCGCGGAGAAGGCGCATCCTGGCTTTACCAGAACGACCTTCATCGAGATGCGGAAGAGCCTTGCTCGCTGACGCTGATCGGCGATTCGCTGACAGACATCTCAACGGCCGGGCAGCACCCGGTTCGGCGGCCTGTGGCCGTCGATGAATGTGCGGATATTGATGATGACCTTGTCCCCCATGTCGATGCGGCCTTCGATCGTCGCCGAGCTCATATGCGGCAGCAGCACGACCTTGCCCTCATTGGCGAGCTTGATGAGCTTCGGGTTGACGGCTGGTTCGTTTTCGAAGACGTCGAGGCCTGCGCCGGCGATCTTGCCCTCCCTCAGGCATTTGATCAGCGCGGTTTCATCGACCACGTCACCGCGCGCCGTGTTGACGAGATAGGCCGTCGGCTGCAGCAGCGCCAAGCGGCGGGCCGAGATCAGATGAAAGGTTGCCGGCGTCGACGGGCAGTTGATGGAAACGATGTCAACGCGGGCCAGCATCTGGTCGAGGCTTTCCCAATAGGTCGCCTCCAGTTCGTCCTCGACCGCCGGATTGACGCGCTTGCGATTATGGTAGTGGATGGAAAGACCGAAAGCCTTGGCGCGGCGCGCCACCGCCGTGCCGATACGCCCCATACCGACGATGCCGACACGCTTGCCGTGAATGCGCCGCCCGAGCATCCAGGTGGGAGACCAGCCAGCCCACTCGCCCGGCTTGTCGGTCAGTACGCGCGCCCCTTCGCCGAGCCGTCTCGGAACCGCAAGAATCAGCGCCATTGTCATGTCGGCGGTGTCCTCGGTCAGGACGTTCGGCGTGTTGGTGACCGTGATACCCTTGCGCGCCGCCGCCTCGACGTCGATATGGTCGGTGCCGTTGGAGAAGCTGGCAATCAGCTTCATCTGCGGTCCCGCCTCTTCGATCAGCGCCGCGTCGATGCGATCGGTGACCGTCGGCACCAGCACGTCGGCGGTCCGGACAGCGGCGATAAGCTCGGAAACGGAGCGCGGCGCGTCGTCGATGTTCAACTCGGCATCGAAGAGCTCCCGCATTCGGGTTTCGACGGCATCCGGCAGCTTGCGGGTGATATAGACCTTCGGTTTTTTCTTCGCTGTCATGGCTGCCTGTGGTGCCTTGTTCAGAGGTCTTTAACCAAGAGGGGTGATAATTTTCCCGTTCCGGGCAATTTCTACCAGACCCGCACGCGAAGACAAACAAAACTCGTGGTGCAGCCGGGGAATGTCAAAGCCCGGACCGCGCGCAGGCCGAGCCTGGCGCGAATTCGAGCAAACGGAAGCCTCCATGCGCAGCAAAGTCCTGAAGTCCTGCCTCGCCCTCGCGATCGCTCTGGCCGCATCCATGGGAACCATAGAATTTGCTCATGCGCAGGCGGCCAAGGGGCCGAGCGGCCTGCCATTGCCACGTTTCGTCACATTGAAATCCAAGCGCGTCAACCTGCGCATCGGCCCGGGAACAGATTTCGCCGTGTCGTGGATGTATCTGAAATCGGGCCTTCCGGTGGAAATCATCCAGGAATACGACAACTGGCGCCGCATCCGTGATGCCGACGGCACTGAGGGCTGGGTCAATCAGTCGCTCCTGTCCGGCCAGCGTGCGGCAATCGCCGCGCCCTGGATGAAAACGAAGGGCAAGGGCGTCTATGTCAATCTGCGCCGCGAGGCGCTACCCTCCGCCTCGGTAGTCGCCAAGCTGGAACCCGGTGTGATGCTGACGATCGGAGAGTGCAATGGCAATTGGTGCCACGCAGAAACCGACGGCGCCGCAGGCTGGGTGGCGCAGTCGGAAATCTGGGGCGCCTATCCCGGCGAAGCCTTCAAATAAGCCCTGCCTGTTTGGCGGCCTCGGAAAGCGAGGTCATCGGGCGCGGGCCGATCTGCTGGATGACGATGCCGGCGGCCAGGCAGCCGAGCTTGCCGCAATCCTCCAGGGATCGTCCCTGCGTGTAGCCATAGAGGAAGCCGGAGGCAAAGAGGTCGCCGGCGCCCGTCGTATCCACAACTTCCCTGATCCGGATCGCATCGACGTAATAACGCTCGCGGCCCTTCAGGATGACGGCGCCGTTCTCGCTCATCGTCACGGCGGCGATCTTGCAGTCTGCGGCAATCCTGTTCAGCGCGTCTTCGAAATCATCGGTCTCATAAAGCGACAGCGCTTCCTGGCGATTGGCAAAGACGATATCGACCTTGCCGGAGCGCATCAGATCAAGGAATTCGCCGCGATAACGGTCGACGCAGAAACTGTCGGACAGCGTCATCGACATTTCCCGGCCGTGTTGATGGGCAATGCGGGCGCAATCAAGAATCGCCTCTTTGGCGCGCGGCGGATCCCAGAGGTAACCTTCGAAATAGGTGACCTTGGCATCGGCAACGACGTCGGCCTCGACATCTTCAGGGCCGAGTTCGACGCAGGCGCCGAGATAGGTATTCATCGAACGCTCGCCATCCTCGGTGACGAAGATCATCGAACGCGCCGTCGGCGGGAAGGTGCCCTTGGGACGGGTCTGGTAATGGACGCCCTGGGCGCGGATGTCATGGGTGAAGATGTCGCCGAGCTGATCTGCGGCGACATTGCCGAAATAGGCGGCCTTGCCGCCGAGGCTCGCAACACCCGCAGCCGTGTTGCCGGCGCTGCCGCCGGAGGCTTCGAGGGCCGGGCCCATGCGCGAATAAAGGAGTTCAGCGCGTTCGGCATCGATAAGGTTCATCGCTGCCTTGGTGATCTGGTTGTCATTGAGGAACTGGTCGTCGCAACGGGCAATGATATCCACGATCGCGTTGCCGACTGTCAGAACATCGAATCTTGTCATGAAATGGGGGGTCCCGGATTTGTGATAGCCGGGGTTCGGTCATAGCGAAATTTCCGCGGTTTGGAAGGATAAATGGTGAATGGCTCAGCTATTCTTCGCAAAAGTGCCGCCTATTTGTCATCTCCGTGTCATTTTTGAAATCTACAAATGCTCGCAAGAACACCGGCATGCGCATCTTTAAGTTGCAGCCGGGCGAGGAGGGATGATCCCTCCGATCTTGCCGGTGCGATGCTGACCACGGATGAACTGGCAGCTTGGTGACCCGGATATCCGGCACGGCCGGAGCGGAAAAGCGGGCACTGCCCGCTTTTTTTGCATTTCGAAGACCTCAGCTGCCAGATGGGGCGGCGCTTGCCTTTTCAACTCAAGCCTTTTGCTGCTAGAGGTCGGATACTCCCCTGCCCGCAGAGCATCCTCCCCCATGTCAGCCATCGTTCTCGACGTCCTTCCCATCTTCATCCTGATCCTCATAGGCTGGGTGATCGTTCGCAGCGGCCTGATGGCCTCGAATGTCGGCGACGCGCTCAGCGAATTTGTCTTCAAGATCGCCGTGCCGCTTCTGCTCTTCCGCACCATAGCCGAGGCGGATTTCCACGGCGCCTCGCCTTTCCGGCTCTGGATCGTCTATTTCTCCGGTGTCGCCATCACCTGGGCCGCTGGCCATATCGCCGCCACCCGCCTGTTCGGCCGCGACGAACGGATTGGAGTGCTGGCCGGCGTTTCCTCTGCCTTCGCTAACAATGTTTTCATCGGACTGCCGCTTGTCGAGCGCACGGTCGGCGACGAAGGGCTGGTAGCCTTGTCGATCCTGCTCGCCGTGCACCTGCCCGTGATGATGGTAGCCGGCACGGTGCTGATGGAGCACGCGGAGCGCAAGATCGCCGGCAAAAGCGACCGGAGCATGATGTTCGTGCTTCGCCAGATCGTCGTCAATCTCATACGCAATCCGCTGGTGATAGGGCTTGCGGCCGGCATGACCATACACCTTTCCGGCCTTACCATGACGGCGACGCTGGCGACGGTGGTCAATCAAGTCGCCGGCATTGCCGGCCCGGCAGCGCTGATCTCGCTCGGCATGGCACTCGAAAAATACGGCGTCTCCGGCAATCTCGGCATCGCCAGCGTCACCTCGGCATGCAAGCTGCTGCTGTTGCCGGGCTGCGTCTGGGCGGCAAGCCGTCTCCTCGGCCTCAGCCCCGAATGGACGGCGGCGATCGTGCTGACCTCCTCCGTGCCGACAGGCGTCAACGCCTGGCTGATCGCCAATCGCTTCGGCGTCGGCCACAGCCTCGCCGCCTCGACGATCTCAGTAACGACGGCGCTCGGCGCAGTCACCGTCTCGCTCTGGGCCTATTTCCTCGGCGCATGAGCAGCTCTGACGACAACAAAAAGCCCGGCTGGCGGCCGGGCTTCCATGTCATGCGCGTATGCTGCCGCCTTACTGCGTCGCGGCGTTCGGATCCGGCAACGGAACCGGCGAATCGGCAAGTGTATGTAGGTAGAGGATGACGTTGGCGCGATCCTGATCCTTCGCCAGCCCGGCAAAGCCCATCGCGGTACCGGGAATGTCCTTCTTCGGCGCCAGCAGGAACTTGTTGAGGAATTCGAAGGTCCATTTTTCGCTGCCGCCCTTGGAAAAATCCTTCATGGCGGAGGAATAGGCGAAGCCTTCATGCGAGGCGATCGGGCGATCTACGACACCAAAGAGGTTCGGACCGACCTTGTTCGGTCCCCCTTTGGTGGAGTCATGACAGGCCTGACACTTCTTGAAGACCACCTCACCGGCCTTGGCATCTGCAGAAGCGAGCAATTGCGCAATCGGAACGGCAGCGGCCGGCGCAGCTTCGCCGCCGGCGGCAGGCGCCTCTTCGGCGACGATCGCGAAACCTTCCTTCTCCGGCGCTTCGGAATGGAAGATCCCCTCGGACGCGATGGAGACCGACATCAGAACGAAAATCGTTCCGAGCAGCGCCCCCACGGCCGTATTGACGTATGAATTCATCTGCAATGCTCCCCTTGCAGCCGGCAGACCAGAACCGGACCATCTTGAAATCGCGCGGAACCTATGTCTTTTGACTGATCGTTGCAACTGTCTAAATGGTCTTATGCGTGAGACTTTTTGACACTTTTCAGCCCGGAATAGAAGGCCCGAGGAATGAGTGATTTAAATTTCGACGACGTGCTCGTACTGATCCCGGCACGGATGGCCTCGACCCGGCTTCCGGGCAAGCCGCTCGCCGACATTTGCGGACTGCCGATGATCGTGCAGGTGGCGATGCGCGCCCGGGAGGCTGCCATCGGCCGCGTGGTCGTCGCCGTCGATGACCAACAGGTATTCGACACCGTGGCCGCCGCCGGCTTCGAAGTCGTCATGACGCGCATCGATCACCAATCGGGTTCCGACCGTATCTTCGAGGCGTTGACCAAGGTCGATCCTGATGGAAAGGCGAAAATCATTGTCAACGTCCAGGGCGATTTGCCGACGATTGATCCGCAAACCGTACGGGCGGCTTTGCGCCCTCTCAGGAACGAGGCAGTCGATATTGGCACGCTAACGACCGAAATCGACAATGAGGAAGACAAGACCGCGCCGCAGATCGTCAAGGTCGTCGGTTCGCCCGTCTCCGACACCCGTCTGCACGCGCTCTATTTTACCCGCACCACCGCACCCTACGGAAGCGGACCACTCTACCATCATATTGGACTTTACGCGTATCGGCGCTCGGCGCTTGAACGGTTCGTCTCGCTCAGCCCGTCGACGCTCGAAAAGCGCGAATCTCTGGAGCAGCTGCGGGCGCTGGAAGCCGGCATGCGTATAGATGCCGAGATCGTTGACACGGTTCCGCTCGGTGTCGATACTCCCGCCGACCTCGAAAAGGCACGGCGCATCCTCTCCGCAAAGTCGAACTGACGGAATCACCCCATGAACATCAAGACCAACAGGATCGCCTTCCAGGGTGAATTCGGCGCCAATTCCGACATGGCCTGCCGTGACATGTTTCCGACCATGGAGCCGCTGCCCTGCCAGACTTTCGAGGATGCGTTCACCGCGGTCGACAATGGTGATGCCGATATCGCGATGATCCCGATCGAAAACACGATTGCCGGGCGCGTCGCCGATATCCACCATCTGCTGCCGGAATCGCGGCTGCACATCATCGGCGAATATTTCATGCCGATCCGCTTTCAGCTGATGGTGCTTCCGGGAGTAACCAAGGACGAGATCCGCACGGTACACAGCCACATCCATGCGCTCGGCCAGTGCCGCAAGATCGTGCGTGCCCACGGCTGGAAGCCCGTGATCGCCGGCGATACGGCGGGGGCGGCAAAGCTGGTCAAGGAAACCGGCGATCGCTCGATGGCGGCGCTTGCGCCGCGGCTTGCCGCCGATCTCTACGGACTGGAGATCGTCGCCGAAAATGTCGAGGATACGGAAAACAACGTCACCCGTTTCGTCATCCTGTCCCGCGACGAGGAATGGGCGCAGCGGAGCTCGGCGGAGGAAAAGGTCGTCACCACCTTCGTCTTCAACGTCCGCAACATTCCGGCCGCGCTCTACAAGGCGCTCGGCGGTTTTGCCACCAACAATATCAACATGACGAAGCTGGAGAGCTATCAGCTCGGCGGAAAATTCGTCGCGACGCAATTCTACGCCGATATCGAAGGCCATCCGAACGACCCGAATGTTCGCCGGGCATTGGAGGAACTGCGCTTCTTCTCCGAAAAGGTGCGAATCCTCGGCGTCTACAAGGGGCATGCGATGCGAGGCCTGCTTTAACAGACCTCGCGCTCTGGCATTACTTGTCCGGCTCGCAGACACGCAGCCGATGCCCGTCCGGATCGAGCACGACGAAGGTCGGGCCGAAATCAAGCTCGGTTAATTCCTGGGCGATCGGCAAGCCGCGCTGACGCCAGTCCTCATATTGCTTGGCGACGGCATTTTCCCCGTTCACCATGAAGGCTACCTCGCCTCGGTTGCCGATGGCCGACGGCTGCGGCTCGACCTTGCTGCGCCGCCAAAGGCCAAGGGTGAAGCCGCCATCGAGCGGAAAGGCGACGAAATTCGGCGCCTCGACGGCCGGTTCGCGGTTCAATAGATTGCGGTAGAAGCTCGCACTCTCCGCCGGGTCCTTGACGTAGAGAATGATGAGGTTCGGGCTGGTCATATCGGTTCTCCCCTTACTGATAAAAACATGCGTAGGACGATCTTCTGCTGACAATTCGTGGCAGCAGGATAGGGAGGCGCAGCAATAACTGCGCCCATTCTCGTCGGGCGGATTGTTGAGGCGGATTAGAGCGGGAAACGGTTCCCGCGGCGCGGGTCGCGTCCATCGATGAAACCGAGGTCGCGCTTGCGGCAATCCGGTGCTGCCTCGATATCGAGGCTGGTGTGGTTTGCACTGCGAATCCGAAAGACGTTCATGACCCGGCGCAGAAGCCCGGAGTGCCCGGACTGCCCGACATCGGCGAAAGTTTCAGCCGAGATGACATCGGCAAAGGTGTCAACTGCAAAACGGTCGCCGGCTTGCTGGAACACTGGAGACGTTGCCATGATCAGTACTCCTTCCCTGGCGCATCGGCACGATGCGCTGAACCTGGATGCTACAGCGTCCTGCGTCTAAAGAGGCGCGACGCTGTAGTGGATTGAGGCTAATCATAGCTCCAACTACTGACAGTTTATGGCAGCAGCATTCACCTCTCGATCGGCACGTCCTGCGTCTCGCGCCATTCCTTGAGGAGCACCGTGCGGCGGCGCGGATAGCGAACGTCGTGCAACGCCATGTCGATGATGCGGTCGGTGCGGAAATGGCGAAAATCCTGGCGCAGCTCGCACCAGGCCATCAGCACGCGCACATGCTCAAAATAGCCGAGTGCGAAAGGCCAGACGCGGCGCCGCGAGATGCGGCCCTGCTCGTCACCATAATGCAGTTCGAGGATACGCTCCAGGCGGATGGCCTTGCGGATGGCCGAGACATCGGCACTGTCTTCGTCCCGACGTTTGGGGCCGACGAAGAGGGCTGCCGAATCGATCATCTCGCGCATATCGGCCGGCAGCACGGCAGCGATCTTGGCCAGCGCGTCGGCGCCGGCGCCGGCAAGGCGCGGCTCGGCGGCGCGAGCGACCCAGCGCGAGCCAAGCACCAGTGCTTCCAGCTCTTCTTCGGAAAACATCATCGGCGGCAGCATGAAGCCTGGCTTCAGCACGTAGCCGATGCCGGCTTCGCCTTCGATCATCGCACCTTGAGCCTGCAGGCTGGCAATATCGCGATAGAGCGTGCGCAGGCTGACGCCGGTTTCCTGGGCAAGAACAGTTCCAGTCACCGGCCTGCGATAACGCCGAAGCGTCTGGAGCAGCGTCAGCAGCCGTTCCGAACGGGCGACAGGCATGGCACTAGCGCTTCCACTCCACCCAGTCGCGCATCAGGCGGTGGGCGATCGCACCTTTCGGCGGCGAGGCCTTGCCGTTGGCGCCTGGGCGCTCGAGCATCTCAAGCGTCTCCTCGCGAGTGAACCAGCGGCAATCCTCCAATTCGGTCTCATCGCGCTTGATCTCGGTGGACTTCGCCTCGGCGTAACAGCCGATCATCAGCGAATGCGGCATCGGCCAGGGCTGCGACGCATGATAGCGGACACGGCCGGTGCGGATGCCGGATTCCTCAAGCGTCTCGCGGCGCACGGCGCTCTCGATGGTCTCGCCGGGCTCGACGAAGCCGGCAAGACAGGAATACATGCCGGGGGCGAAATGCGGGCTGCGTCCGAGCAGGCAGAGATCGCGCGTCTCATCGATCGTCAGCATGATGACAACAGGATCGGTACGGGGGAAGATCATGTGCTCGCAGGCGGTGCAGACGCGCTTGTAGCCGCCGATATGGATCTCCATCGCCGCGCCGCAGCGGCCGCAGAAGCGGTTGTCGCCGTTCCAGCGGATGAGGCTTGCGGCCTGGGCGAATTCTCCGAGCAGCACCTCGTCGATCAGCATCTCGCGAAACAGGGTGCGGCCATCCGCCGGCTTATATTGGCTGGCAAGGTCGTCGACACCGACGCCGACGGGAACGGCAAGGCGCGGCTCGCCCGTTTTGCGGTAGCCTAACAGCACCGTCTCGTCCCAATTCGGCCGAAGCTCCTGCAGCTCGTAGCGGGCAAAGAGCGGATCGAGCACCTGGCCGTCATGCTTCAGCACCAGCCTGTCGTTCGCGAAAGCGAAGATATGCGTGCCTTCCCTCGCCAGCGCCCTTTCGACGGAGTGTTCGTCGCGATGTTCGGAATCGCGGTTGAGGTCATTGGCTGCAAAAGCAGTGAGATTGCTGGGTTCCGGATGCGGCACATCCGAATCGAAAAGCGAATGACTCATGATGAAAGGGCTTCCCGCAGCTTTGCTGTCAATTCGTCTCTCTTTGCGTCCTCGTAGGGCTCTGCCCGCCCGAAGCCCCAGACGGGGCCTGGCCAATTGGCGTCGCCTTCGAAGCGGGCAATGACATGAACATGAAGCTGGCGGACGACATTGCCAAGAGCCCCGACATTGATTTTTGTCGCCCCGGTAATCTTCTTGAGCGCATTTGCGACCAGCTCCGTCTCGAAGGCGAGCAGCACCTGGTCGAGCGGCGTCAGTTCGAAGATTTCGGTGATGTCAGCCCGGCGCGGCACAAGAATGAGCCAGGGCCAGCGGGCGTCCTTGGACAATCTGAGATCACAGAGACCGGTGACCATGATGCTGACGCTGTCGTTTTCCAGCCGGGGGTCGAGCTCGAAGGCGTTCAAGGGACAATCTCCTCGTGTTTTCCAAGGACTAGCAGTTTTTTATCATGTTGGCTTGCTTTTGATGACGATATTGCCGATATGTGCATCCGGGAGGTTGGTGGTGGACGAGCCACTCGCCAACCGGGTCAGGTCCGGAAGGAAGCAGCCCTAACGAGCCCGGCACGGGTCATCGTGCCAGCCTCCCACCTTCTCTCCACGAAATGCCTGACAATTCCGGGCGACAAGCAGGGCGATGAGCGATACCGAGCGACAATCAAAAGATGCCGCCTCGACGGGCACCGGATACCGGGTGCTGGCTCGCAAATACCGCCCCAAGGATTTTACGGACCTGATGGTCGGCCAGGAGCCGATGGTCCGCACACTCACCAACGCCTTCGAGACCGGCCGCATCGCGCAAGCCTATATGCTGACCGGGGTGCGCGGCGTCGGCAAGACGACGACGGCGCGCATCCTGGCGCGGGCGCTGAACTACAAGACAGCAGATGTCGATAAGCCGACGATCGACCTGCGTGTGCCGGGCGAGCACTGCCAGGCGATCATGGAAGGCCGGCATGTCGACGTGATCGAAATGGATGCCGCTTCGCACACCGGCATCGACGATATAAGAGAGATCATCGAGCAAGTGCGCTATCGGCCGGTTTCGGCGCGCTACAAGGTTTACATCATCGACGAAGTGCATATGCTGTCGACCCAGGCCTTCAACGGTCTCTTGAAGACCCTGGAAGAGCCGCCGGAGCATGTGAAGTTCATCTTCGCCACCACCGAAATCCGCAAGGTGCCGATCACCGTGCTGTCGCGCTGCCAGCGCTTCGACCTGCGCCGCATCAGCGCGTCGGATCTCGTCGGGCTGTTTACGACGATCGCGGCCAAGGAAGGCATCGAGGCGGAACCGGATGCGCTGGCGATGATCGCGCGCGCCGCCGAAGGCTCTGCCCGCGACGGCCTGTCGCTGCTCGATCAGGCGATCGCGCATGGCGCGGGCGCCGTGCAGGCGGAAGCCGTGCGCGGCATGCTCGGCCTTGCCGACCGCGCCCGGATCGTCGATCTCTTCCAGCATATCGTCAAAGGCGACGTCGCCGCCGCGCTCGGTGAATTCCAGAACCAGTACGAGGCCGGCGCCAATCCGGTGGTCGTGCTCACCGATCTCGCCGATTTCACGCATCTGGTGACGCGCCTTAAATATGTGCCGGATGCGGCAAACGACCCATCGCTGAGCGAAATCGAGCGTACCAAGGCGGCGGAATTCGCCAGGGGTGTTGCGGTGACGACGCTGTCGCGCATCTGGCAGATGCTGCTGAAGGGCATCCCTGAAACGGAAAGCTCGTCGCGCACCGCCGGTGCTGCCGAAATGGTGCTGATCCGGCTTGCTCATGCAGCCCATTTGCCGGCGCCCGAGGATGCGGCACGGCGGCTTGCCGAATTTTCTGGCGACAATGCCGGCCAGCGGCCCTCCTCGCCCTCCGGCAGTGGCGGCGGCAATGGCACGCGGGTTCCCTATCAGAGCAGTGTCGCGGCACGCGCGCCGGAGCCGACACCACGACCGCAGCCCTCGGGACCGACCGCGATGCTGCGCGCCGTGCCCAATCCGGAGCCGCAGACGATCGGCCGCACCGAGGCCAAGGCCGCAGAGGCTGCGAAGCCGCTCGTCTCTATCAATTCCATCGGCGATATCGTCGACCTCGCCAGCGAAAAGCGCGATGTCAAGCTGAAGGCGCTGGTACGCAACTTCGTGCGGCCGGTGCGCCTTGAGACCGGGCGGCTTGATGTCAACCTTACCGAAGGCGCCCCGAACACGCTGCTCAACGAGCTCGCCGTCAAACTCAAGGAATGGACTGGGATCCACTGGATCGTCAGCACCAGCCGCGAGGAAGGCGGGCCGACGATGGTGGAAGCAGAGGCGAGGACCCGTGAACAGCAGGTCATCGACGCCCGCCAGGATCCCGACGTGGCGGCGATCCTGGCGCATTTTCCGGGTGCGAAAATCATCGACGTGCGCGTGCGGGCGCCCGAGCCGGAAGAGGAAGGCGAGGCGAAGCCGCCGGCCGCCGCCGAATCAGAGGAAGGTGACATCCTGCCTGGCGACGACATAGAATTCTGACGTTTCAAGAAGGAGCGAGAAGATGCGCGACATCATGGGCATGATGGGCAAAGTCAAGGAAATGCAAGCCAAGATGGAGCAGATGCAGGCGGAGATCGCCGAGCTCACGGCTGAAGGCAAGGCCGGCGGCGGCCTCGTCACCGTCGTCATCTCCGGCAAGGGCGAACTCAAGAGCCTGAAGATCGACCCGTCGCTCTTCAAGGAAGACGATGTCGAGATCCTCGAGGATCTCATCGTCGCCGCCCACAAGGACGCCAAGGACAAGGCCGAGGCGCTCGCCGCCGAAAAGACCAAGGCGCTCACTGCCGGTCTGCCGATCCCGCCCGGCTTCAAGCTGCCGTTTTAATAGCAGGCAGGCGATCTGGTATTCTCAGCGCGGAGCTTCCAGGATTGCCCGCAGCTTATAGTGAATAGGAGCAGCGAGATATCGCGTCCGGTCTGGCTCCGAAAGCCGTCGGCCGAAAGTTTCCATCAGTTCCGGCATCGTCACCTTGCCTCCAGGAAAAGCCTGGTATTCGATCGGCGTTCCGACCTCGGCCACTCCGCCGCGGATGACGCGGCAATAGATGCCGGGACGGGCGGCCACGGTGTATCGTTTGACGAATTTCGGATCGGACATCCTGGCGGCGAAGGTCGCGCAGGGGATGCGGCACGCTGTGGCTTCGAGGATGAGATCGCCTGATATGAACCGGTCGCCGACGCAGACATCGCGATTGTCGAGGCCTGAGATCACCATGTTTTCGCCGAAGGTGCCGGGCTCGTACGGCCGGCCGAGTTCGCTGGCCCACCAGTCGAGCGTCAGCGATCCCTCGACATAAACCGCCTGATCAACGCCGCCATGGTGCTTGCGATTGCAGATCGCATCGCCGACCAGCCCCTGGGCATCTATCACCACCGCACCATTGACGGCCCGCTTGAAGATGCCGGTTTTGTAGCTCTTGCCAGGCAGCCTTTCCGGATTGCCGATACAGAGTGCCAGGATTTTCATGGGGCAGCCGATCCTTCCGCGATTCCGTTTTCGTTCCATATCAGTTAAGAACGGCGCATGGCAAAACGAGTCACCGGCCCCGAAATCGAAAAACTCATCCAGCTTCTGGCGAAGGTGCCGGGCCTCGGGCCGCGCTCGGCCCGCCGGGCGGCTTTGCATCTGATCAAGAAGAAGGACCAGCTGCTCGGCCCGCTGTCGAATGCGATGGGCGAAGCCTATGACAAGGTGAAGATCTGCTCGCGCTGCGGCAATGTCGACACCGTCGATCCCTGCACCGTCTGCACCGACACGCAGCGCGATCAATCCGTCATCATCGTCGTCGAGGACGTTTCGGATCTCTGGGCGCTGGAGCGGGCAGCCGCGATGAACGCCGCCTATCACGTGCTCGGCGGCACGCTGTCGCCGCTCGACGGGATCGGGCCCGATGATCTCAATATCCGTGGGCTGATCGACCGGATCGGCGAAGGCGGCATCCGCGAACTGATCATCGCCGTCAATGCCACCGTCGAGGGACAGACGACGGCGCATTACATCACCGATCAGCTGCAGGGGCTCGATGTGAAGATCACACGGCTGGCGCACGGCGTGCCGGTTGGCGGTGAACTCGATTATCTCGATGAGGGCACGCTTGCGGCGGCGCTGCGGGCGCGGACAGTGATATGAGGGGATTGCATATGCTGCGAATAGTCGCGCTCGCCGTAACAGCCGCTTTCCTCCCCCTCCCCTCCCACGCAGCCCCTTCGAAAGCCGATGTCGAGGCGCAATTCGAACAATGGGTGCAGAGCGACCTCTGGCCCGAGGCGAAGGCGGGCGGTGTCTCCGAGAAGACCTTCAGGGCGGCCTTCTCTGACATCAGGCTGAACTGGAATCTGCCGGATCTCGCCCCGCCGGGTTTCCCGCCGCCGAAGGAGCAGAAGCAGACGCAGGCCGAATTCTCCTCGCCCGGTCCCTATTTCAACGAGGACCAGCTGAAGAAGCTCGCCTTGACGGGGCGCGGCTTTGCCGCACAATATAGCTCGACGCTGAAGCGGATCGAGAAGACCTATGGAGTGCCCGGCCCGATCGTGCTTGCCATCTGGGGCCGCGAAACGGGCTTCGGAGCCGCGAAAATCCCGAATTCGGCGATCGAAGTGCTGGCGACCAAGGCATTCATGTCGACGCGCAAGGAGATGTTCCGCACCGAGCTGGTGGCAGCACTCCATATTCTCGACGGGGGTGACGTCACGCCTGCCGATTTCAAGAGCTCATGGGCCGGCGCGCTCGGCCAGCCGCAATTCATGCCGACAAGCTATCTCAAATATGCGGTGGATTTCGACGGCGACGGCCACCGCAACATCTGGACCTCGGTGCCGGATACGCTCGCTTCGATTGCGAATTATCTGGTCAAGAAGGGCTGGCAGCGCGATCGTGACTGGGGCTTCGAAGTGTCGATACCGCAAGAGGTCTCCTGCGCGCAGGAGGGACCTGATCTCGCAAAGCCGCTTTCTCACTGGGCCTCGCTCGGCATCGAGCGCATCTCCGGCAAGGCCTTTCCCGCAGGTGAGATGAAGGCGCAAGGCATGATGCTTGTTCCGGCCGGCCGCGACGGGCCGGAATTCATCGTCACGCCGAATTTCTACATCATCAAGGAGTATAACAACTCAGATCTCTATGCGCTTTATATCGGCAATCTCGCGGACCGGATCGGCTCTAACGGCGGCGCCTTCGAAGGCAGGTGGGGCGATGTCGGCAAGATGCTGCGTTCGGACGTCGCCGCCATGCAGAAGGCGCTGGAGCGGCAGGGCTATGACGTCGGCGGTTCCGACGGATTGCCCGGCTACAAGACGCGGCGCTCGATCGGCCAATGGCAGGCGAAGAACGGCATGAAGCCGACCTGCTTTCCCGAAGCCGCCATGAAGGGCAAGCTGAAATAGCGGGCCTCAGAGGTTGCGCTTCAGCCCTTCGTGGCTGGCGACGAAACCGAGCTTCTCGTAGAAGCGGATCGAGTCTTTCCGCGTCTTGTCGGATGTCAGCTGCACGAGGCCGCAGCCGCGCTCGATACTTTGGGCAAGCGCCCATTCGATGAACTGTGCGCCGAGGCCCGATCCGCGACACTCTCTTGCGATGCGCACGCTTTCGATCTGACCGCGCCACATGCCGGTCCGGGAGAGGCCGGGAAGAAAGCTCAGATGCAGGCAGCCGACGACCTGGTCGGTCGCATCGGTCGCGACAGCCAGCAGCTGGTTGGCATCCGCCTCGATCGCGGCGAAGGCCGAGAGATAACGTGCATCGACGGGATCGGAGACGATTTCCCTGGCGCCGCCGAGATCATCGTCGGCCAGAAGCCGTACGATGGCAGCAAGATCGGATAGGCGGGCAAGCCTGAAACTGTGCATGACTCTCTCAATGATGCAGATCGATCGGCGCCTTATGGAAGACATCGTCGCCTGGCGGGATCGCCTGGCGCTCGATCATTCGGTGAACATGGGGCGGACCTTTGCCGCGGTGGAGCGCGCGCAGCCTGTCGATGTTTTCGGCATCGGCCTGCGTGCGCCGTTGGTTGTGTCTGATATATTCGACCCAGGTCGGCGTATGGTAGGTCTCCGTCCACAGCCCGGGATTTTCGAGATCGCGCATCAGCGCCCAGTTGCGGGCGCCGTCGCGGATGCGGATGCGGCGGCGCTCACCCATCAGCACCATGAATTCCGCAAGATCGTCGTCGGCAATCTCGTAATCGACCTGGATGACGATCGGGCCGCTACGCGGCGTGATGTCGAGGCTGAGCGCCGGCGCGGTGAAGCGGTTCAAGGGATCGAGATTGAGCGAAGCGAAGGCTGGCATCGAAAAACGCAGGCCGATCGCAACGCCGAGCAGCATGACCACTGATGACATCAGCAGCGCATCGGCGACGCCATAGCGATCAGCGGCCACACCCCAAAGCCAGCTGCCGCCGGCAATGCCGCCGAAGGTGACGGTCTGGTAGAGCGACAGCGCCCGGCCCACCACCCAGCGCGGCGTCGACAGCTGGACGATGGTGTTGAAAAGCGACAGCGCCGAGACCCAGCAGGCGCCCGAGACGAGCAGCCCGGCGGAGGTCAGGACGGCGCTCGGACTGACGGCGGCGATGACGGCGCTCAGCGCAAAGCCAGCGAAGGCCAGCCGGATGATCGTCTCGCTGGACAGCATCTGGCGAAGCCTCGCATTCAGAACAGCGCCTCCGATCGCGCCGACGCCGAAGGCGCCAAGCATGAAGCCATAGGTCAGCGGGCCGCCGGCAACGAGATCGAGCGCCACGACCGGCAGCAGCGCCAGGATGGAACTGGCGCCGATGCCGAAGATCAGGCCCCTGGCGAGAACCTTTTCGAGATTGGGCGACATGGAGACATAACGCAGGCCCGCGAAGACAGCGCTGCCCAGCGCTTCGCGCGGCAGGGTCGAGACTGGCATATTCGGCCGCCAGCGCAGCAGGGCATAGATCAAAGGAAAATAACTCACGGTGTTCACCGCGAAGGCCGCGGCCGCGCCGGCTGCCGCCACGATGACGCCGCCGATCGCCGGGCCGACGCTGCGGGTGATGTTGAAGCCCATGCTGTTCAGCGTGACCGCGCCCGGCAGATCGGTCCGCGGCACCATATCGCCGACTGAGGCCTGCCATGAGGGATTGTTGAGCGCAGTGCCGCAGCCGATCAGAAAGGTGAAGAACAGGAGCAGCCAGGGGGTGACCAAGCCGAGAAGGGCGGTGGCCGTCAGCAAGGCCGAAACCGTCAGCATCATGCACTGGGCCGTCAGCATGACCCGGCGGCGATCAAAATTATCGGCCAACGCCCCCGATATCAGCGAAAACAGCATGATCGGCAGCGCCGTCGAGGTCTGCACCAGCGCGACCATATCCTCAGAGGTGGTGATCGTCGTCATCATCCATGCAGCACCCACCGCCTGGATCAGGCCGCCGAAATTCGAGGAAAGGCTGGCGAACCAGATGGTGCGGTAGGTATCGTGCCGCAAGGGCGCCAGTGTCGACGAGGTATAGCCCACGATGTCTCCCGCTTTTGTTATTGTGCGCCAACGGCAATATATGCGGAA
Source organism: Rhizobium bangladeshense (assembly GCF_017357245.1). Lineage (NCBI taxonomy): Bacteria > Pseudomonadati > Pseudomonadota > Alphaproteobacteria > Hyphomicrobiales > Rhizobiaceae > Rhizobium > Rhizobium bangladeshense. Next base: position 129,323 of record NZ_CP071612.1, on the reverse strand, counting down.
GATGATCGCTGGCCATAGGCCTTCCCCTCGCCCGGCATGAATCGGCGGAATTGGTCGAAGACCTTGCAATTTCGGAAAAACCCGACTATATGGCTCTCAAATTCTTGATCGCTTGATGAAGAGTGGGCCGCAAGGACCCGCTCTTTTTTATTAGCGCGATCGCCTGGACAGCAGGAAATTGCGAGGAGCGCACCGCTTGTCGGACATGACAAACGCAGACAACGAACTTGAGCCGCGACTGATTACCGAAACCGGGCTCGACCTGCGTCTTGCCGATATCATCGAACCCGTGCTTGTCGGCATGGGATTCCGGCTCATCCGTGTGCGCATGCTGAACCAGAACGGCATGACGATGCAGGTCATGGCCGAGCGCAATGACGGCACGATGACGGTTCAGGACTGCGAAGAGGTCTCGATGGCGATTTCTCCGGTCCTCGATGTGGAAGATCCAATCGATAAAGAGTATCATCTTGAGGTGTCCTCGCCCGGCATCGACCGTCCGATGGTGCGGAAATCCGATTTTGTCCGCTGGCAAGGTCACCTAGTGAAATGCGAGACGTCGATCATGATCGGCAACCGCAAGCGCTTCCGCGGCAAGATCGTCGAAGCCGACGCTGATGGATTCACGCTGGAGCGTGACCAGGTTACCTATGGAGAAGAGCTGAACGTCACCATCCCCTTCACGGCGCTTAGCGATGCGAAGCTCATTCTCACCGACGATCTGATCCGCGATGCATTGCGCGCCGACAAGCTGGCGAAAGCGCAGGCCGCGAACCAGAACGAAGCAGACGACCAGGAATAACCGATCAATAGACCGCTGCAGGGACGGGAACCCTGGAGTAAAGACGGAGAAACAAAACAATGGCAGTCAGTGCGAACCGGCTCGAACTTCTGCAGATCGCAGATGCAGTGGCGCGCGAAAAAGTCATCGACCGGGAGATCGTGCTTGCCGCAATGGCCGATGCCATCCAGAAGGCGGCGCGCTCCCGTTACGGCACCGAGTCCAACATCCGGGCCGACATCAATCCGAAGACCGGTGAAATCCGTCTGCAGCGTCTGCTCGAAGTCGTCGACAAGGCCGAGGATTATTCGACGCAGATCCCGCTGGAGCTTGCCCGCGACCGCAATCCGGACGCAGCCCTCGGCGATTTCATCGCCGACCCGCTGCCGCCAATGGATTTCGGCCGCATCGCCGCACAGTCCGCCAAGCAGGTGATCGTGCAGAAGGTGCGTGAGGCCGAGCGCGACCGTCAGTTCGACGAATTCAAGGATCGCGTCGGCGAAATCGTCAACGGCACCGTCAAGCGCGTCGAATACGGCAATGTCATCGTCGATCTCGGCCGCGGTGAAGGCATCATCCGCCGCGATGAAATGATCCCGCGCGAGAACGTGCGCTATGGCGATCGCGTCCGTGCATACGTATATGATGTGCGTCGCGAGCAACGCGGCCCGCAGATTTTCCTGTCGCGCACGCACCCGCAGTTCATGGTGAAGCTCTTCACCATGGAAGTGCCTGAGATTTACGACGGCATCATCCAGGTGAAGTCGGTCGCCCGCGATCCGGGTTCGCGCGCCAAGATCGCGGTGATCTCGAACGACAGTTCGATCGATCCGGTCGGCGCCTGCGTCGGTATGCGCGGCTCGCGCGTTCAGGCCGTCGTCGGCGAACTGCAGGGCGAGAAGATCGACATCATCCCGTGGAGCCAGGACCCGGCGACCTTCGTGGTCAACGCCCTGCAGCCGGCGGAAGTCGCCAAGGTCGTTCTCGACGAGGACGCTGAGCGCATCGAAGTCGTTGTTCCCGACGAGCAGCTGTCGCTTGCAATCGGCCGCCGCGGCCAGAACGTCCGCCTCGCCTCGCAGCTGACCGGCTGGGATATCGACATCATGACGGAGGCCGAGGAATCGGAACGCCGTCAGAAGGAATTCAACGAGCGCACCAACCTGTTCATGGATTCGCTCGATGTCGACGAAATGGTCGGCCAGGTTCTGGCATCTGAAGGCTTTGCCGCCGTCGAGGAACTTGCCTATGTCGATCTCGACGAAATCTCCTCGATTGACGGTTTCGACGAAGAGACGGCGCAGGAAATCCAGCAGCGCGCCCGCGAATTCCTCGAGCGTCTCGAAGCCGAGATGGACGAGAAGCGCAAGGCGCTCGGCGTTCAGGACGAGTTGCGCCAGATCGACGGCATGACTGCCCAGATGATGGTGGCGCTCGGCGAGGACGGCATCAAGACGATCGAGGACTTCGCCGGCTGCGCTGCCGATGACCTCGTCGGCTGGACGGAACGCAAGAACGGCGAAACGAAGAAGTTCGAAGGCCTGTTCTCGAAGTTCGACGTCTCGCGTGTCGAAGCCGAGCAGATGATCGTGCAAGCGCGTCTAGCGGCCGGCTGGATTACCGAAGAGGACCTGGCGAACGCGACCGAAGAAGAGGTCACCGAAGCCGAACAGGAAGCATGATGACCGCGCATGAGCCGAACGCTCTTCCTGAGGACGACGATCTTGCAGGGTATGACGTGAACGGACGCATGTGCATCGTGACGCGCGAAAGCGGATCGCCGGAAGAGCTGATCCGCTTCGTAGCGGCTCCCGATGGAACCGTTGTCGCCGACCTGAAGCGCGAGCTTCCGGGACGCGGCTGCTGGGTGAAAGCCGACCGGTCGCTGGTCGACAAGGCGGTGGCGAAAAAACTATTCGCCCGCGCATTGAAGAGCGATGCGAAGGCCGCGGACGATCTCGGCGCGAGCGTCGACCGGCTGCTGGCGGCGCAATTAATGCAGATGATGAACATGGCGCGCAAAGCCGGCCAGTTCGTCAGCGGCGCCTCGAAAGTGGATGCCGCGGTCAGAAGTGGAGCAGCCCTTGCGGTGTTCCACGCGACTGACGCAGCGGATGACGGAGTGCGAAAAATCGACCAGGCCCGCAAGGCCTGGCACCTCGGAATGGAGACCGAGGAGGAGATACCTTCCTACCGTTTCTTCTCGGAGAGCGAAATGGAGGGCCTGATGGGCCAGAATGCTTTTATCCATGCCGCAGTGCTTGCAGGGCAGGCGGGTGAGGGTGTAGTGAAGCGCGCAAAGATGCTCGAACAGTACCGTATTGGCGGTCAGTCCCGGGCAGCGGGCGGCGCTGGCCGGCAAAAACAATGAGGCGGTCACCGGCATCGGCCGGTCTCATTCTCATTGATCGACAGTATTTGAACGACAGGGTCTGATCTAGTCATCGCTCCCTGTCCGAAGGAACGGGAACGAATGACCGATAGTAACGACGACAAGACAATCAGCGTAACGGGCAAGAAGACGCTTACCCTGAAACCATCGGGGATGAGCCAGGGCACCGTTCGCCAGGATATGGGTCGGGGTCGCACCAAAGCGGTCGTGGTCGAGACCCGCAAGCGGCGCCCGATGCGCCCGGAAGACGAAAAGCCGATCACGCCCGCTGCCCCCGCAGCCCCGGTTCGCGCAGCCGAACCAGCGCCGGCACCTGCTCAGGCGCGTCCGCAGCAGTCGACGCCGGCGCCGAGGATTCATCAGCCGGGCAGTAACCAGACCAACCAGCGTCCGCAGCAGTCCTATCAGCCGTCGCGTCCGAACGATCGTCCGCGCCCGGTGGTTCTGAACCATCTGTCGCCGGAAGAGATGGATGCGCGCCGCCGTGCGCTGGCCGAATCCCAGGCGCGTGACGCCCAGGATGCGATCCGCCGTGCCGAGGAAGAAAAGCGCCGTGCCGCCGAAGAGGTGATCCGCAAGGCAGCCGAAGCCGAAGAGGCCGCCCGCCGGGCAGCCGAAGAGGCTGTCCGCCAGGCAGAGGCGTCCGCTGCCGCCGAACCGGCAGCCGCTGCACAGGCTCCTGCCGTCGCCGAAGCCCGTCCGAACGCTCCCAGGCCGGCATCGCCGGCGCCGGCTGCGCGCCGGCCCGATGGCGCCGGAGCACCGGCTGCCGCCCGCCCGGCGCCCGGCGCTACGGCACCGGCTGGTGTCCGCGGCCGTCGCGACGACGGCGACGACGATGATCGCGGTGCTGCACGCGGCGGTCCGGCCCGTGGCCGCGTCATTCGCCCGGAACCCGCAAAGCCGGTCACCACCCGTCCGAAGACGGATGAGGAGCGCCGCCGCGGCAAGCTGACGATCACCACGGCCGACGTCGACGGAGACGACAATGCCCGGGGCCGCTCGCTCTCGGCGATGCGCCGCCGGCAGGAAAAGTTCCGCCGCAGTCAGATGCAGGAAACTCGCGAGAAGATCTCCCGCGAAGTGGTCCTGCCTGAGACCATCACCATTCAGGAGCTGTCGCAGCGCATGTCCGAACGCGCCGTCGACGTCATCAAGTTCCTGATGAAGGAAGGCCAGATGATGAAGCCGGGCGATGTCATCGACGCCGACCTCGCCGAACTCATCGCCGGCGAATTCGGCCATACCGTCAAGCGTGTCTCTGAATCCGACGTCGAACTCGGCATCTTTGACATCGCCGACGTCGAAGGCGATCGCGTTTCGCGTCCGCCCGTGGTCACCATCATGGGCCACGTCGACCACGGCAAGACCTCGCTGCTCGACGCCATCCGCCATGCCAACGTGGTTGCCGGCGAAGCCGGCGGTATCACGCAGCATATCGGCGCCTATCAAGTGGAGCAGAACGGCCAGAAGATCACCTTCATCGACACCCCCGGCCACGCCGCCTTCACGGCGATGCGCGCCCGCGGCGCGCAGGCGACCGACATCGCGATTCTGGTCGTGGCAGCTGACGACAGCGTCATGCCGCAGACAATCGAATCGATCAATCACGCCAAGGCGGCCGGTGTTCCGATCATCGTGGCGATCAACAAGATCGACAAGCACGAAGCCGATCCGCAGAAGGTGCGCAACCAGCTTCTGCAACACGAAGTCTTCGTGGAATCGATGGGCGGTGAAACGCTTGACGTCGAAGTCTCGGCCAAAACAGGCAAGAACCTTGACAAGCTGCTCGAAGCCGTTCTGCTGCAGGCGGAAATCCTCGACCTCAAGGCCAATCCGAACCGCACTGCCGAAGGTACCGTCATCGAAGCCCAGCTCGATCGCGGCCGCGGCTCGGTTGCCACGGTTCTCGTTCAGAACGGTACGCTGAAGCCGGGCCAGATCATCGTCGCAGGCGACGTCTGGGGCCGCGTGCGCGCCCTCGTCAACGACAAGGGCGACCATATGAAGGAAGCGCCGCCGGCGATGCCGGTCGAAGTGCTCGGCCTTTCCGGCACGCCGCAGGCGGGTGACAAGTTCGCAGTGGTCGAGAGCGAGAGCCGCGCCCGCGAAATCTCGGAATACCGCCAGCGTCTTGCCCGCGACAAGGCGGCTGCCCGCCAGTCGGGACAGCGCGGTTCGCTGGAACAGATGATGACGCAGATGCAGAGCACCGGAATCAAGGAATTCCCGCTTGTCATCAAGGGCGACGTGCAGGGTTCGATCGAAGCGATCGCCGGCGCACTGGAAAAGCTCGGCACCGACGAGGTGCGTGCCCGCATCGTCCATTCGGGCGCAGGCGGCATCACCGAGTCGGATATTTCGCTCGCCGAAGCCTCGAACGCGGCCATTATCGGCTTCAACGTTCGCGCCAATGCGCAGGCGCGCCAGTTCGCGGAGCGTCAGGGCATCGAGATCCGCTACTACAACATCATCTACGACCTCGTGGATGACGTGAAGGCAGCGATGTCGGGCCTCCTGTCTCCGGAACGGCGCGAGACCTTCATCGGCAATGCCGAGATCCTGGAAGTGTTCAACATCACCAAGGTCGGCAAGGTCGCAGGCTGCCGTGTCGTCGAAGGCAAGGTCGAGCGCGGGGCCGGTGTACGCCTCATCCGCGACGACGTCGTCGTTCACGAAGGCAAGCTCAAGACCCTCAAGCGCTTCAAGGACGAAGTCTCCGAAGTGCCGATGGGCCAGGAGTGCGGCATGGCCTTTGAAAACTATGAAGACATGCGCGTCGGCGACGTCATCGAGTGCTTCCGCGTCGAACATATCACGCGGACGCTCTAATCCTCGGCGTCACAGCAGCTTTACAAAGCCATCCGCTATCCGGCGGGTGGCTTTTCTATCTGCCGGCTTGACCTTTTCGGCCAAAAGAGTCATGGACGCTCTCCTTTGACGGGTTCGATTCCCAGCCGCATCGGCAAACAGAGATAACAATGACCAGACCAACATCTTCCGCGCCTTCGCAGCGCATGCTGCGCGTTGGCGAACAGGTCCGCGCCGCAATCACTCAGGTGCTGCAGCGCGGCGAAGTGCGCGACGACATCATCGAGGCGACGGTGATTTCGATCTCCGAAGTGCGCATGTCGCCTGATCTCAAGATCGCCACGGCTTACGTGACGCCGCTCGGCGTTTCCGACCACAGCATCGTCATCGAGGCTTTGAACCGCCATGCGAAATTCATCCGCGGCCGGCTCGGACCACAGCTCCGGCAGATGAAATACATGCCGGAGGTACGCTTCCGGGACGATACCAGTTTCGACAATTACAAGAAGATCGACGAGCTGCTGCGTTCGCCGGAGGTGAGCCGAGACCTCGACGGCGACAACGACGAACAATAACAGAAGAGACTGATGTCCAAACCACGCAAACCCAAGGGCCGACCGATTTCCGGCTGGCTGATCCTAGACAAGCCGGTGGATTTCGGCTCGACGGAAGCCGTTTCCAAGATCAAGTGGCTCTACAAGGCGCAGAAGGCCGGCCATGCCGGCACGCTCGATCCGCTCGCCTCCGGCATGCTGCCGATCGCGCTCGGCGATGCGACCAAGACCGTTCCCTATGTGATGGACGGCCGCAAAATCTACGAATTCACCGTCAGCTGGGGCGAGGAGCGCGCCACGGACGATCTCGAAGGCGAGGTCACTCAGAGCTCGGACAAGCGGCCAAGCGAACAGCATATCCGCGATATCCTGCCGAAATATATCGGCACCATCAGCCAGGTGCCGCCGCAGTTTTCCGCAATCAAGATAGCGGGAGAACGCGCCTATGACCTGGCGCGCGACGGTGAAGCCGTCGAGATCCCGTCGCGGGAAGTGGAGATCTTTCGGCTGACCCTGCTTGCCTGCCCTGACGCCAATACCGCCCATTTCGAAGTGGAATGCGGCAAGGGCACGTATGTGCGGGCGCTCGCTCGCGATTTCGGCCGCGAGCTCGGCTGCTACGGTCACATATCCGGCCTGCGGCGCACCTTCGTCGCGCCCTTCGCGGAGGACGCCATGGTGCCGCTCGCCGACCTGGTGGCGCTGGAAGCGATCGAGGACATGGACGAGCGGCTCGCCGCCCTCGACGCGCTGCTGATCGACACCTGCGAGGCGCTTTCGGCGCTGCCCCATCTCGTCATCAACGACGACCAGGCGCACAGGCTGAAGATGGGTAATCCGATCCTGGTACGCGGCCGGGATGCGCCGATTGCCGAGAGCGAAGCCTATGCGACGGCGCGCGGCAAGCTGATCGCGATCGGCGAGATCGGCCAGGGCGAATTTCGTCCCAAGCGCGTTTTTGCCTGAGCCCGTCCGATTTGTGACTGCTCTGGCAATTGCCAGCCGTTGACGATGCAATATGTTTCCCCCGGGGCCATGGCGGCCCGAGGGGAAATCATGCGCAGAATTACCGGAATACTGACGTTCTTTTCGTTGTTCCTGATCCTTGCCGGCGCCCAAGCCGCCGAACGCTGGGCCGAGCTTCCGGCCTTTCCTTCGATGCCCGCGCCGAAGATCAGTGGCATGGCCGATGTCAACGACATCAAGATGTATTACGCCGAATATGGTGAGGGCGACCCGATCCTCTTCATCCATGGCGGCCTTGGAAATGCCGATGTCTGGGGTCGCCAGGTCGCCGAATTCGCGAGGGATCATCTGGTCATCGTTGCCGACAGCCGCGGTCACGGCCGCTCGACGCGCAGCCAGCAGCCCTTTGGCTATGATCTGATGACATCTGATTATGCAGCCCTTCTCGATTATCTGAAGATCGACAAGGTGACGCTGGTGGGATGGTCGGACGGCGGCATCATCGGCATCGACATGGCGATGAAACATCCGGAAAAGCTCACGCGGGTCATTGCCCAGGCAGCGAATGTCACGACAGATGGCGTCAAGGACGATGTCATGAACAACAAGACCTTCAACGAATACATCAATGTCGCCGGGGAGCAGTATAGGAAGCTGTCGCCGACGCCGAACGAATATGACGCCTTCGTCGCGCAGATCTCCCGGATGTGGGAGACGCAGCCGAACTGGACGGCGGCTGACCTTGGGAAGATCACCGTACCCGTCACGCTTGCCATCGGCGACCATGACGAGGCCGTCAAGCTCGACCATACGGAGATGATGGCAAAGGAGATCCCAGGCGCAAAACTTGTCATCCTCAAGGATGCCAGCCATTTCGCCATGCTGCAGGATCCCGGCGGTTATGATGCAATGATCCGGGACGCCATGGCCGGCCGTTGAAAGCCGCTGCGGGAGTCCCCTCTTTCCATCGCTGCATATTTGGTTTATAGGCAGCGCCAGCGTCAGGTCCGCCTGCTCGCATTCACGGCCAAAGCTGGACGGCATCCCGGCTTTTGGCGACTTCTTCTCCTCTCATAGAAAGGAACATCCGATGTCGATCACTGCTGAGCGCAAGGCTGCGCTGATCAAGGAATATGCGACTGCCGAAGGCGATACCGGTTCCCCGGAAGTCCAGGTCGCGATCCTGACCGAACGCATCAACAACCTGACCGAACACTTCAAGGACCACAAGAAGGATAACCATTCCCGCCGTGGTCTGCTGACGATGGTTTCGAGCCGCCGCTCGCTTCTTGACTATCTCAAGAAGAAGGATGAAGGCCGCTATTCCAAGCTGATCAACAGCCTGGGTATCCGCCGCTAAAACTGTCCGGCGGGCGCTTTTGAGCGTCCGCCGGATCCGTTTCGGGACAATGGTCCTGATGAAATGTTCCGCCCGCGCCCTATCTCAAGCGGTGGAACGACCGGCAGACCCGGATGGGCCGGTTCTGCCAAACCAACCGTTGACCTGTCATGGGGCAGGATTGCCGGATGCTTTCGGCCAAAGCTCTCCAAGGCTTTGGCCTAAGTTTCTCAGGAACTCTCCGTTCGGGAAACTGCTGATGAAAAGCCTCCCGTTGTCTTGCCCGTGATACGTCACACTGATTGCGGTCGACTGTGCGCTGCGCCCGATATCGGCGATGGCGCGTGCTCCCGCATTGAAGGACAAGATATGTTTGATACACACAGCGTGGAAATTGAGTGGGCCGGCCGCCCGCTGAAGCTCGAAACCGGCAAGATCGCCCGTCAGGCGGACGGCGCAGTTCTCGCCACCTACGGTGAGACCGTCGTTCTCGCCACCGTCGTCTCGGCGAAGGCGCCGAAGCCCGGCCAGGACTTCTTTCCGCTGACCGTCAACTACCAGGAAAAGACCTACGCAGCCGGCAAGATTCCCGGCGGCTATTTCAAGCGCGAAGGACGTCCGAGCGAAAACGAAACGCTCGTTTCCCGCCTGATCGACCGCCCGATCCGCCCGCTCTTCCCGGAAGGCTACAAGAACGACACGCAGGTCGTCGTCACCGTCATCCAGCACGACCTTGAAAACGATCCGGACGTGCTGTCGATGGTCGCCACTTCGGCGGCGCTGACGCTCTCCGGCGTGCCCTTCATGGGTCCGGTCGGCGGCGCGCGTGTCGGCTACATCAATGGCGAATACGTTCTCAACCCCCATCTCGACGAGATGGACGAATCGAGCCTCGACCTGATCGTCGCCGGCACCTATGACGCCGTGCTGATGGTTGAATCCGAAGCCAAGGAACTGCCTGAAGACGTCATGCTCGGCGCCGTCATGTTCGGCCACAAGGGCTTCCAACCGGTTCTCGACGCGATCATCAAGCTCGCCGAAGTTGCCGCCAAGGAACCGCGCGACTTCCAGCCGGAAGATTATGCCGCGCTCGAAAGCGAAATGCTTGGGCTTGCCGAAACCGAACTGCGAGAAGCCTACAAGATCACCCAGAAGGCCGACCGCTACGCCGCCGTCGACGCCGTCAAGGCCAAGGTAAAGGCGCATTTCCTTCCCGAGGAAGGCGAAGCCCGGTACACCGCCGAGGAAATCGGCGCGATCTTCAAGCACCTGCAGGCCAAGATCGTGCGCTGGAACATCCTCGACACCAAGAGCCGCATCGACGGCCGCGACCTCGAGACCGTTCGTCCGATCGTTGCCGAAGTCGGTCTACTGCCGCGCACGCACGGCTCGGCCCTCTTCACCCGCGGTGAAACCCAGGCCATCGTCGTCGCCACGCTCGGCACCGGCGAAGACGAGCAGTATGTCGATTCCTTGACGGGCATGTACAAGGAAAACTTCATGCTGCACTACAACTTCCCGCCCTACTCGGTCGGCGAGACCGGCCGCATGGGTTCTCCGGGCCGCCGCGAAATCGGCCATGGCAAGCTCGCATGGCGCGCCATCCATCCCATGCTGCCGTCGGCGGAGCAGTTCCCCTACACGCTGCGCGTCGTTTCCGAAATCACCGAATCCAACGGCTCGTCGTCGATGGCAACCGTCTGCGGCACGTCGCTGGCGCTGATGGATGCCGGCGTTCCGCTGGCAAAGCCGGTTGCCGGCATCGCCATGGGCCTGATCCTGGAAGGCGACCGCTTCGCCGTCCTCTCGGACATCCTCGGTGACGAGGATCATCTCGGCGACATGGACTTTAAGGTCGCAGGCACGGCCGACGGCATTACCTCGCTGCAGATGGACATCAAGATCGCCGGTATCACCGAAGAGATCATGAAGGTCGCTCTCGCCCAGGCCAAGGGCGGTCGCGCCCACATTCTCGGCGAAATGTCCAAGGCCATCACCGAGAGCCGCGGCCAGCTCGGCGAATTCGCTCCGCGCATCGAAGTCATGAACATCCCGGTCGACAAGATCCGCGAAGTCATCGGCTCCGGCGGCAAGGTCATCCGCGAAATCGTCGAAAAGACCGGCGCGAAGATCAATATCGAGGACGACGGCACCGTCAAGATCGCCTCCTCTTCCGGCAAGGAAATCGAAGCGGCCCGCAAGTGGATCCACTCGATCGTCGCCGAACCTGAAATCGGCCAGATCTATGAAGGCACTGTCGTCAAGACCGCCGACTTCGGCGCCTTCGTCAACTTCTTCGGCGCCCGCGATGGCCTCGTCCACATCTCGCAGTTGGCTTCCGAGCGCGTCGCCAAGACGCAGGATGTCGTCAAGGAAGGCGACAAGGTCTGGGTCAAGCTGCTCGGCTTCGATGAACGCGGCAAGGTTCGCCTGTCGATGAAGGTCGTCGATCAGGCCACCGGTCAGGAAATCCCGAACGAGAAGAAGAAGGAAGAAGCGGCCGAATAAGCCGCGTCTGCCAGCTTTAGAGCTTTTCCGGGCGCGGGATTCTTCCGCGCCCTTCTTCTATTCTAAATGAGACGAGATCCATGAGCCGCGATACGCTGAAGACCCTGTTCCATCCCTTTGCCAGCGGCACGATCCAGGCGCCTGGCGAAGGCGAGCGTGTGCTTTTTCTCGGCGCCGAGGCAGGCTTTGCGCTGCCGGAAGGTTTTGCCGCCTCGCTCAGCGCCGTCCAGGGCTTCCGGCCGCTCTATCGCCAGCTCCTCGCTCAGCGGATCGAAGCGACGCCTGAGATCGAGGGCGAGGATTATGACGCGGCGCTTGTGCTTTGCACCAAGCACAAGGGCGAGAACGAGACCAATCTCGCCGCCGCGATCGCCCGCACGCGGGCCGGTGGGCTCATCGTCGTCGCCGGCGCCAAGGAAGACGGCGTCCAGCCCTTGCGCAAGCGTATGGAAGCTTTCGGCCTCGCCATCGACCATATGCCGAAATATCACGGCGTCGCCTTCTGGTTCGGCCGCCCGGCCGAGGCCGGCGACGTCATTTCCAGACTGGCAAAGGCGCCGGTGCGCGTCGACGATCGCTTCCATGCGGCAGCCGGCATGTTCTCGCATGACCGGATCGACGCCGGATCGGAACTTCTCGCCTCGCGCCTGCCGCAGGATTTTACCGGCGACGTGGCCGATTTCGGCGCCGGATGGGGCTATCTCTCGGTCGAGATGGCGCAGAGATCGCGCGGAATGGCCCGCCTTGACCTCTATGAGGCCAATCACGCAGCTTTGGAGGCAGCGCGGGGTAACCTGGCGGAGAACTGTCCAGACGCGCCGGTGCGCTTCTTCTGGCACGATCTGGCGGGCGAGCCGGTCAAGGACAAATACGATCTCGTCATCATGAACCCGCCCTTCCATGAAGCACATGCCGCCGAGCCATCGCTTGGCCAAGCGATGATCAAGACTGCCGCCTCCGCCCTTCGCGGCGGCGGCCGGCTGATGCTCGTCGCCAATCGCGGCCTGCCTTACGAGCCGGTTTTGGCAGCGAACTTCAAGGAAAGCGGCGAAACCTGCCGCAATGCACGTTTTAAGGTGTTGTGGGCGAAGAAATAAGGCGGGACGGCCCGGCACCGGCGCATGTTGACGAAAACAAAAAGGCCGTGCGCATCACCTGCGCACGGCCTTTTTGTTTAGGATGAGTTTATTCCACGTCGGCCTTGCGCAGCGTGTCCAGCGTCGGCATGGAGGTGATGTTGAAGCCGGCATCGACGAAGTGGATCTCGCCGGTGACGCCGGCGGAGAGGTCGGAGAGCAGGTAGAGCGCCGAGTTGCCGACCTGATCGATGGTCACGGTCTTGCGCAGCGGCGCGTTGCGCTGGTTCCACGAGAGGATCGCGCGTGCGTCAGAGATGCCGGCGCCGGCGAGCGTGCGGATCGGGCCGGCGGAAATCGCGTTGACGCGGATGCCGCGCGGGCCGTAATCGGCGGCGAGATAGCGCACCGAAGCCTCGAGCGCTGCCTTGGCGACGCCCATGACGTTGTAATTGGGAATGACGCGCGTCGAGCCGTTATAGGTCAAAGTCAGCATCGCGCCACTGCCCTCCATCAGCGGAGCGCAACGCCTGGCGATCTCGGTGAAGGAGAAGCAGGAAATGACCATGGTGCGGCTGAAATTCTCACGCGTGGTATCGGCGTAGAGGCCCTTCAGCTCGTTCTTATCGGAGAAACCGATGGCGTGGACGATAAAATCGAGCTTGCCCCAGCGCTCGCCGAGCGAGTCGACCACGGCGTCGACGGATTCAATATCCTCGACATCGCAAGGCAGCACGAAATCCGAGCCGACTTCGGCGGCAAGCGGCCTGACGCGCTTGCCGAGCGCATCGCCCTGATAGGTGAAGGCGAGGTCCGCACCTTGTGCGGCGAGAGCTTTTGAAATCCCCCAGGCAATCGAATGGTTGTTTGCGACGCCCATGATGAGGCCGCGCTTACCCTGCATGATTCCAGTCATGTTATTATCCGTTATAGCGCTGGAAGACGAGCGTGGCGTTCGTCCCGCCGAAGCCGAAGGAGTTGGAGAGAGCGGTGTCGATCTTCGCATTGTCGATACGCTTGCGCACGATCGGCACGCCTTCGAATTCGGGATCGAGTTCGGTGATATGGGCACTTTCGCCGATGAAGCCTTGCTGCATCATCAGCAGGGAATAGATCGATTCCTGCACGCCGGCCGCACCCAGCGAATGGCCCGTCAGCGATTTGGTCGATTGGATGTGCGGGATCTTGGCGCCGAACACTTCGCGGATGGCGCCGATTTCCTTGCTGTCGCCGACCGGCGTCGACGTGCCATGGGTGTTGATATAGTCGACCTCACCTTTGACGGTGGAAAGCGCCTGGCGCATGCAGCGGACAGCGCCCTCGCCCGAGGGAGCGACCATGTCGTAGCCATCGGAGGTGGCGCCGTAGCCGACGATTTCGGCATAGATTTTGGCGCCGCGCGCCTTGGCGCGCTCCAGCTCTTCCAACACCAGCACGCCGGCGCCGCCGGCAATGACGAAACCGTCGCGGTTGACGTCATAGGCGCGCGAGGCGGTATCCGGCGTATCGTTATATTTGGAAGACATGGCGCCCATTGCATCGAAGAGATTGGACATCGTCCAGTCGAGATCCTCGTGGCCGCCGGCAAACATCACGTCCTGCTTGCCCCACTGGATCATTTCGGCTGCGTTGCCGATGCAATGCGCAGAGGTCGAGCAGGCCGACGAGATAGAATAGTTAACGCCGTGAATCTTGAACCAGGTCGCAAGCGTGGCGGAGGCGGTCGAAGACATCGCCTTCGGCACGGCGAAGGGGCCAATGCGCTTCGGGCTCTTGTTCTTGACGGTAATATCGGCCGCCTCGATGAGGGTGCGGGTCGACGGGCCGCCGGATCCCATGATGATGCCGGCGCGCTCGTTCTGAGCGTAGTCCTTCTCTTCCAGCCCGGAATCGGCGATCGCCTGCTTCATGGCGACATGGTTCCAGGCGCCGCCCTGCGACAGGAAGCGCATGGCGCGGCGATCGACCAGATCCGCAAGTTCCGCCGGGCCGAGCTTCGGACTGCCCCAGACCTGGCACTTGAAGCCGTGTTCGGCAAAATCGTTGGAAAAGGAAATACCCGACTTTGCCTCGCGCAAGGATTCGGTGACTTCGGCCGCGTCGCTCCCGATCGAGGAAACGATACCCAGACCCGTGACAACTACCCGTCTCATCTGATCAAACCTTTGTTGTTTTCGTCAGCCGCTCGAAATGCGGTTTCAGGCGGACTTGTCTTTCGATAGACCGACGCGAAGGTCGGCCGCCTGGTATATGGTCTCACCGTCCGCCTTCAGCCAGCCGTCAGCCGTGCCGAGCACGAGGCGACCGCGCATGACGCGCTTGAAGTCGATACCGTATTCAATCAGCTTCGTATGCGGCCGGACCATGCCCTTGAATTTCACTTCGCCTGTTGAAAGCGCCATGCCGCGACCTTCCTCGCCGAGCCAGCCCAGAAAGAAGCCGGTCAGCTGCCACATGCCATCGAGGCCAAGGCAGCCCGGCATGATCGGATTGCCTTCGAAATGGCAGGGGAAATACCAGTCGTCGGGGCGTACGTCGTATTCAGCCCTGAGATAGCCCTTGTCGAAGGCGCCGCCCGTTTCGGAAATTTCCGTGATGCGGTGAACCATCAGCATGGGTGGCAGCGGCAGCTGCGCATTGCCGGGTCCGAACAGCTCGCCATGGGCGCAAGCGATGAGTTCTTCATACGAGAAGCTGGACTGTCTGGTTGTCATAAAATTCTTTTTCCCCCCCGCGTGAAGCCGATGGATGTGAACGTGTAGTCCAAGTTCTTCAGAAAATGAAGCGCAAGCAAGGCAGCTTCACTCATCGTACCGGACCAGGCCTACGCCATTATTTGGTGGTCGCATACAGGAAGGCCAGGGCCGCGACCAGACCTATTTGCGTCTAAAGCCCGTTTTTTGCGGCGTTTAGCAGGCTCTTGTCCCCATTGAACTATTGAAAGGCTCCGGCGCAAAAGTTATACCGCTTGGAGAAACATGATTGCTTTATGCAGGAATATCCGGAGTTGGTCTTGATGACGGGTGCATCCCCGATCGCAATAGAGGTAAGGCTGCGCGGCGCGGGCTTGCGCCCTACGCGCCAGCGCGTCGCGCTCGGCGATCTCCTGTTTGCCAAGGGCGATCGGCATTTGACCGTCGAGGAACTGCACGAGGAGGCGGTTGCCGCCGGCGTGCCGGTTTCGCTGGCGACCGTCTACAACACGCTGCACCAGTTCACCGAAGCCGGTCTCATCCGCGTTCTCGCCGTCGAGAGCGCCAAGACCTATTTCGACACCAATGTTTCCGACCACCATCATTTCTTCATCGAAGGCGAAAACGAGGTGCTCGACATTCCCGTCAGCAACCTGACGATCGGCAATCTGCCGGAGCCGCCTGAAGGCATGGAAATCGCTCATGTCGACGTGGTGATCCGCCTGCGGGCCAAACAAGGCTGATACACAGCCGCCTCACATGACATCGTCCGGATGCCGGCCGGGCTGGTGTTTGTAGATCGGAAAGGTCCAGCCGAACCACAGAGCACCACCGCGAACGGCAAAGGCCGCTACGACGCCGCAGCCCGAGGCCAGATAGAGCGGCATTCCCAGCGCATTGGCGAGCGTGAACACTCCGGCGCCGATAAGAGCCGCGGTCACGTAGATTTCCGGCCGCAACAGCACCGAAGGTTCGTTTGCCATCAAATCGCGCAGGATGCCGCCGAAGGTCGCCGTCAATGTGCCGGTGACGATTGCGATTGTCGGCGAGCCGGTGGCGGCAAGTCCCTTGGCGGCGCCGAGCACGCAATAGGCGGCAAGGCCGATCGCATCCAGCCAGATCAGCAGGCGGTAGCGCGATTCTAGCAGGTGGGCAGTGAAGAAGACGATGACGCCCATGATGCAGCAGACGAGGATATAGGCGGGGTTCAGCACCCAGAACACCGGCACGCGGCCGAGCACGATGTCGCGCACGGTGCCGCCGCCGGTTCCCGTCACAATGGCGAAAAACAGAAAGCCGATCAGATCGAGCTGCTTGCGCGAGGCGGCGAGCGCGCCTGTTGCGGCAAAAAGCGCAATGCCGGCATAATCGAGATAGACGAGCAAGGACATGCGGACCCCGGGACCGGCGAACAGTTTCCGAAAAGAACCATGGCGGCAAGGGCGGCGCAAGGCGGCGCGGCCATAAAGCATCAGTCTTTATTCAATGCATGTCGTTATCCAGAAACCGCTGCAGGAGTTTTGGGCGGCATGCAACAGAACAGGACGGTTTTGGGCCGGGTCGGCCCAAAATCTGAATCCCATTCTGAATTAAATAGTTGGAGCATGATGTCGTCCGAAAACCGCTCACACTTTTCGGCATCATGATCTAGGCTGCAGAGCCTTTATCCATAAGAGGAAAGCCCGTGAAAGCGCTGGTGCTCGCCGTTCTCAACATCGTCCTGCTGCTCGCCATGCCGGCTGCCGCCTTCGGTCAGCAATCGCTGATCTCCGACCCCGAGATCTACGAGAAGACGCATTTCCAGGAACAGTGCAAGGCGGCCGAATTCGCCGACGGCTTCGTCACCCGGCAGGACATCAACAATGACGGGCTGGTCGACGCCGTTGTCAATGAGGGTCAACTGACCTGCGACGGGCAGAAGGGGCCGCAATGCAACGACGACGGCTGCACCTATAATTTCTATCTCCAGGTTGCCGAAGGCGGTTATTTCATGATCGCGACGGCGCAGATCTACGGCTACGATTTCGTCCAGCGCTTCGGCAATATGGTGCTGGCGATGAAGATGCATCCGCGTTTCTGCGACCGCACCCAAGGCGATCCCTGCATCGTGACGGCGCGCGTGCGCGGCACGAAATTCGTCACCATCTCCAAGAAGTAGCTCAGCCCGGATAGAGCTCCGACGTCCGGCCGGCGAGATAATAGCCGACTAGGCCGTACCATTCGCGGATCGCCGTCGCCATATTCTGGGCATTGAGGTTCGGCTGGGTAAAATCCAGGCCCGGCCTCACCTGACCGTCGGTGCGGTAATCGGTCGGCCAGGGAACGATATCGATTCCGAGCTTGCGGAAAATGCCGACCGAGCGCGGCATGTGGAAGCCCGAGGTGATCAGCAGGCAATTGGAAAGCCCCTGGCTCGCCAGGAATTCCCTCGTATTGACGGCGTTTTCGAAGGTCGTGCGCGATTGCCGCTCCTCGATCAGGCGGTCCTTGCCGATACCGAAAAGCGGGAAAAAGCGCTCGGAGGCCGCCGCGTCGCCCTCGTAGACGCCTGAGAGTGAGCCGTCGCCGCCCGACACGAGAATGCGCGACTGCGGAAACTTCTGCGCGAGCCGCAGGGCTTCGACGAAGCGGTCGGCCCCGCCATTGAATTCGATCCCGTGGCGCGTCGTATTCACCTCGTTTTCAAACGCGCCGCCCAGCACGATCATGCATTGCAGGCTATCGGGATCGCCAGCGGGTTTCGCGAAGCGCTGCTCAAGACCCTGCATCAGAAGGTTGCCGGAGGTGGTGTAGAGGGTGACGAAGAGAATGAAAGCGGCGCCGCTTGCGCCAAGGATAGTCAAGGCACGCCAGCGCAGAAGACCGGCAACGAGGGTGAAGAAGACGAGAAGGAATGCCAGCGACAGCGGCTGGGCAAAAATCCAGACAAGTTTCGAAATGACGAACAAGACCTACTCCTTGAGGATGGGCGGCGGCCCCTTCCTATCCGATTCGACGGTAACAGGAACGCGACGGTTCTAAAGCGCCTCGCGGTCTTTCAGATTCGCGCCTTGCGCCTTAGTCGTTCTTTTACGCAGATCGTTGCCGCACCGCTGGACATTCTTGCGCGACATGCCTTATTTCCCGCGGAGAGCGGCCGGGCGCCGCGGCGCGAGCTTCTGGTTGAAGCGCCGCTGAAGCGGCCGGGGGATGAACATGGCGGCAATCGCCAGCGCCATGGCAAAGATGGCGACCAGCCACAAGGCATGGGCGCCGGTCAGCCGCGTCAGGACAGCACCGGCGATCGCCCCGAGCACCATGCCGCCCCAAGGGACGATCTGGATCGTCCATTCGATACGGCGATCACCGATGATCCAGCGGCCGATGCCGCGCCCAAAACGCGACAGCGCGCCGGTGACATAAGTCAGGCCGATCGGCAGGCCTTCGATATGTTCGACGGCGGCATTCACCATGCCCATGGAGAAAACAATCATGGAGAACCGCGCCAGCATCAGACTCTCAGCCGTCGTCACCGAAGCGAGCGCCAGAACGAGGCCGACGCAGCCGAGCACGACGAAGATGCGGCGCTCGGAGACATGGGCGATGACGATTCCGGCTGCATTACCGAGCACGAAAACGAGAATGGCCGAGATCAGCACCGCCGCGTGATAAAGATTACCCTCGCTCAACGCGAGTGCGGCCCGGGTCGTATTGCCGGTCATGAACGAGACGAAATCGCCGGTCAGCAGCAGCCCGGTCGCATCGGTCATGCCGGCCAGAAACGAAATTGAGCCGACGAGGGCGAGCCCGGTCATGGTTCGTCGTGTACGGATGATACGGCGGCGTCTTGCTCTGGTCATTGGCGGAGGGTCCTGAAACCGGATCGGTGAGTTTCCTGCAGGAAGGATAACTCCTCTTCCTTGAGGAATTGGCAAGGAGGGTTGGTGGGGCGGGACTTGATTGGCAGGCTGTTTTCAATCATAAAACGGCGTCGCTTCAGACTGAAGCTCCGTAAGCGTTTACGTCAATCAACGCGCAATCCGCCGGTCGGGCGCTGCGCGATTATTCGATCGGCATCTTACGGAGCCAAATATGCCCAAAGCCAAACTTCCCAAACGTTACCACATGATCGTCATGCCGCTGATCCTCTCGCTGCTGATGACATCGGTCGTCTCGGCGATCAGCATCGTCCGAGCGCAAGGCCTGACCACGGCTGCACTTGCCATGTGGCCATCCGCCTGGGCGCTCTCCTGGGTCATCGCTTTCCCCGTACTGTTATTGGTGCTGCCCCTGGTGAAGCGGGTGACGGAGGCGATCGTGGAGATGTGAGGCGGAAGGCGCCGGCGGGCTGGGGGGCCTGCCGGTGTTGGCGCAGGCGCGGTTAGAGTCTTTTCTTTGCGAATGCTCCAAGAGCATCGCATGATCCAGCCTCTGACGTACTCACGCGCCAGCGCTCATTCAGAATCAGTCTTCCGATTGGCGAGACGATTTAGATCCGGGTTCCGCTGGACCAATCTCTTGCGGGCGAAAGCTCTGCCGGAATGCGATTTGAGATAAGTTTCGAATTGAAGCGCGTTGTGCTTGTCGGGAAAGGCGCAATACCAAAGCAACTTCCATGGTGCGAACTTGGCGGTATGGGCTGATTTACCGGCATTGTGAGCAGAAAGGCGCTGTTTCAGATCTGCGGTAGACCCGGTATATTCCTGCTACGGAGGATATAGACGTATCACATCAGCGTTTCAGCCCGTCGTCGCCCTTCGGGCTTTGCCGGGCACTGCTTCGGCCTAACGGTTTCCCGCGGCTGCGCCACGCGAAGCCCGTAAGGGCGAAGCGTGGTGGAGCTAAGCGGGATCGAACCGCTGACCTCTTGCATGCCATGCAAGCGCTCTCCCAGCTGAGCTATAGCCCCATCAAGGCGGTCCGGCGTGGCCGGTCCTGGGATGCTCCGGAGGGCGTTTCCTCTGGAGTGGCGGCTTCTTACTTGCGGTTTTCGCAGATAGCAAGCCTAAAAAATCCGACCCGGAATTTTTTTGTCATCCGGGCCGGCATTTGTCTGATCAGACTTCGTCTTCATCGCCGGTCACGCCGATGATGTCGCTCATGTCGTCATCGTCGTCGTCTTCGTCGGGTGTGAGGAAGGTGTCGTCATCGTCGTCGCCTTCGATTTCGACATCGTCATCGCCCATATCCGGAATGTCGTCGCCAGAGGCAGCGTCATCGGCATCCTCGAGCGAGACCAGTTCCACTTCGGTGTTTTCGGTATCGACTTCCGCAACCTCGTCTTCCTCGGCAACGTCGGCGGCTGCCGAAGTTTCCTCGAAGAAGGATAGGGGATAGGACTTGCCGGTATAAGGAGAAACAATTGGATCCCGGTTCAGATCATAAAACTTCTTGCCGGTTTCCGGATCGGTGCGCTTGGTTCCAAGTTCCGCTTTCGCCACTATAAGCCTCGTGAGAATGGCCGAATCCGCGATTCGGCAAAATGCCGTGCAAGCCGGCGTTCCATCGGAATTTATAAGCCGGTCCCCTTAATCGCTGTGGCTTCCCATGTCAAAGCCAAACTTTATCATCTGAGTGCGGGCGTTTTCGCCTGCCGACGGATGACCGCTCATGGCGTTTGTGATAACGAGCCGCGGCAGTAGCGGAAGCGGGTTAAGACTGCCGCCCGCCAGGCGGAAGCTTTGGAAGAATGCCCTGCAGTTACAGAGGATTACGCGATGCAAGGTTCTGCGCCGCCGCCGGCCGCCAATTTCCAGCTCTTCCGGCCGCTTCTGCGCAAGGCAATCCCTTTCGCGCGTGACGGCGCATCATCGCAGGATTGATCCCATGGAAACAAAGAGTTTCACCATCGCCATCGACGGCCCGGCGGCAGCAGGCAAGGGCACGCTTTCGCGCCGCATCGCCGAGCGATATGGCTTCCACCATCTCGACACCGGCCTCACCTATCGCGCCACGGCCAAGGCGCTGCTCGACGCCGGCCTGCCGCTCGACGACGAGGCGGTAGCGGAAAAGATCGCGCGTGAGGTTGAACTTGCGGGACTGGATCGCGATATACTTTCCCAACACGAGATCGGCGAGGCCGCCTCCAAGATCGCCGTCATGCCGGCGGTGCGCCGGGCCCTGGTCGAGGCGCAGCGCCGGTTTTCGGCAAGAGCGCCGGGCACAGTGCTCGACGGACGCGATATCGGCACGGTCGTCTGTCCGGATGCGCCGGTGAAACTTTATGTGACGGCGTCGCCCGAGGTGCGCGCCAGACGCCGCTACGACGAGATTGTCGGCAAGGGCGCGACGGCGGATTTCGAGGCGATATTCGAGGACGTCAAAAGGCGTGATGCGCGCGACATGGAACGGGCCGACAGCCCTTTGAAACCAGCTGATGATGCGCACTTGCTTGATACGTCGGAAATGAGTATAGAGGCCGCGTTTCAAGCTGCTCAATCGATCATCGATGCGGTCTTGAGCCGAAATGCCTAAACTCAAGCGATTTTGCATGCTCAGAAGCATGGATCGCTTTAATGCAGCCTGAAGTTCCGTCCAAGCGCCGGATTGCCTTCGTGAGAGAAGGCGGACTGGGTTCAGGCCCGTTCAACGCAAACCAACCGGCGCGCACGTGTCCGATTCCAAAGTTCAGGACACGCAGGAGATTTTATGTCAGTAGCTACCCCCTCCCGCGAGGATTTCGCGGCTCTTCTCGAAGAGTCCTTTGCCAAGAACGACCTGGCCGAAGGCTATGTCACCAAGGGCATCGTCACGGGCATCGAGAAGGACGTCGCGGTTGTCGACGTCGGCCTCAAGGTTGAAGGCCGCATCGCGCTCAAGGAATTCGGCGCCCGCGCCAAAGACGGTTCGCTGAAGGTCGGCGACGAAGTCGAAGTCTATGTCGAGCGCATCGAAAACGCGCTTGGCGAAGCGGTCCTGTCGCGCGAGAAGGCTCGCCGCGAAGAAAGCTGGATCAAGCTCGAAGCCAAGTTCGAAGCCGGCGAGCGCGTCGAAGGCGTGATCTTCAACCAGGTCAAGGGCGGCTTCACTGTCGACCTCGACGGTGCGATCGCCTTCCTGCCGCGTTCTCAGGTCGATATCCGTCCGATCCGCGACGTGACCCCGCTGATGCACAACCCGCAGCCCTTCGAAATCCTCAAGATGGACAAGCGCCGCGGCAACATCGTCGTTTCGCGCCGTACGGTTCTGGAAGAATCCCGTGCCGAGCAGCGTTCTGAAATCGTTCAGAACCTCGAAGAAGGCCAGGTTGTCGACGGCGTCGTCAAGAACATCACCGATTACGGTGCGTTCGTCGACCTCGGCGGCATCGACGGCCTGCTGCACGTCACCGACATGGCGTGGCGCCGCGTGAACCATCCGTCGGAAATTCTGAACATCGGCCAGCAGGTCAAGGTTCAGATCATCCGTATCAACCAGGAAACCCACCGCATCTCGCTCGGGATGAAGCAGCTCGAGAGCGATCCGTGGGATGGCATCCAGGCCAAGTATCCGGAAGGCAAGAAGATCTCCGGTACCGTTACGAACATCACCGACTACGGTGCATTCGTCGAGCTGGAGCCGGGCATCGAAGGCCTGATCCACATCTCGGAAATGTCCTGGACCAAGAAGAACGTTCACCCCGGCAAGATCCTGTCCACGAGCCAGGAAGTCGAAGTCGTCGTTCTCGAAGTCGATCCGTCCAAGCGCCGTATTTCGCTCGGCCTCAAGCAGACGCTGGAAAACCCGTGGGCAGCATTCGCCCGCAGCCATCCGGCCGGCACTGAAGTCGAAGGCGAAGTCAAGAACAAGACCGAATTCGGCCTGTTCATCGGCCTCGACGGCGATGTCGACGGCATGGTGCACCTCTCCGACCTCGACTGGAACCGTCCGGGCGAACAGGTCATCGAGGAGTTCAACAAGGGTGATCTCGTCAAGGCCGTCGTTCTCGACGTCGACGTCGAGAAGGAGCGCATCTCGCTCGGCATCAAGCAGCTCGGCAAGGACTCGGTTGGTGAAGCAGCCGCATCCGGCGACCTGCGCAAGAATGCCGTGGTTTCCTGCGAAGTCATCGCGATCAACGATGGCGGCATCGAAGTGAAGCTCGTCAGCCACGAGGACATCACTTCCTTCATCCGTCGCGCCGATCTCGCCCGCGACCGCGACGAGCAGCGTCCTGAGCGCTTCTCGGTCGGCCAGGTCGTCGACGCCCGCGTCACCAATTTCTCCAAGAAGGACCGCAAGATCATGCTGTCCATCAAGGCTCTGGAGATTGCGGAAGAGAAGGAAGCCGTCGCCCAGTTTGGTTCGTCCGACAGCGGCGCTTCGCTCGGCGACATCCTGGGTGCCGCGCTCAAGAATCGCGGCGGCGAATAAGCCTCGCAGTCATTTCTGAAATAGGGAACCCGCCGGAGCAATCCGGCGGGTTCTTCTTTTCAGGCATCGAAATTTGTTATTCCCAGCCGACCATGCGCTGATAAAGCGCGTAGACCGGATCTGCTGCCGTGTCCGGCTGATGCGCCGACGGCTCGGCGTCGATCATCCTCGGCACCCTGCGCTCGGGTGCCGCCTCGGCTGCTTCGGCGTCGGGCTCGGGATCCTCGCCGCCGGATTTGGCCTGCTGCTCGTCCTGCGGCGCTCCCTCGTGGTGATGGTGATGCTGGTGGCTCGTTTCGCCGGCCTTTTCGTTCGACACCGTATCCTTGGCGAACTGATAGGGCAGCTGGGCATAAGCCAAGCCCTCCGGCATCTTGGCCGCGAGCGGCACATAAGAAGCCTCGGCCATTTCGGGAGGCGGTATCAGCTGCGGTTGTGCGGCAATTTCTTTGGGCTGCCGGGCAGTCGCAGCAGTGGCCCCTGTGTCCATCTGCGGGGAATGTAGCGTTGCGGACTGTCGCGCATCGGCAGCGGCGAGATCCGCCGGCTGTCTCGTCAAGGTCTCCGTCGCTTCGCTGATGACGACGTCGTCGAGAATGGCATCGATCTCCACCGCCGCCTCGACAGGACCATCCTCCAGGATGGTTTCGACGTCCTGCTCACGGATGATGGAGACGATCATCTCGGAGACCTCGTCGGTCATGGAGGCGGCGATTCCCGCCCAGTTCCGGGGAATCACAGGATCGGATTTTTCCGACATTGCATGCTGAATGACGGTCGGCTCCGTCACCTCAACCGTGTCGTCACCCGCACCCTGCTCCGCTGGCACCGATTGCCGGGCTTCAATTTCCGACTTTTCCTGGGCACCCTCAGCTTTTGTCACCAAAGCTGAGCGAATTCGATTTTCGGGCTGCGGGACTTCAGGATCAGCCGCTTCAACGGCTTCGGCCATAACCGCTTCATCAGCTGTCGCAAGCAGCGCGGTCTCGGTTCCGTTGCCGGCGGGCGCAGCTTGCTTTTCCGCCGGCTGGCGGATCGTCGCCGGCAGACTGTTTTCATGCAGCTGGATCTCGGGCCGGGTCTCGGCGCGCATTGGCGAAGCGTCGTTCTGACCATAGGATCGGACGACGGCGCGAGCGGCAAGATCGCGGTCCCTGTAACGCACGATTTCCAGATAGGCGACGATACGTGCCGCCTCGGGCCCCGTCGGGTTCTTCAAGGCTGCGGCGATCATGCGAAGCGGCAGACTGTGCCCTTGCGCGCTCAACTGGCGTTCGGCCTCATCGATCCTCGCAGACGGCAGCCCGCGGATGGCGTCTGCGAGCCGGGCGGCGAAGGCGAGATTGCTCTCGTCCTCGCCGCGATCGAGCGAGATCGAGCGGCCGGCCGCATCGATGACATCGAAAAGGGCTTCGACCATGCGCTCACGCGCTGCAAGGAGCAGGATATTGAGCTTGCCGGCAATGGCGGGATTCAAGTCGGCGGCTTCCACCGCGTTGACGGGTGCGGGGGCGATCACTGATGGACCGAGCCCCCCGGCAACGATTGCGGCGGTCTGACCTTGAGACGAAAAGCTCGCATTGGACGCTGCACGAACGGGGGTCAACATGGCATGCCCTTTCGTAAAGTGACGATGAAAGCAGGCTCTATGAAAGGACCGCGCTCATCCGGCCCCTTGCATCCCGAGCAGATCCTCCTGTCCGCATGACGCAATTGCGGCGCCATCGAATGCATAAAAATTAAATCGAATATTAAGAAACAGACATTAATGAATCGCTAACGCCTGCGGATCGTTCATCCGCACCTGCAAGAAACAGAGAAGGACAGCAATTCGCTCAGCTGTGAGCGAAGATATCGGCCTCTTCCCAACCGAGCAGGTCGAGCTTGGCGCGGGTCGGCAGGAATTCGAAGCAGGCCGTGGCATGGTCGAACCGGCCGTCGCGGATCAGGCGTGCCGTCAGCTTGTCGCGCAACGCATGCAGATAAAGCACGTCGGAAGCGGCATATTCGAGCTGGGCCGGCGACAGCGTCTCGGCCGCCCAGTCGGAAGATTGCTGCGCCTTGGAGACATCGATGTCGAGCATCTCCTTGAGATTGTCCTTCAGGCCGTGGCGATCGGTGTAGGTCCGGCAGAGGCGCGAAGCGATCTTGGTGCAGAAAACCGGGCTCGTCGTGACGCCGAAAGTATGGAAGAGCACGGCGATATCGAAGCGGCCGTAGTGAAAGATCTTTTGATGCGTGGGATCTTCGAGCAGAGCGACGAGATTGGGAGCTTCTCTCTGGCCGGCAGCGATGCGGATAATGTCGGCGGTGCCGTCACCCGGAGAAAGCTGGACGACGCAGAGACGATCGCGCCGCGGCACCAGCCCCAGTGTCTCGGTATCGATGGCGATCGCGCCGGTATAGCGGGCCGCATCGGCCGCGGAAATATCGCCTTCGTGGTAACGTATGGTGGCGGCCATGAGACTGTCTTTCGTTCGGATATTCTCTCGCGCTATAGCGCAAAGGCGCAAAATGCGAAACCGCTTCCTGTTGCGAGGCCGTCAAAATGTCGGCGGCGTGTTGATCCAGAGAAGCACGGTTTCGCCGTCATGGCGGTTGCGCCAGGAATGGTAGCGGCGGCTTTCGAAATAAAGTGAATCGCCCGGGCCGAGGTCGAAGAACTGATCGCTGTCGAGCACCAGTTCCAGCCGGCCCGACAGGACATGCATGAATTCCTCGCCCTCGTGACGATAGGCCCCCTCACTCGCGGCGCCCGGCGCCAGCACGAAACGATGGCAATCCATCATCCTGCGGCCTTCGGCAAGCAGTTGCACCGCGACGCCGGGGGTCGTTTCAGGCCAAGTGCGCCATTCACCTGCGCGCACCAGCGCCGGCACCTCGCCGGTTTCTTCGCCTGAGAGGCGCGAGACGGTGGTGCCGTAATAATCGGCGAGGTCGTGCAGCGTCTTGAAACCGACGCCCTGCGACGTGCGCTCCAGCGTCGAGAGCGTCGAAGCGGTAATGCCGATATCGCCGGCCACTTGGTCGAGCGTCTTGCCGGCTGCATGGCGCAGGCTCCGCAGCCTGCGCCCGACACCGGAATCCTGACTTGCCTCGCCTTCGGCGGAAGGCTCTTCACCCTCCAGCGCCGAGCGGATCGCCACGGGATTGAGGCCGCGCTCGACACGATACCAGGCGATGCGCTTCAGACGCGCCACATCGTCGGCGCTATATTGCCGATGGCCTGTTTCGGAGCGGCCGGGGACCACCAGACCCTGGCTTTCCCAGAGGCGCAGCGTCGAGGCGGAGACGCCCGCCAGCCGAGCGGCCTCCGCCACCTTGTAACGCACCGGCCCGTTATCACTCATCCGTCAATACCCCGATTCTCGTCGCGCGAGCATTCATCAAAACCCGTGATGTTTGAAGCAAAAAATGCCGCTTGTTTTCTTGCAGAAAAAATGTAGGAATTCCAGAAAATCTTACAGCAATTTTGTAGGATTCTCGAGAACCCTCTTAGCACAGGAGCAGATCCGATGACCGCGCCAAACCTTACTGACCGGAAGAACGTGGCGATTTCGCGCGGCGTCGGCATGACCACTCAGATCTATGCGGAGCGCGCGGAGAATGCGGAAATCTGGGACAAGGAAGGCCGCCGCTATATCGATTTCGCCGCCGGAATCGCCGTGCTCAACACCGGCCACCGTCATCCCAAGGTCATTGCGGCGGTCAAGGATCAGCTCGAGCGCTTCACCCATACCTGCCATCAGGTGGTTCCTTATGAGAGCTACGTGCGCCTCGCCGAGCGGCTGAACGTGCTGGTGCCCGGAGATTTCCAGAAGAAGACGATCTTCGTCACCACGGGCGCCGAGGCGGTCGAAAACGCCGTCAAGATCGCGCGCGCCGCCACCGGCCGCTCTGCCGTCATCGCCTTTGGCGGCGGCTTCCACGGCCGCACCTTCATGGGCATGGCACTGACCGGCAAGGTCGTGCCCTACAAGGTCGGCTTCGGCGCGATGCCGGGCGATGTCTTCCACATCCCCTTCCCGGTCGAGCTGCATGGCGTTACCGCGGAGCAATCGCTGGCGGGGCTGAGGAAGCTTTTCGCCGCCGATGTCGATCCGCAACGCGTCGCCGCCATCATCATCGAGCCTGTGCAGGGCGAGGGCGGCTTTTACCCGGCACCCACAGCCTTCATGAAGGCTCTGCGCGAGGTTTGCGACCAGCATGGCATCCTGCTGATCGCCGATGAGGTGCAGACCGGTTTTGCCCGCACCGGCAGAATGTTCGCTATGGATCACCACGAGGTGGCCGCCGACCTGACGACGATGGCGAAAAGCCTTGCCGGCGGCTTTCCTCTCGCCGCCGTCACCGGCCGCGCCGAGATCATGGACGCACCGGGGCCGGGCGGGCTCGGCGGCACCTATGGCGGCAACCCGCTGGGCATCGCCGCCGCCCATGCCGTCCTCGATGTCATCGACGAGGAGGAACTCTGCAGTCGCGCGAGCCAGCTCGGCCACCGGCTGAAGCAACGCCTGGAATCGCTGCGCGAGAGCGTGCCAGAGATCGCCGATATCCGCGGGCCGGGCTTCATGAACGCCGTCGAACTCAACGACCGGACGACGGGATTGCCGAGCGCCGAATTCGCCAACCGCGTGCGGCAGATCGCGCTCGACAAGGGCCTGATCCTGCTGACATGCGGCGTCTACGGCAATGTCATCCGCTTCCTGGCGCCAATCACGATCCAGGACGAAATCCTCGGCGAGGCGCTCGACATTCTCGAGGCCTCGATGCTGGAAGCAGGCGCCGGCAGGTAGCCGCGTCGGACCCGGATTTCAATGGCAGCCGCTCCTAAGGAGATATGACATGGCCTTCACCACCGCCCTGACGAGACACGTTCCTTTCTCTTCGCCGTTTCTGCGCGATGCCGGTTACATCAACGGCGTCTGGACATCAGGCGATGCCACAAAAACCTTCGACGTGCTCAACCCGGCAACCGGCGAGCTGCTTGGCTCCCTGCCCGATATGGGGGCAGCCGAGACGCGTGCGGCGATCGACGCGGCCCATGCCGCCCAGCCGGCCTGGGCCGCCCGTCCGGCCAAGGAGCGCAGCCGGATCCTGCGCAAATGGTTCGACCTGATGGTCGCCAATGCCGACGCGCTGGCGGCGATCCTGACCGCCGAGATGGGCAAGCCCTTCCCGGAAGCGCGCGGCGAGATCCTTTATGCCGCGGCCTATATCGAATGGTATGCGGAAGAGGCCAAGCGCATCTACGGCGAGACGATTCCGGCACCCTCCGAGGACAAGAGGATGATCGTCATCAAGCAGCCGGTCGGCGTCGTCGGTACGATCACGCCCTGGAATTTCCCGGCCGCGATGATTGCCCGCAAGATCGCGCCGGCGCTTGCAGTCGGCTGCACTGTCGTATCGAAGCCGGCCGAGCAGACCCCGCTGACGGCGATTGCCCTTGCCGTGCTCGCCGAACAGGCCGGCATTCCCGCCGGCGTCTTCAATCTGATCGTCGGTCTCGACGGCCCGGCAATCGGCCGCGAGCTCTGCGGCAATGGAAAAGTGCGCAAGATCAGCTTTACCGGCTCGACCGAGGTCGGCCGTATCCTGATGCGGCAATGCGCCGACCAGATCAAGAAGGTGAGCCTGGAGCTCGGCGGCAACGCACCGTTCATCGTCTTTGATGATGCTGATCTCGACGCCGCCGTCGAGGGCGCGATCGCCTCCAAATACCGCAATGCCGGTCAGACCTGCGTTTGTGCCAACCGCCTCTATGTCCAGTCCACCGTCTATGACGCCTTCGCGGCGAAGCTTGCCGCCAAGGTGAAGGAGATGCCGGTCGGCGACGGCTTCAAGCCTGATGTCGTCATCGGTCCGCTGATCGACGAGCAGGGCCTTGCCAAGGTGGAAGACCATGTCAGCGACGCGCTCGCCAAAGGTGCCAAGGTGCTGACCGGCGGCAAGCGCATCGAGGGCACCGGCACCTTCTTCGCGCCGACGGTGCTGACCGGCGTGACCCGCGGCATGAAGGTGGCGCGCGAGGAAACCTTCGGGCCGGTGGCGCCGCTCTTCCGCTTCGAGACGGTCGAGGATGTCATCGCCCAGGCCAACGACACGGAATTCGGGCTCGCCGCCTATTTCTATGCCGGCGACCTGAAGAAGGTCTGGCGTGTGGCGGAAGCGCTGGAATACGGCATGATCGGCATCAATACCGGTCTGATGTCGTCCGAGACGGCGCCCTTCGGCGGCATCAAGCAATCCGGCCTCGGCCGCGAGGGCTCGCGCCACGGCGCTGACGACTATCTGGAGATGAAATATCTCTGCATCGGCGGCGTCTGATCCGTCTTTCCACGCGCGCGGCCTGCGCCGCGTGCGGTCAGTAATGCGGCGGTCGGGTGATTGCCGGAGCTTCCAGCGTCTGCTCCTCGAGCGACAGGAAACGTTCCGTCAACCGGTCGAGCTTGGTGCGCATCTGTTCGACGATCTTCCATTGCTCGGCGAGCTGATCGGAAAGCTCTTCGATCGTCTTTGCCTGATAGGCCAGCATTTCCTCCAGCCTGGTGATGCGGTTGGTCTCGTCGGACATCGAGCCTCCTTTGCCGACAGCGGCAGAACAGATGTTTTTTCCAAAGCGGAAATAGGCCGGCCCGTCAATGCTTTCGACTGCCCGCGGGCCATGCGGAAATCTGAACCGTTTGGTTACTAAAAGACCTTGCCGTGCCTAATGTTGTGGGGTAGGCCCTTATCCATCAGGGAGGATTACTGATGGATGCAGGAAACGGCTTTCTTCATCCGGACCGGCTCTTTCCGGCCGATCCGGCGACACGGACCATTGCGCGCGACCTCTACGAGACGGTGCGCAATCTTCCCATCGTCAGCCCGCACGGGCACACCGAACCGTCCTGGTTCGCCGATGACAGGGCCTTCGAAGACGCGGCATCGCTGCTGGTCATTCCCGATCACTACCTCTTCCGCATGCTGCACAGCGTCGGCGTCGCCTTGGACGAGCTCGGCGTACCGCGCCTCGACGGCAAGCCGGTGGCTCAGGGGCGGGCAATCTGGCGGACCTTTGCCAAACATTACCATCTCTTTCGCGGAACGCCTTCGAGCCTCTGGGTGGACCACGCGATGTCGGCCGTGCTCGGCTGCACCGAACCGCTGACGGCGGATAATGCCGATAAGCTCTACGATCACATCAATGCCCAGCTCGCCCGTCCCGAATTTCGCCCGCGGGCGCTGCATCAGCGATTCGGCATCGAAACGATCGCGACGACCGAAGGCGCGCTCGATCCACTTGTCCATCATCAGAAGATGGCCGCGGACGGCTGGATCGGCAAGGTGCGCACTACCTACCGGCCGGACAGCGTCACCGATCCCGATGCCGTCGGCTTCCGCGATAACCTTATCAAATTCGGAGAGATCACCGGCGCCGACGTGACGCGTTGGGACGGCCTGATCGAAGCGCACCGGCGCCGGCGCGCCTATTTCCGTCAGTTCGGCGCCACTGCGACCGATCATGGCGTGCCCACGGCCTTTACGTCAGATCTGCCGCCTGCTGAAAAGCAGACGCTGCTCGACAAGGCATTGAAGGGCGCGCTTTCGGCTGCCGATGCCGAGCTTTTCCGCGGGCAGATGATGACCGAGATGGCCGGTCTTTCGGCCGAGGACGGCATGGTGATGCAGATCCATGCCGGCTCGAGACGCAATACCGACAGCGGGCTCTTTGCCACCCGCGGCCCCAATATGGGCGCCGATATCCCGACCCGCACCGACTGGGTCGGCGGGCTCAATGCTCTGCTTTCCAAATATGGCCACGCGCCGGGCCTGCGCATCCTGCTGTTCACGCTCGACGAAACGACCTATGCCCGGGAGCTGGCGCCGATGGCCGGCCATTGGCCCTGCCTGATGATCGGCCCGCCCTGGTGGTTCCATGACAGCCCGCTCGGCATTCGCCGCTATCTCGACCAGGTGGTTGAAACGGCCGGTTTCGCCAATATGGCGGGCTTCAACGACGACACGCGCGCGTTGCTGTCGATCCCCGCCCGCCATGACGTCTGGCGCCGCGAAGTCTGCCGTTTCCTCGCCGGGCTCGTCGCCGAGCACCGGATCTCCGGGAAGGAAGCCCAGATCGCGGCGCGCGAACTCTCCTATGACAATGCAAAGAAGGCCTATAAGCTGTGAGCGACAGACTGCAGAACGTGACCGGCCTTGCGCCGACGGCGAAGCTTCCCGCCTATGACAGGAATGCGCTGAAGGCCGGCATCCTGCATCTTGGCCCGGGCGCTTTTTTCCGCGCCCATTTCGCACCCTTCACGGATGCTGCGCTGGCGGCCGACGGCGGTGACTGGGGGATCGAAGTCGCGAGCCTGCGCACGCCTGATGTCGCGGATAATCTCTCCGCCCAGAACGGGCTCTATACGGTGCTGATCCGCGATACATCGGGGACGACGGCTGAGGTGATCGGCTCGATCATGAAAGCGCATGTCGCGCCGCGCGATCCGGCCGGGCTGCTGGCTCGGCTCGAGGACCCTGCCATCCGCATCGTCAGCATGACGGTGACGGAAAAGGCCTACGGCTTCGATCCCGCAACGGGCGGCCTCGACCTCAAACATCCCGACATCGTCGCCGACCTCGTCAACCGCCATGCGCCGCGCGGCGTCATCGGCTATCTCGTCGAAGGTCTTGCGCGCCGCCGGCAGAAGGGCATAGCGCCCTTCACGCCGCTCAGCTGCGACAATCTGCCGAGCAATGGCGCGGTGCTGAGGCGCCTCGTACTGGAATTCACCTCACGCATCGATTCCGACCTGCATCGCTGGATCGAAGCGAATGTGCCCTTCCCCTCGACGATGGTCGACCGCATCACCCCGGCGAGCACTGAAGCGACCTATGCCGACGCCGAGCGGCTGACGGGCCGCACCGACATGGCGGCGATCGAGACGGAGCCTTTTACGCAATGGGTCATCGAAGATCATTTCGCCAATGGCCGCCCGGCCTGGGAAAAGATTCGCGGCGCACTGATGGTCGAGGAAGTCTCGGCCTACGAAAAAATGAAGCTCAGGATGCTGAACGGCGCCCATTCGCTGCTTGCCTATCTCGGCTATATCGGCGGCTATGAATTCATTCGCGACGTCATGGATGATGCCGGCCTGGCCGCACTTGCCTACCGCCACATGCACGCGGCGGCGCGCACCCTTGATGCGGTGCCGGGCATCGATCTCGATGATTATGCCAATGAGTTGATAGCACGCTTTGCAAACAAGGCGATCGCACACCGCACCTATCAGATCGCCATGGACGGCACGCAGAAACTGCCACAGCGACTGCTGGAGCCGGCATGCGAGGCGCTTGCCCTTGGCGACCGGGCGGAGACCTATGCGATCGCGGTTGCGGCGTGGATGCGCTATGCGATCGGCAAGCATGGCAATGGCGAGCGCTATGAGCTGCGCGATCCCCGTGCTGCTGAGATCGCCGCGTTGATTGCTGATGTCCCCCGCACCGGACCGGCGATTTCGGCTGCTCTGTTCACCCTCCCCGGCCTTTTCCCGTCGGCTTTGACCGGGCATCGGGCCTGGACGCAGGATGTGTCGGACAAACTCGATATCCTGATCCAGGACGACCGGCTGCCGTTGTTTTGAGCAGTTGGAAGCATTTCAGGTGGTTTCTATCGCCTCCCTGATCGCTTTTCTCGGGCCTCAGGGAGGCGTGCACGCCAGCGGCGCCTTTGGCAAGAACATCAACCCCACTCTCCGTCATCCCAGGCCTTGAGCCTGGGGTCCATACCTCTGCTGCTGATGGATGGGGCATGGATGCTCGGCTCAAGGCCGAGCATGACGGAGAGTGGGGTAAGCACGAAAACCATTCGCCCCGCAGATG
Source organism: Rhizobium bangladeshense (assembly GCF_017357245.1). Taxonomy (NCBI): domain Bacteria; kingdom Pseudomonadati; phylum Pseudomonadota; class Alphaproteobacteria; order Hyphomicrobiales; family Rhizobiaceae; genus Rhizobium; species Rhizobium bangladeshense. Next base: position 96,011 of record NZ_CP071612.1, on the reverse strand, counting down.
CCCGTGTCAGTGACGCCATTCGCTGGCGATACCAGACAATCCATCAGGGGCCGAACTGAAACGGTGAAGCTAGAGCCTTTCCTGATCAGATTGAATCATTCTGTTGGCTCAAACGGAGTCGGATGGTCGACCGGCCGGCGCGCGTCGTAGCCCAGCTCTACGGCCAAGCCGGCCGGTCGATCAGCCGGCCCGTTTCAGCCAACCCGAAGGGCTGGGCATCTTTTCGCCAGGATCAAAGGCGATCGGCTCGGACGTACCTCGGGGTATGCCCGTCGCCAATCGCCTTTGCCCTAACGAAAACCTGCTCCGGCAGAATGCTTCAATCTGACCAGGAAAGGCTCTAAGTGCACCCGCCCCGCTCTCTCAACCGAGCCGTCCTATCAGCCCTTCACGCGCGCCATCTCGGGATCATAGAGCGGCGCCAGCGACACCTTGCAGGGAATGCGTTTCCTTGCGACATCGAGTTCATAGGCGCCGGAGAGGACGAAATCCTCCGTCACGCCTTTCGGGTTGCGGACATAGCCGTAGCCGATCGGCTTGCCCAGCGTATAACCGAAGCCGCCGCTCGAGAGCCAGCCGACACGTTCGCCGCTGCGATAGATGGTTTCGCGGCCGAGCAGCACCGTATCGGGATCGTCAGGAATGAAGCAGGCAAGGCGCTTTTTCACGCCATCCTTCAGCTGCCGTTCGATCGCTTCCCGGCCTCGGAAGGGAATGTTCTTGCGCATCTTGACCGCCCAGCCGAGGCCGGCTTCGACAGGCGTGTGATCAGGACCGATATCGGAGCCCCAGGCGCGATAGCCCTTTTCCAGGCGGCAGCTCTCGATGGCGCGATAACCGGCATTGACGAGGCCGAACTCGCCGCCTGATGCCATCAGCGCGTCATAAACCGTGGTCGCATATTCCACGGGAACATGCAGCTCGTAACCGAGCTCACCGACATAGGTGATGCGCAATGCCCGCACCGGGCAGCCTGAGATGCCGATGGTTCTGACCTGGCCGAAGGGGAAGGCCGCATTGGAGACATCGCTGCCTGTCACTTCTTCCAGGACGGCACGTGAATTGGGCCCCATCAGCGACAGAACGGAATAGGCTGAGGTGACATCGACCAGCTCGGCATGCATCGCGGCCGGAATATTGCGCGCTATCCAATCGAAGTCGTGGGTGGCGAAACCCGTACCGGTGACGATGTAAAATTCGTTCTCGGCGACACGGGCGACCGTCACGTCGCATTCAATGCCGCCCTTGTCGTTCAGCATCTGCGTGTAAATCAGCGATCCCACTGGCTTGGCGACATCGTTCGCACAGATCCAGGACAGCGCCGCCTCGGCATCCCTGCCCCTCAGCACAAATTTGGCAAAGGACGTCTGGTCGAAGATGACGGCCGCTTCGCGCACCGCCTTATGCTCGCGGCCGACTGCGTCAAACCAATTCTGTCGGCCATAACTATAGATATCCCGCGGCTCCTCGTTGGCGAAGAGATCGGCAAACCAGTTCGGCCGTTCCCAGCCGAGCTTCTCGCCGAAGCAGGCGCCCTGCGCCTTCAGTCGGTCGTAGAGCGGCGATTTGCGGCAAGGGCGGCCCCTCGAATGCTCCTCGAACGGCCAGGCCATCGTGTAGTGCTTGCCATAGGCTTCGAGTGTGCGGGTCCGCACCCAATCCGTGTCGAAATGCGGGCGTCCGAAACGGCGGATATCCACCGGCCAGAGATCATAAGGCGGCTCGCCCTTCGTCACCCACTCGGCAAGCGCCATGCCGGCGCCGCCGGCCGAAGCGATGCCGAAGGCGTTGAAGCCTGCGCCAACGAAGAAGTTCTTCAGCTCCGGCGCCTCGCCGAGAATGAAATTGCCATCAGGCGTGAAACTCTCCGGACCGTTCAGCAACTGCTTGACTCCGACATTCTCCAGCGCTGGGACGCGGCCGAGCGCCTGTTCCATGATTTGCTCGAAATGCTCGAAATTGCTGTCCAGCAGCATGTAGTGGAAGCCTTCCGGAATCCCTTGCTCCGCCCAGGCAATGGGGTTCGGCTCATAGCCGCCCATGACGATGCCGCCGACCTCTTCCTTGTAATAGGTCAGCCGGTCGGGATCGCGCAATGTCGGGAGGTTGGACGGCACGCCAAAGGATTCGGTGATGACGTATTGATGTTCCACAGAGACCAGCGGCACGTTGACGCCGAAGCGGCCGGCAAAGGCACGCGTCCATTGGCCGGCGCAGACGACAACGCGCTCGCATTCGATACGCCCTTGAGCCGTGACGACGGCGCGGATCCTTCCTTTGTCGATCTCGAGATCGATGACCTCCGTGTCCTCGAAGATCGAAACGCCTGACATGCGGGCGCCTTTGGCGAGCGCCTGAGTAATGTCGGAAGGGTTGGCCTGACCGTCTGTGGGAAGGAAGGCGGCGCCAACCAGATCATCTATTGTCATCAGCGGCCAGAGATCGAAGGCTTCCTGCGGCGTCAGCAATTGCATTTCGAGGCCGAAGGATTGGGCCGTGGTCGCTTGGCGCTTCACTTCCGTCCAGCGCTCTTCATTGCAGGCAAGGCGCAGGCCGCCATTCATCTTCCAGCCGGTGCCGAGGCCGGTTTCCTCTTCCAGCCGCTTGTAGAGATCGACGGAATAGCCGAGCAGCTGGGTGATGTTGGCGCTGCTGCGCAGCTGGCCGACGAGACCGGCGGCATGGAAGGTGGTGCCCGAGGTCAGCTTCTTGCGTTCCAGGAGGACGGTGTCGGTCCAGCCGAGCTTGCCGAGATGATAGGCTGTCGAGCAGCCGATGATGCCACCGCCGATGACCACGGCCTTTGCCGTCTTCGGTAATTGTCTCGTCATTTATTGATCCTGTTCAAAGACTTGGTAGGCGCGCTCGAAGCGTCTGAGATTCTCGGCCGTATAGGCGGCATAGTCGAAATCGATGCTGGAATGGATTTCCGAAATCATGCTCCAGAGCGTCTCGCGCAGGAGCGAGGCGCATTTCATCGCGGCATATCGCCTGATGAGGTCGTCGGTGGGCGGCCGGCCGAAATAGATCTCCAGCATCATTCGCTCGGCCACTACCGGAAGTTCGTTGTTGGAGGCCAATCCACCGAGATCGAACAGCGGTGTGTTGAAGCCGGCATAATCCCAGTCGATCAGCCAGAGCCGGCTACCGTCGTCGAGAAAATTGGCTGCCAACAGGTCGTTATGGCCGAAGGCGATTTCGAAAGGTCCTGCCGCTTCTTCCAGCGTATCGGCCTTGTCGATGAGTTTTGCAAGCAAGGGAAGATAGGCGCTGCCTGCCTCCTTCAGACTGGCGGCATAATCGCGGATGACATGAAAGACCCAAAAGATCATCGCCGGACCGCGAAAATGCCGGGCGATGTCGTGGTGGCAGGAGCGCACCAGCGCGACCACCCGGGCAAGCATGTCAGGCGCCCTGATATCCGCCGACAAAAGCGCCCTCGCCTCGATATATTCGAGCACCAACACGCCGGGCGAATGGTGGATGACGGCGGGCGACAGGCCGGCGGCATGGGCGGCCCGGCTGGCGGCAAGCTCGTTCTGACGGCTGATGTGATGGATCGGAATATCGGTGCCGAGCCTCACCACGCAACGTGCGACAGCGTCGCTGACCAGATAATTCCTGTTGGTGATGCCGCCTTTTATCGGCGATATTTCGATCGAGCCCCGCCAGATGCCAAGCGCATGAATCCTATCCTCAGGCGTCATGCCAACCCCTCCCTGCGGCCCCTTCCGAAATGATGGGACAGAGCAGGATCGGCTGTCAAGCAGCGGCGGCAGCGCCACGCACCCTTCCGGGTCCGCGGAAAAGCTCCCGGAGTGTCAGATCGTTTTGCCGGCGGCGTCGAAAACGTGGCAGCGGGCGGGATCGAAGTAAGTCTTCACATTGGTGCCGTGCTCGACCTTCTGCTGGCCGTCGAGAGCAATCGTCAGGAGCTGTCCATCCGGTGTCGTAGTATAGAGCATGGTGGCGCCCCCGAGATTTTCGACGAGATCGACATTGACCGTCGAGAGCGTGATCGCACCCTGCGCAAGCGAAAGATGCTCGGGGCGGATGCCGAAGGTGACGGCCTCACCGGCCTCGCCTTTCAGCCGGCGCGGCAGGCGAACCGAGTCGCCGCAGACTTGAACGCTGGTTTCGGCGTCGCCGACCTCTTCGATGCGGGCCTTGAGGAAATTCATCTTGGGGCTGCCGATGAAACCGGCGACGAAGCGGTTGGCGGGGTTGTTGTAGAGATCGAGCGGCGCTCCGACCTGCTCGATGCGGCCCGAATTCAGCACGACGATCTTGTCGGCCATCGTCATGGCTTCAACCTGATCATGCGTGACATAGATCATGGTGTTGCCGAGTTGCCTATGCAGGCGGGAGATTTCGACGCGCATCTGCACGCGCAGTTCGGCATCGAGGTTCGACAGCGGTTCGTCGAACAGGAAGATGCGCGGCTCGCGCACGATGGCCCGACCGATCGCGACACGCTGGCGCTGGCCGCCGGAGAGCGCCTTCGGCTTGCGCTCCAGGAGCTTTTCGATCTGCAGGATTTCGGCGGCGCGCTTCACCTTCGGCTGGATCTCGGCCTTCTTGTAACCCGCGGTCTCGAGGCCGAAGGCGAGGTTCTTGTAGACGGACATGTGCGGATAGAGCGCATAGGACTGGAAGACCATGGCGATGCCTCGCTTGGCGGGCGCCACTTCGTTCATGCGCTCGCTGTCGAGCAGGAGCGCGCCGGCCGAGATCTCCTCGAGGCCGGCAATCATGCGCAAAAGGGTCGACTTTCCGCAGCCCGAGGGACCGACGAAAACGACGAATTCGCCGGGATCGATCGTCAGGTCGATGCCATGGATCACATCGAAGGCGCCGTAGCGCTTCTCGACCTTCTGAAGAACGACACTGGTTGCCATCGTCTCAAAACCCTCTCTTGGCGGTTGCTTGGCCGGTTACTTGGTTCTTGCGCGCCAGTCGGCGTATTTGGGACTGTCGGGACCGACCGGCAGCGGCACTTCGGCACCGCTGTCGGAAGACTGATAGATGGCGGTGACGAGCTCGAGCGCGCGGCGCGCATCGCTCGTGTTCACCGGCAGCGGTCCAGTGCCGCTGAGGAAGGCATGGAACTGGCCCATCTGGGTGGTGAAGCGCGGCGCGACCGGCTGCCAGTCGCCGACCACGCGGTCGATCTTTTCCTGAACGTCGTCATTGGCGGCGATGATTTTCCAGGGATCCTTGCCCGGCGTGTAGGGCTCATGCGTGCTTTCGAAGGTGACATTCTCGAAGTGCAGTCTAAGCCGGCTGATCTGTTCCTGCGAACCGAGCGTGCAGGACAGCGAGACGAAGGCGCCGTTTTCCATCAGCAGGCTGGCGGAGGCGCAGTCCTCGACCTCGATATCGTTGACGCGGGTGGCGACGCGGCCGAAGACCCTTGCAGCCGGCCCCATCAGATGCATCAGCATGTCGTGCAGGTGCAGGGCGTGGGTGACGAGCACGCCACCGAGTTCGGTCGCCCATTTGCCACGCCAGGGCACCGCGTAATACTCGGGCTTGCGCAGCCAGAAGGTTTCGACGGAAGCCGTATAGGGCTTGCCGGCAATGCCGGCATCGATAATCCGTTTGGCCTTCTGGATGCCGTCGCCATAGCGGTACTGGAAGATCGGCATCAGCACGCCCTTTGCCGCCTTTTCCGCCTCCATGATCGTATCGACGCCGGCGAGCGAACCCGTCAGCGGCTTTTCGCAGACGACATGTTTGCCGGCACCGAGAGCGGCGACCACCTGTTCCAGATGAATGCCGGGAGGGGTGCAGATATCGATGATGTCGATCGTGTCGTCGGCCAGCAGCTCCTCGAAGGAGGTCGTGCGGCGCTCGATGCCGAACTCGTCGCCGACGGCAGCCAGACGTTCTTCGTTCAGATCGCAGATCGCCGCTACCTTGAACTTGTCGGAATGTGGCAGATATCCTTCGACGATATGCGAACGGCCGATGCCGCAGCCGACGATCGCGACGGTCTTGATGCTCATGTCTCTCTTTTCCATTGCCGCCATCAGCGTTTCATGCCCGTCGTGGCGATGCCCTCGATCAGCAGGCGCTGGAAGAACAGGAAGAAGAAGAACACCGGCACGAGCGTCAAGGTCGACATGGCGAACAAGCCGCCCCAATCCGATGCGCTGGTGGAATCGACGAAGGTACGCAGGCCGAGCTGAATCGTGTAGGTGTTCATGTCGTTCAGGTAGATCAGCGGGCCGAAGAAATCGTCCCATGTCCAGATGAAGGAGAAGATGGCGGCCGTTGCCAGCACCGGTAGCGACAGCGGCAGCATGATCTTCCAATAGATGCGCCAGGCGCTGCAGCCGTCCATCATCGCCGCCTCGTCGAGTTCACGCGGAATACCTCGGAAGAACTGCACCATCAGGAAAATGAAGAAGGCGTCACTCGCCAGGAACTTCGGCACGACGAGCGGCAGGATGGTGTTCACCCAGCCGAGATCGAGGAAGAGCACATATTGCGGGATCAGCGTCACGTGATAGGGGATCATCAGCGTGCCGAGCATGATCGCAAACCAAAAGTTCCGGCCGGCAAACCGCAGCCGCGCGAAGGCGTAGGCCGTCAGCGAGCAGGCGATGACATTGCCTGTCACGACAAGCACCGAGATGACGAGCGAATTCCAGAAGAACCGGCCGAAGCTGACATCCAGCCCGGTCCAGCCGCGCACGTAAGAGGAGAGATCGATCGACGACGGGATGAGCGAAGTCGATGAGAAGATCTCGTTTTCCGGCCTGACCGATGCCGAAACCATCCACAGCAGCGGATAGAGCATGAGAAGCGAGGCGGCGATCAGCAGCGCGTGGATGACGAGCGAGGCCGGCAGGCTGCGTTTGGTAATGTCCGATGGCGGCCGGGCCGCGGTGACGGAAGCGGTCGTCTCAGTCATCGTAGTGCACCCAGTAACGCGAGGTCAGGAAGGAGAAGGCGGTGAAGATCGCGATGATCACCACCAGGATCCAGGCAAGCGCCGAGGCGTAGCCCATGCGGAAATTGCCGAAGGCCTCCTGATAGAGATAGAGCGTGTAGAAGAGCGTCGAATTGATCGGGCCGCCGGTGCCGCCGGATATGATGAAGGCCGGCGTGAAGGCCTTGAAGGCTTCGATCGTCTGCACGACGGCGTTAAAGAAGATCACCGGCGTCAGAAGCGGCAGGGTGATCTTGTAGAACTGCCGGAATTTCGAGGCGCCGTCGAGGCTCGCGGCCTCATACATATCCTGCGGGATCTGGCGCAGACCTGCCAAAAAGATGATCATCGGCGAGCCGAACTGCCAGACCGACAGCGCCACCAGCGTGTAGATCGAATAGTTCGGGTGCGAGATCCAGCTTGGACCTTCGATGCCGAACTGCGAGAGCGCGGCGTTGACGAGACCGTCGCTCGCGAAAAGCTGACGCCATAGCACGGCGATCGCGACGCTGCCGCCGAGGAGCGACGGCAGATAGAAAATGGCGCGATAGACGGTCAAGCCGCGCAGGCCGCGGTTGAGGGCCATGGCGACCAGCAGGGCGAAGGTCAGCTTGAACGGTACGGAGAAGACGACGTAAGTCAGGGTGACGTCCATGGCGGCCGAGAATTTCGGATCCGCCGTGGCGATGCGCACGTAATTTGCCATTCCCACCCACCGCGGCGACTGGAGCATGTCGTAGTCGGTGAAGGAGAGGTAGAGCGAAATCAGGGCCGGCCCGAGCGTCAGGCCGAAAAAGCCGACGAGCCAGGGAAGGAGGAAGAGATAGCCGGGAGCATTGGCATTCCAGAGACGCCTGAAGCGTCCTTCGGCCACGGCCCCCTGATATCTTTCCACTGATATGGCCCCTGCGGGCGTGCGCATCGCATTGCTCATACGGGATCAGCCTCGTGCGAGAATCTGCGTGATTTCGGTGACAAGCTGCTTGCCGCCGTCGGAAGTAGACAGTTGTCCGAAGCCGACCTGTTCGGCGATATTGCGCAGCATCAGATCGGCTTCACCGGCACCGGCCGGCGGCGGCGGGGGCAGTTTACCGGCGAGGTCGCCAAGGCCGCTGACATAGGCCAGCGCGACCTTGCCGTTCTCATCGAGCTTCGTCGCGACGACCTCGCGCATGGCGGCCGATTCGGGAATGCCGCGCTCGACATCGAGAAGCAGCGCTGCTTCAGGGTTCTTGACGAAGAAATTGACGTAATCCACCGCCTTGTCCACCGCCTTCGACTGTGCCGAAACCGAGAAGAACATCGAAGGCTTGCGATAGTGGCCGCCCTTCGAATCCGGCTTGATGCGCATGTAGTTGGTGAGCGCCAACTTGTCCTTGTTCATGGCCTGATAGGCGACGAACTGGTTGGAATGGGCAAAACCGGCCGCCGACTTGCCGAGCGATACGGTGTTGGTTTCGATATCGTTCTTGTCGAGAGCCTGGATATCAGCGGGAACGCAGGCGCCAGCCTCGCGGAACTTGGCCCACATGTCGTACCATTCCGAGGCGTCCTCCACACCGAAACCGATTTTGCCGTCGGCGGTATAGAGCGCCTTGCCGCGCTGGCGCAGCCAGTTTTCGAACAAGGGTTCCGAGCCGCTGCCGTCGGCGATACCGAACATGCCCTTGCGCTTGCCTGCTTTGGTGATCTCCGCACCAATGCGGGCGAATTCTTCCCAGGTGGTTGCCTGCGTCGGCAGATCGACGCCGGCCTCCTTGAAGGCCGTGGTGTTCAACACCGTTGCAGCCGAATTCGCGCCCAGGCTGACGCCGTAGAGATGGCCGTCGACGCTGCCGCCTTCGATCTGAGCCTTGTCGAAATCGTCGAGATTGAGCTTGGCCGGCATGTAGGATTCGAGCGGTGCGAGCGCGCCGCGCCGGGCGTATTGAACGATGTAGCGATAGTCCATCTGAATGACATCGGGCGCGTTGCGGCCGGCGACCTGGGTCGCAAGACGCGGCCAGTAATCGCCCCAGCCCAGGAATTCCCCGGTGATCGAGGTGCCCGGGTTCTTCGTCTGGTAGAGCTGCGACACCTTGTTGGTACGGTCGGCGCGCGGCTGCGAGCCCCACCACAGGAGACGCAGGCGCGTTTCCTGTGCCAAGGCACTGGTTCCGAGCGCCGACAGCGACAGAAGCGCCGCCCCTCCCGCAACGAAATTACGTCTGCTTACACGTAGAGTCATGTTTTCCTCCTCCAAAGGGAAGCGCCTCCACACGCTTCCAAACTAGTTTTGCTTGCGCAAATAACTAATTGGTTACAAGCTAAGAGCAAAGCGGCAAGCCTGTCAAGCGGTGTCGGTCAGAGCATGAGGTCGAAAGCGTCAGCGGTTTTTGGCGGCATATGCTCCCGGCATTCTGTTGCAGCGAGCCGCCCTTCCAAATTCGGTTTTTACAATTTCGCACCGAAGGCTTATGAGCGCAACACGTGAAGACAGGGGTGGAGCGATGAACGACAGCGGGGGAAACAGGGAAAGGAAACAGGCGCGGCGACCGTCTGCGGAACGGACGACCCAACGCGATCCGGAGCGGACACGCGCCGCTATCCTTGAGGCGGCAACCCGGGAATTCGCCGAAAACGGCATGGGCGGCGCCCGTGTCGACGCCATCGCCGAGCGCGCCGGCACCAACAAACGCATGCTCTACCATTATTTCGGCGACAAGGAGCAGCTCTACCTCAAGGTGCTCGAAGAGGCCTATGTCGGCATCCGCACGGCCGAGCGCGCGCTGCATATCGGCGACCGCAGCCCCGAGGAAGGCATCGGCGAACTCGCACTCTTCACCTGGCGTTATTTCCTCCAGCATCCGGAATTCCTGAGCCTGCTCGGCACCGAAAACCTGCACCGCGCCCGATGGCTGCGCCAGTCCGTCCGGCTCAAGGAGCTGCATTCGCATCTGATCGGCGAGCTTTCCCAAGTCTTGGATCGGGGAAAGAAACAAGGCGTCTTCATCGAGACCGCCGATCCGCTGCACGTCTATCTGACGATCGCCTCGCTCGGCTATTTCTACCTCTCCAATCAGTACACGCTTTCGACAATCTTCGGCCGCGACCTGATCGAGCCGGCCAATCTCAGTGCCTGGGAGAGGCATATCGTCCACGTCACCCTCGCCTCGATCAGGCGCTGAATTCCGAAAGCAGGATTTGTCTATTGACAGGCTCGCTGCTCTTCTGCCATCAAGTAACCGTTTAGTTACCGGCTTGGGAGGGCCGGGCAAGGACGCCCGCTCCCGCCGCAATAAATTGCAGGGAGGAAAAATGGCACGCTTGGGGATCATCTTGCATGGCGTCACCGGCCGCATGGGTTACAATCAGCACCTGGTGCGCTCAATCCTGGCCTTCCGCGACCAGGGCGGCATCAAGCTCAAGTCGGGCGAGAAACTGGAGATCGACCCGATCATCGTCGGCCGTAACGGCGCGAAGATGGAAGAGCTGGCGAAGAAGCACAATATCAAGCGCTGGTCGACCGATCTCGACGCCGCTCTCGCCAATCCCGACGATACCATCTTCTTCGATGCCGGCACGACGCTGATGCGCGCCGAGCTTCTGTCCAGGGCGCTCGACGCCGGCAAGCACGTCTATTGCGAAAAACCGATTTCCGACGATCTGCAGGTGGCGATCGATCTCGCCCGCAAGGCACGGCGCTCCGGGCTGAAGCACGGCGTCGTGCAGGACAAGCTTTTCCTGCCCGGCCTACGCAAGCTGGCGTTGCTCAAGGATTCCGGCTTCTTCGGCAAGATCCTCTCGGTGCGCGGCGAATTCGGCTACTGGGTGTTCGAAGGCGATTGGGGCGTACCCGCCCAGCGTCCGTCCTGGAACTACCGCAAGGCCGACGGCGGCGGCATCATCCTCGATATGCTGTGCCATTGGCGCTATGTGCTCGACAATCTGTTCGGCGAGGTCAGGGCCGTGTCCTGCCTCGGCGCCACCCATATCGGCCGACGCGTCGACGAGCAGGGCAAGCCCTATAATTGCGATACCGATGATGCGGCCTATGCAACCTTCGAACTCGAAGGCGGGGCGATCGCCCAGATCAACTCCTCCTGGGCCGTCCGCGTGCGCCGCGACGACCTCGTCACCTTCCAGGTCGACGGCACGCATGGCTCGGCCGTCGCCGGCCTGACGAAATGCTGGAGCCAGCACCGCGTCAACACGCCGAAGCCGGTCTGGAACCCGGACCAGCCGCAGACGATCGACTTCTACAAGACCTGGGACGAGGTTCCGGACACCCAGGCCTTCGACAATGGCTTCAAGGCGCAGTGGGAAATGTTCATCCGCCATGTCGTCGAAGATGCGCCCTGGCCCTACGGCCTGGAAGCCGGCGCCAAGGGCGTGCAGCTTGCCGAACTCGGGCTCAAATCCTGGGCCGAGCGCCGCTGGCTCGACGTTCCCGCATTGGAGTTCTGAGCCGTGACGACGATCAATCTCCCCCTGGACGGCAAGATCGTTCCCTACTCGCTGACCGGCACGCCGATCGAACTCAAAATACGCTATGCCAAGAGCTTTCCGCGCATCGCCTTTGCCGCTGCGCATGTGGTGGCCGATCCGCTCGCCGACAACGATCCGTGGCTGATGCCGGCGATCGACTGGGAGCGGACGCTCGCCTTTCGTCACCGGCTCTGGGACCTCGGGCTCGGCGTTGCCGAAGCGATGGATACGGCGCAGCGGGGCATGGGTCTCGGCTGGCCGGAGGCGCGCGACCTCATCCGCCGGGCGCTTGCCGAGGCGGCGGGCCGCGAAGATGCATTGATCGCCTGTGGCGCCGGCACGGATCATCTATCACCCGGTCCCGACGTGACCATCGACACGATCATCAGGGCCTATGAAGAGCAGATCGAAACGGTCGAGGCGGCCGGCGGCCGCATCATCCTCATGGCAAGCCGGGCGCTTGCCGTCGTTGCTAGGAGCCCGGACGATTATGTCAGGGTCTATGACCGTATCCTTCGCCAGGTCAAGGAGCCGGTCATCATCCATTGGCTCGGTGAAATGTTCGATCCGGCGCTCCAGGGTTATTGGGGCAATGACGATCATCTGAAAGCAATGGAAACCTGCCTGCAGGTGATCGAAGCCAATGCTGCCAAGGTCGACGGCATCAAGATCTCCCTGCTGTCGAAGGAGAAGGAAGTGGCGATGCGCCGTCGGCTGCCGAAAGGCGTGCGCATGTATACCGGTGACGATTTCAACTATGCCGAACTGATCGCCGGCGACGAAGAGGGCCATTCTGACGCATTGCTCGGCATTTTCGACGCGATCGCGCCGGCAGCTTCCGCCGCGCTCGACGCGCTCGGCCGCAAGAGCAACCATGAATTTTTCGACCTGCTCGAGCCGACCGTGCCGCTGTCGCGCCACATCTTCAAGGCGCCGACCCGCTTCTACAAGACCGGTGTCGTCTTCCTCGCCTATCTCAACGGCCTGCAGGATCATTTCGTCATGATCGGTGGACAGCAGAGCACGCGCTCGCTGGCGCATTTGGCCGAACTCTTCCGGCTGGCCGACAAGGCGCGGGTGCTCGCCGATCCGGAACTTGCCGCTAGCCGCATGCGCCAGGTGCTCGCCGTCCACGGCGTCAACTGAAGCCAGGACCGGACGGGAGAGACTGACATGCAAGTCGAAGGACTTTCGATCAACCTCGCGACGATCCGCGAGCAATGCGGCTTTGCCGAGGCCGTCGACATCTGCCTGAAACACGGCATCACCTCGATCGCGCCCTGGCGTGATCAGGTCGCCAAGGCCGGCCTCGACGAGGCCGTGCGGATCGTCAAATCGAACGGCATCAAGCTGACCGGCCTTTGCCGCGGCGGTTTCTTTCCGGCGGCAAACGATGCCGACTGGCAGAAGAACCTCGATGACAACAGGCGTGCCATCGACGAGGCGGCGGCCTTTGCCGCCGATTGCCTCGTGCTCGTGGTCGGCGGCCTGCCGGGCGCTTCGAAGGATATCGCTGCTGCCCGGCAGATGGTGTGCGACGGCATTGCCGCCGTGCTGCCGCATGCACAAGCCGCGGGTGTGAAGCTCGCGATCGAACCGCTGCATCCGATGTATGCCGCCGACCGCGCCTGCGTGAACACGCTCGGCCAGGCCCTCGACATGTGCGATGAGCTCGGCACCGATGTCGGTGTGGCGATCGACGTCTACCACGTCTGGTGGGATCCCGATCTCGCCAACCAGATTGCTCGCGCCGGGCGGATGAAACGCATCTTCGCCCATCACATCTGCGACTGGCTGGCCCCGACCAAGGACATGCTGCTCGACCGCGGCATGATGGGCGATGGCGTTATCGATCTCATAGGCATAAGACGGATGATCGAGGCCGCCGGTTTCTTCGGCGCGCAGGAAGTCGAGATCTTCTCGTCTGAAAATTGGTGGAAGCGTCCGGCCGACGAGGTGATTGCCACCTGCGTCGAGCGTTTCCGGAACTGCTGCCAGATCTGATTTCAATATCCAATCGTTTCATCCCTTATGAAGGAGGAATCATCCGATGGAGAAACGCCGTTTCGCCCTGATCGGCACCGGAAACCGCGGCACCACGATGTGGGGCAAGGATCTGCTAGCCGGCTGGCGCGAACATGTCGACCTCGCAGCCATCGTCGAAAAGAATTCGCTGCGCGGCGAGCGCGCCCGCACCATGATCGGCAGCAATGCGCCGCTCTATGCAAACATCGATTCCATGCTGGCCGAGCAGAAGCCGGATCTCGCAATCGTCTGCACGCCCGATCATACGCATGACGATATCATCGTACGGGCGCTGGAATCCGGTATCGACGTCATTACCGAAAAGCCGATGACCACCTCGATCGAGAAAATTCGTCGGATTCTCGACGCCGAACAGCGCACCGGCCGCCGGGTCGACGTCTCCTTCAACTATCGCTACGCGCCGACGGCGGCGAAGATCAAGGAATTGCTGAATGCCGGGGAGATCGGCCGGGTGACCTCGGTCGACTTCCACTGGTATCTCAACACAAAACACGGCGCCGACTATTTCCGTCGCTGGCATGCCTATACGGAAAATTCCGGCAGCCTGTTCGTCCACAAGGCCACCCACCATTTCGACCTTCTCAACTGGTATCTCGACAGCGATCCGGAGGCCGTCACCTCTTTCGCCGATCTGCAGAACTACGGCCGCAAAGGTCCTTTCCGCGGACCCCGCTGCAAGCTCTGTCCGCATGCGCAGGAGTGCGACTACTATCTCGATCTCGAAGCCGATCCCTTCCTCGATCAGCTCTACGAAGATCCGTCCAAGATAGACGGTTATTTCCGTGACGGCTGCGTCTTCCGCGAGGATATCGACATCCCCGATACGATGGTCGTGTCCATCCGCTACCGCAACAATGTCCACGTCTCCTATTCGCTGAACACCTTCCAGCCGATCGAAGGCCATCATCTGGCGTTCAACGGCACCAAGGGGCGCATCGAGATCCGGCAGTATGAAGCCCAACCATGGGAAGAGCCGAAGCAGGATACGATCCTGCTCATCCGCAATTTCCCGAACGGCAGGCAAGCGGTGGAGCGCATTGTCGTGCCTCATTTCACCGGCGGCCACTACGGCGGCGACGACCGGATGCGCAACATGATCTTCAAGCCTGATATGGAAGACAGGCTTGGCCAGCGCGCCGGCACCCGGGCGGGCGCCATGTCGGTGCTCTGTGGCATTGCCGCGCTAACGAGCTCGCGCACCGGCAAGGTGGTCGATATCGCAGATCTCATGCCCGAGCTTGCCAATGACGGTTCGCCCAATTCGCTGAGGACGCCGCGCTGACACGTGTCCCTGAACGGGGATGCGTCAGGCGATCTTTTCGAGATCCTGCCGGTCGATCTGGTAGAGCAGCGGCCGGCCGGTCACAAAACGCTCGATCTCATCCGCCGCCATCGCGCCAAGACGCGCCCGTTCAAGGCCGATGGCGCCGGCGATGTGCGGCGTCAGGAAAACGTTCGGCAGATCGTAGAAGGCCGAAGCCGCCTCCGGAATTTCCGGATCTGTCACATCGATGAACGCGTCGATGCGGCCGGTCTTCAGTTCCGAAAGCAGGGCGGCCTCATCGATCAGGATGCCGCGCGCGGTGTTGATCAGCGTTGCTCCATCCTTCATCAGCGACAGTCTTCGCGCATCGATCATATGATGCGTCGAGGGCAGCGACGGAGCGTGCAGGGAAAGGATATCCGCCCGCCGCATCAACTCGTCGAGATCGACCTTTTCGGCTCCCAAACCGGCTGCCTCGGCGGCGTCGAGCATGGGATCGAACAGCAGCAGCCTATAGTCGAAGGGCTTCAAGAGTTCGATCACCCGCCGGCCGATGCGCGAGGCGCCGATGATGCCGAGGGTGCGGCCGTAGTTGCCGATCGCTTCGCGCTGCATCGGATAGGTCCGATCGCGGTTGCGGTCGGCAACGTAGAGATCGCGGAAACGGAAGGCGCGTTTGCCGGCGAAAAGGATTGCTGCAAGCGTGAATTCGGCGACAGGCACGGCATTGGCCTCCGCCGCATGGCTGACTGCGATGTTACCGGCTTCAAATATGCCTTCGTCAATAATGCCCTTCACCGTGCCAGCCGCGTGCACAATGAGGCGGAGCCGCGGCGCGGCAGCGGGAATTTCAGTCCCGACATAGGGCGCACCCCAGCCGGTGATCAGAATTTCGGCTTCAGAGAGCAGATGCCTCGCCCTCCCGTCATCGAAGCGCTGCAGCGGCTCGCGATCCAGCAGGCGGCCGATCGTGTCGAGCCGGCGCAGGATCTCATCGGGCAGGACGTGTTCCGTGCGAGACGGTTCCATGGCAAGGACGATTGCCGGGCGACTCATGGCATCTGACCCGGCGCTTCGATGGCGCTCACGGTCACCCCCTTTTCACGTACCAGAGCCTCCAGCGCCGCAATATCAGGCGCTTTCGGCGGCCGCGTCCAAGCGGAGGAAACGGCGGCGGGATCGTCGAGCGCCAGCACCGCCGTTGCCAGGATCGTCTCACCGGCCGGGATCTCACCACGCAGCTGCGGCACGATGGTCTTGGCGACGATCACATTGGTGTTGGGCTGAGCCTTTTGCGCAAGTCCGATACGTTTGACCGAAGAGCCGAGATCGAGAATGCCGGTAAAATCGGCTTGGCCGATCGCATAGGCTGCCCCCTCCGAAGCCGACAGCCTGTCCTGCTCGAAGTCGCGGCGACCGATGGCAAAGCCGCCTTCGGCAATCCGCAGCGGCCGGCCTGACCTGATCCGGTGGAGGCGGATATGCCAGGGGGCGGTTGGTACGAGCCAGGTTTCGACGTCGACATCGGGGAAGGGCGACCATTTCGAATGAAGTACCTCACCCGCAGCCCGGGCTTCCCCATTCGTTTCGCGCACGCGGTAGTGCAGGCCGTCATCGCTGAAAGCCAGCATGGAATCGAAGGCGGCAAGCGCAAAACCGCGCTCATCGGACTCGACGCTGAAGCCGTAACGCGTTGAATAAGCAAATTTCGCGTATTTCTCGGTACCGAAACGCATCTGCAGGTTTTCCTGGCCGGAGGATAGCGCCACGACGTCACCGCCTGTCCGCATGAGAACCATGCCGGGATGACGTTGGGACACGACCTCGGACACCGGTTCCGGCGCCTTTTCGCTGGCGGTCCAGAAGGGATGGTCCTGCCCGATCGCCAGCGGCAGGAAGGCCTTCAAGGCCCAATAGGGCGAGCCGGCGGAATTATAGCTCTCCGACATCAGCAGGTTCGGATAGCCGAAACCGATCGATAAAACGCCATCGCGATCAGCAATCGGTTTGTCCCTCCACCAGCGCAGATGCTGCAGGCAGAGATGCTTGACCTCGCCCCATGGCAGGGCTTCGACATCGGCAAAGGCAAGTGCCGACCAGAAGCCGGCGCAGGCAAAACGATAGGTCAGGCTGCGTCCGAAGGGAATGGTCGCCCCGTCGGCGGCAAACCAATGACGGAAGTCCCGGGCGAAAAGTGTGGCGCGCTCGCGGTAGCGCTCTGCGTAATCGTCATCGACGAGTTTCGAATATATCAAGCCATAAAAATGCATGGCGAAAGGAATGTAGTGGTCGATGCGGCGCACGTTTCCGTCGCGATACCAGCCATCGCCGATATAGAAGCCTTCGAGTTCCTGCAGATATTGCCGCGTCAGGCTGCGGTCGAAATCGGCGCCGAGGCGATCGAGCGCGATATCGACGAATATCCGAAAAAATTTCCAGTTGTTGTCGGCGTAATCGAACTGCCTGGCATGTTTGAGATAGGCGACGACATTGCCGCGGGCGCGCGCATCGAGCGGCTCCCAGATCTTTTCCGGCACCAGCGCCAGGGCAAAACCGAGGGCGGCAAGTTCGACCATGCGCTGGTCGCGGCCATTGACCGTTCCCCAATATTCGGGATGGGCGGGATCGGTGCCGTTTGCGAGACCTTCGGCAAAACGATGCCAGTGAGAAAAGTCGCCGCCGCCGGCGCCAAGCGGCGCCAATCCCCAGAGCGGCCGGGCAAAGCCCTCGAGATCGGCGGCTGCTCGGTCGAAATGGGCGGCGGCGCCACTAAGCCTCACGCGGGCATTGCCCTGCGAAAAACAAGGAAGCAGCGGATCGAAGAGAGCAAGCAGAGCGCGGCTCATATCGGCGCGGGTTTCAAGCGGATTGCCGGCGAGCGGATTGGCGCTGGCGGGATCGTAGGTCATCGGCACCTCTTACATATTCTCGGCATTGGCAACGGTCCCTCCCGGAACGGCAACGACCGCCTGGCAGATGTGCCGCGCAGCCGCTGTCCTGTTGCGGAAACGGGACAGCATCAGGGATACGGCTTCGCGCGCGAGAGCGGCGCGGTCGACGCGCATGGTGGAAAGCCGCGGATTGGTCATCAATGCGCAGGGCAGATCATCGAAGCCGATGATCGCGAAATCCTCGGGCACCCGCAGGCCGGCCTCAGTGACGGCTTCGAGGACGCCGACCGCAATGAAATCATTCATGCAGAACGCCGCGGTGAAGCCGGCATTCTCAGCCAGGACTGCCGCGGTGCGTTCATGGGCCTCGCGGCTTGCGCTGCCCTGGAGCGCCAGCGAAACGAATCGTGCCTCGGCGTCCGAGACGGCGGCGATCGCCGCCTCGAAGCCACGAATGCGCTCCCGGATCGTATGGCGGTGGGAGCCGCTCAGATGAAGAATGCGGCGATGGCCGGCCCTCGTCAGCCGGCTGGCAGCCTCGTAGGCGCCGAAGAAATTAGCCGGCGAAACACCATCGAACTGCATCCTGGGATCAGTGCCATTGACAAGCACGGTCGGCGTCGTGGTGACCTGCAGCCAGTCGCGCAAGGGTTCGTTGGGATCGATACCGACGAGAAAAAGGCCCTCGGCCCCCGCGGCCCGCATATAGTCGCGCACCGCATCCGGCGTGATCCGATCCTCGCGGACCAGCCGAATTTCGAAGGGCATACCCGCTTGGGACGCTCCAGTGCGCAAGCCGTCGACGATCGCTTCATAGAAGACGCTGAGCCCGCCCGTGACGCCGTCGCTGGCAATCAGCGCCAGCCCGCCGGCAACAGCTTCGGCGGCAGGTTTGACCGGATAACCGTGCTCGGCCGCCACCTTCAAGATCTGCCGCCGGACAGTTTCGCTGATCCCCGGTTCGTTGGCGAGTACCCGCGACACCGTCGAGACGGAGACGCCCGCCAATGTGGCTATGTCGGCCTGTCGCAGCCGTTTGACTTTTTCATCGCTCATAGGCAAATCTTATGCAAATAATGCAAATTTGCAATACAAACGTTATTTCTTGCAATAAATTCTTTTTTGCGTAACCTGTCTGGCGAAAATGCCCGCCGCCATTGAGGATGGCAGCGGACATAGTGGGACAAGGGAGGATATCATGCAGGTTAATCGCCGTTCATTTTTGATGGGTTCAGCCGGCGCAGCCGCCGGCCTTGCCTTTGGCGTGGGAAGCGCCATTCCGGCCTTTGCCGAGGGCACGCAGCTCCGAGCCATGTGGTGGGGATCCAACGACCGCGCCAAACGCACGCTCGATGTCGCCAAGCTCTATCAGTCGAAGACACCTGACGTTACGATCGTCGGCGAATCGCTTTCCGGCGAAGGCTACTGGACGAAGCTCGCGACGCAGATGGCCGGCCGGGCCATTCCGGATATTTTGCAGCTCGAGCCGGGAACAATCTCCGATTACTCCAAGCGCGGCGCCTGCCTGCCGCTCGACGAATTCGTCCCCTCGACGCTCAAGGTCGACAGCTTCGGCCCCGACATGCTGAAACTAACCACCATCGACGGCAAGCTCTATGGTGTCGGCCTCGGCCTCAACTCGTTCTCCATGTTCTTCGACACGGTCGAATTCGAAAAGGCGGGCATTCCGCTGCCGACGACCGATCTCACTTGGGATGAATATGCCAAGCTTGCCGTAGAACTCGCCAAGTCCTCGGGCAAGGGCGGCGGCCCCTATGCGGCGCGTTACAACTATGTGTTCGACGCGTGGCTGCGCCAGCGCGGCAAAAGCGTCTTTGCCAAGGAAAGCGTGGGGCTCGGCTTCACGGCCGACGATGCCAGGGAGTGGTTCGACTATTGGGAGAAACTGCGCAAGGCGGGGGGCACGGTTGCCGCCGACGTCCAGACGCTCGATCAGAACACCATCGACACCAACTGCCTCGGTCTTGGCAAATCGGTGATCGGCATGGCCTATTCCAACCAGATGATCGGCTACCAGCTGATCATCAAGAACAAACTCGGCATTACCATGCTGCCGCGCGAAAAGAAGGGCGGTCCTTCCGGACACTATTACCGCCCGGCACTGATCTGGAGTGTCGGCGCGACCACCAAGCAGGGTGAAGCGGCCGCGAAATTCATCGACTTCTTCGTCAACGATATCGAAGCCGGCAAGATTCTCGGCGTCGAGCGCGGCGTGCCAATGTCGCCGGCAGTGCGGGAGGCCATTCTGCCACAGCTGAATCCGACGGAGCAGGAGACGGTCAAATACGTCAACATGCTCAAGGATCAGGTCGGCGAATATCCGCGGCCGGTGCCGATGGGTGCAACCCAGTTCGACCAGCGCGTGCTGCGCCCGATCTGCGACGAACTCGCCTTCGAACGGATCTCGCCCGCCGATGCGGCGAACCGGCTCGTCGAAGAGGGCAAGGCAACACTCAAGGGATGATCGCTTGCCTCATATGAAAGGAGAGGCCCTCAAAACCCCGGCGGGCCTCTCCTTGCTAAGCAACATCAGTTGGCGGCCAGGCTTTCGACAACGCGCCAGTCAGGCCGGCCGAGGTCGAAGGGCCAGGCGTGCACGTCCCTGTCATTGAAATAGACAACTTCCTGAAGGTTCGGGAAAGCGCTCTGTTTCAACGTCGCGGTTTCGATCCAAGGCCTCATATAGGCGTCGCCGCCTTCGTAGCCGAGTTCAGCGACCCAGATGGGCTTTCCATAGCCGGCGACGAGATCATACCCCTGCTTCAGTGCTTCCGAGAAGGTCCGGTGCTTCTTATAGGCAAGCTCGTCGTAGCGCTGGAGACCGAAAACCGAAAGCCCGACAAGGTCGACGTAATCGTCGCCGGGATAGTAGTCCTGTAGGCCTGGCAGGCCCTTCGGAGACCACATTATCTCGGTGCCGGGAGCCTCCTCGCGGACAATGTCCATCATTCGCTTATAGGCTGTGATATAGTCTTGCGGGTTCCAGCCGGCCCACGAAAACCGCCCGGATTTGTCTTCCATCTCCTGTCCCCAGCGGACGATCACCGGGCTTTTCAGCTGCGATATCATCTGCGCGATCGCCCGCATGTTGACATCATAGTCGCCGCGCAGAACCTTTGCGCGAAGCTGGCCCGAGGGCAGCCGCCAATCGACGTCCCAGGACCAAGGCTCCACCGTTATCAGCAGGTTGCGGCCCCTGGCCTGCGCATAGGCATCGGCAACACGCAGCGTCTCCAGATCGACGTCTTCCCACGGCAGGAACAAGGCTTCGGTCGAGACATTGGCCTGGGTGCCGAAATCCCCATGCGGGTCGTAAGCGCCGAATTTGACGCCGTCGGCATGAACGACCGGCCGTTTGTCGATGATCGTCCGAGCACTCGCCGCCGGGTTCGGCGCAATGCCCGCAAACTGCACCTCGCTTCGGCCCGGCAGGTCGGCGACGCACAAAAGCAGCAGCGCCAGCGCGGCAGTCGGAAGGTGGTTTTTCATCAGCTTCTTCATGCCTCACCCTCCTCTTCGGGCTGGCTCCTGGTTCAGCAGGACCTGCTTCAGTTCATAGGCCTTGGCGCTGACGGTATCCGTGGAGACGAGTTTGCGGAATTCGTCATCCTGGTGCACTGATGAATGGCGGAAGACGTACCAGTTGCCGCTCGGCTGGCGGCGCTGGTAGATCGTGTTGCCGATCTTGCGGTGCCCGAAACAGGTGCTGGCGCGCGCCGCCCCTTCGGCATTCGTCCAGGTTGCGCGCATGCAGAGCTGGCCGAGATCGTCGACCACCCATTTGCCTTCGGCGAAGGACTGTTTGCCCTTGTCAGTAACCCAGGCGACGAATCGCCGGCCATCCTCGAAGAAGCGCCCGCCGCCTGTGTCCCAGGTCCAGGTCCTGTCAGCGTAAATCCGATAGAGCTCATAGGCGCTGAGCGGCGTAGGCGCCTTCTTCTTGGCCGCCTCGGCAGCCTGCGCTGCCAGCGGCAAAAACAGGCTGAGAGCAAGGGCTGCTCCAACTGATCTCGACCCGATACGCATTACATCCTCCTCCTTGAGCTGGCCGTTCAGCCGGCTCACACACCTTGTTCGTCCCGTCCCGCGCTTCCGAACCCATTCCATCTTAGGCGGAACTTCACGGTCCGTGTTTTGCCGCCACCGAGGCCGGCACCGGCCACGGCAAATTGCGATTGGCTGAAACTGATGAACGTCTGGCCATGGGAAAGGGCCTCGAGACTGCGCAGCCCATGGCTGCCGGCCTGCATGCCGCCGGTGATGCAGATTGCAAGCCCCGTCGCCGTCGCAAGCCACAGCCCGCCTGACTGCGGCAGCAACGGCAGGCCGTTTTCGATCGCATGACGAACGATGATCAGCACTGTCAGCGCCAGATAGATCGCGAGGTTAAACGTCGCGAAAATATAAAAGCCCTGGGCTGCATCAGCATCGTCGGCGAACACCATGGCAACGGCGCAAAGGGCGGCGAGCCCGATATAGGGGGCGACGACGCGCAGTGGCAAAGACTGCTGCTCCTGCCGGCCCTTCGGTGTGATGCGGAAATCGACGAAGGAGCCGGCGATATAGTCGCGAATGGCTGCCAGGCTGCCGGCGAGCGACCAGGGCCAGCGCAGGAAGATGAAGGCAAGGCCCTCCCAGCCGAACAGTTTTGCATCGTGCGGCCTGAAGGTCGCCGTCGCCCGCCAGAAGAAGGCAAACAGCATCAGCACGATGGAGATCGGCGTGAAATGCAGCAGGAAATCCGGATAGGTTACGTTGACGAAGATTTGGCCCGTCAGCAAAGCAGCAACCGGCAGCAGAAACATCACCGCCATGAAGGCGGAGAACAGCGGGTACCACAGCTGCGAAAAGACGAACTGGAATTTTAGCCGCCGCCAGGGCAGATAGGGGACGTAGCGGCGGGAATATTGCAGCAGGATGGTGACGAGGCTGCGCGACCACTGGAATTCCTGCACGGCCAGATCGACGAAATTCGCCGGGCCGTCGCCATGAGCGATGGCATCAACGGCATGGACGCCGCGCCAGCCGCCGGCATTCATCATCAGCGTCGTCGAATGATCTTCCGCAAGTTCAGGGCCGAGGCCACCGATCTGGCGAAGGGCCGATGTGCGGACCGCATAATGGGAGCCGATGCAGAGCGGGGCCCAGCCATTGTTGTAACCGGTCTGCAGCGAGCCATGGAGACTTGCCTCCGCATAGAGCCTGCCGCGCGCGGCCCAGCTCGCCGCAGCATTCGCATCACAGATGCTGGGAGCGGAAACATAGCCGACACCAGGATCGGCGAAGGGGCGCAGGACTTCACGGAGATATGTCGGTGTCGGCACATGATCGGCATCGAATTGGGCGACGAAATCATAGCGCGCATAGCCGAAATGGTCGTAGAAATAGGCAAGGTTGCCTTCCTTGCACCGCGTCCGGCGCGGCCAGGTCTTTCGATGATACTCTGCCACGCCTTTTCGGGTGGAGATCAGCACGCCGTGCTCGGCGCACCAGCGCATGGTTTCCTCCGAAGGATCTTCGTCGGCCAGCCAGACATCAAATTCGACGCCGGTCTGATCGAGCATCGCCTGGAGCGTAGCGCGGACGACGGCAAAGGGTTCGGACGGCGCCTTGGTGACGACCATCGCCACGCGTCCTTCCGGCAGCCGTGTATGCGAACTGATCGTTCTCGCATCGAGGAAGATCAGGATGAAATAGGCTGGAACGAGGGTGATCCAGGCAAGCACGATTGTGATGAGCACGAAAGCCGCCCAGGAAATGATATGAGCGGACTGGCACCACCAGATCCAGAAATAGCCGAGTGCCGCCAGCCAGCAGAAGATGCCGAAACCATAGGCGACACGATTCCATCCGGTGAATACTGGGTTGAATGGGTTGGCAGCAGCTTTCGCCGTTCTGACCCGGTAACCGAATTCCGAAAGCAGGCTCACGCTGGCACCTCCAGCCCGAAGGTGGGACCGGCAGTGCGGATGATCGTGTCGATATCCGAGAGTGTGGGCGTGAAGCCGAGTTCCGCCTCCGCCCTCGCCGTGTTGGCAAAAAGGATCGGCGGGTCGCCGGCACGGCGGGACCGATACCGAACGGGCACGTCACGGCCGGTCGTGCGGCGGATGGCGTCGAGAATCTCGCGCACAGAGGTGCCCCGGCCGGAGCCGAGATTGACGCTGAGCGACGCCCCGTCTGTCATCAGGTGATTGACGGCGGCCAAATGCGCCTGCGCGAGATCGCTGACATGAATATAGTCGCGAACGCAGGTTCCGTCCTCGGTCGAATAGTCGGTGCCGAATATGTCGAGCCGCTCCAGCCTGCCGGCGGCGGCGAGAAGGGCGCGGGGGATGAGATGTGTCTCCGGCTCGTGACGCTCGGCGAGCTCGCCATCCGGATCGGCGCCGGCCGCGTTGAAATAACGCAGGGCGGCGAAGCGGATGCCATAGGCGGCAGCAAAATCCTCAAGAGCCATCTCGAAGATCAGCTTCGTACGACCATAGGGGTTGACCGGCTGCTGCGGGCTTTCCTCCCGTATCGGCAAGGAGGCGGGAACGCCATAGGTGGCGCAACTGCTTGAAAAGACGATCCGGTCGATGTCTTGGTCGAGACAGGCTTCGAGCAGCGTGAGGCTACCGACGACATTGTTGCGATAATATTTCCTCGGCATGTCGACGGATTCGCCGACATAGGCGTTGGCGCCGCAATGGATGACGCAATCGGGCGAAAATTCGGCCATCGTCCGGCGCAGTGCCGCTGCATCGCCGAGTTCCCCGCGGACGAGCGGGCCCCAGCGGACGCTGTCGGCATGTCCGGTCGACAGGTTGTCGTAGGTAACCGGGATCATCCCGGCGCGCGACAGCGCCTTGCAGATATGACTGCCTATGAAACCGGCGCCGCCGGTGACGAGAATGCAGCGGGGCATCTCATACGGCCTCCGCCCGCGCTGTGCCGGCAAGCAAGCCGTCGAAATATTCGACGGTGCGAGCCAGGCCGGCTTCGAGCTCGATACGAGGCTGCCATCCCAGCTCGGTCATCGCCCGGGAAATGTCCGGCCGCCGCTGGCGGGGATCGTCGACGACAGCAGGCAGGTGAACTATGCGGGAGCGCGAATTCGTGAGATCCCTGATGATTTCCGCCAGGCGCCGAACGGTGAACTCACCGGGGTTCCCGAGATTGATCGGGCCGTGGCATGCGTTGCCGGCTGCCGAGAAACGCAGGAAACCTTCGACGAGATCATCGACATAGCAGAAAGAACGGGTTTGCTGACCATCGCCGTAGATCGTCAGGTCGGCATTGCGCAAGGCCTGCACGATGAAGTTAGAGACCACCCGGCCGTCGTCCAGACGCATGCGCGGCCCGTAGGTGTTGAAGATGCGGCCGACCTTGATGTCGATGCCGTAGGTCCTGTGGTAGTCGAAAAGCAGCGTCTCGGCGCTGCGTTTTCCCTCGTCGTAACACGCTCGCGGCCCGATCGGATTGACATTGCCGCAATAGGATTCGCGCTGCGGGCTCTGTGTTGGGTCGCCATAGACCTCCGATGTCGACGACTGAACGACGATCGCGCCAGTTTTGCGCGCGCAATCCAGCGTGTTGACGGCGCCGAGGACGTTGGTGAGCAAGGTGCCGACCGGATCCCGCTGATAGTCGGGCGGAGAGGCGGGAGAGGCGAAGTTGAAAATGAGCGAGGCTTCGATATCGAAGGGCTGACGGACATCGTGCTCGATGATCCGGAAGCGGGCGTTCGACGCGAGATGCTGGACATTCGCACGGCGGCCGGTCGAAAAATTGTCGAGACATATGACGCTGTGGCCGCGCAGCAGAAGCCGTTCACACAAATGCGAGCCAAGAAACCCGGCTCCGCCATTGACAAGAACGGTGCCCAAATCCCTGAGCACCGGTATGCCCTTTGCTTCAGAATAACCTCCGCTGGGAACGAAACTACGCATTACAAACTCCCTCCCCATTCTCTAGTCTTTTGATTTAGTTACGCGCTTCACTGCCTTTGTTACCTGATTGATACTCACCACACCAAGTACCAATAGACAAACAATCAGAGGTTATTCTTCATGCAAGCGAATTACTATTGGAATGATAAGACGAATGTTACCGCGGTCAACTTTAAAAACGTGAGATATCCGAAATAACTACGCATTTGTTCTTCGACTTAACAGATGATTAATCATTTTAACGCTTTTTCTCACGCCGGACGTGTATCGAGACATTCCGCAAGCTTTGCTCAATAAAGATGGGATAGACACAGGGAGGGTTGGCCGCGCGAACTGCACGATCGGTCTTGCATCCGGAAGCGCCATATGCGAGGGGTTTTGGCCATGTTCAGAAAACAAGCTGCAACGCAGCCGAACCGCTGGCGTCTAACTCACTTTGGAATGTTTGCTTGCCAAGCGACGCTGCTTGCGATCGGAGCAGCGGCCTGCGCCGTTGTTGACGACGACGTAGCTGCCGTCGCGAAGAAGAACGTCGTGGTCGCCGAGACGCCACGGGTCTCGAAGGCTTACGCCTACCCGGAAAATCGGGCCGCCCGGCCGGCCACGGCACGAGCCAGCGTGGTCGCCTATCACGGGTCTGCGCCTTACATCTGTTCTCCAAGCGGTTTCGGGCAGAAGTCGCGCTGCTTTGCGCGTCCCTCGATCTGAAGCAAGAGTGTCACTGCATCGTTGCCAAATCGAGAATCGATTTGCAGCGCGCCTGAAAAGAGCCGTGGGACTCAGTTGCGCCACCGGCTGGACATGTCGTCATCGCCGACCGGGTGATCGTTGAAGAAGCGGGACGCAGCTTCCGTTCGGTTTCGGACGTTCATCTTCTTATAGATGTTGCGGACGTGGACCTTCACCGTGTTTTCTGAGAGATGCAGCTTGTCGGCAATAATCTTGTTCTGCGTCCCCTTGCAGATGAGGTCCAGGATCTGAACCTCGCGGGTCGTCAGAGCCGAGATGCTGTCGCGTCTCAGCTTGAGCGCACTGTTGCGTGCGACGTCAACCGATTTCGTCTGATAGAGTGAGGGCTCCAGCTCGGCCCCCTTGTTGTTGAGGCGGTTGAGAAGCGCCGAGGGAAAATGCTCCCCGCCCTTCATCAGCAGATCCACCGCGGCCATGAAGACGTCGAGTCGGAGGTTGAGCGGCAAGACACCGTCGATGATCCTTGCCTCCACCAAACGGCTGACATAGGGTTCCATCATGTCGATGGCCTCGACGACAAGTCCGATCGAGGTTTCCGGGTGATTTTCCCTCACTGCCTGTAGCGCGTCTTGCAGCTCAGGCGCAGGTATATGGTAGAATAAAACAAGCTTTAGATCGCTGGTATCTTTTTCCAGCATCGGATGTGCATTCGTTATGCTTAGCACATCGCAGTGTGGGAATTTCTTTGCCAGCGCCTCCACCATGCATTCTGAAAAAAGATCGGCCTTGGCAACTACAAGGATAGTATCTCCGGATGGGCTAGACTTTCTTGCCTGGTCCGCATTCTCCATTCCTGAGCCTGTCATGAACATATACGCCTCCCCTAGCGGTACACTTTACTCAAACGTGAAGCGATGGCAGGTATAAGTTAGTATGAAATGCCAGTCCTCTTATGTCATCGCCTTATTCTTTAGACATTTCTTAATTATGTTAATACGGATTGAGAAGGAAGGAAATGGCCCAAAGTGATTAGTTTTCGCGAGTGAAAAACGATACAATACCACGTTTCAGTTGTATTTTGTTCAACTTGATACTTGGAGGTTATATTTGCTCTCAATATAGAGAATCGTGCGAATGTAATATTTCAGTACAAATTGTAATGTTTTTATCATGTGCCCCCGGCGGTTATGAGACAGGGGAAACGCCCCCAAATTTTTGCTCAGGCCTTGGCGGCGGCTGGCGGAAACTCGCATTACCGGTTGCTCACGCACGCCTGGATCGCTGGGACGGCAGGGACCGGAAGATCACCGCCATCCCAACGCCGAATATTTTTCAGCCTTAATTGGTATTTGTCGGATCCACATTTTTTTGGCAGTCATAGGTCGTCGTCAAAGTGGTCACATGTAACTCAACCAAAATACGGGCTGAGTTCTCCTTGTCGTTTGCAGGATTTGGAGCGGGATTGTGCGGCCCAGTACTGGGTGCGTACGTTCACAATGCCGATCTGGCCAAAAAACGCAGCGAAACTGCAGATGATTAGTATCAACAGATATGCGCACTGATCTTCAGCGAAATTGCAGAAGTGGCTTCAGGAACGGGAGGCACGGTCGATACCTTCCAGGGCAAGGAAGAATATATCGTATTCATGGTCTCGGCGCGGATGCCGAACATCGCGGAGCGGCCGGCCGGGCCGCATCTAGACCAAACCTGTTGAACGTGGCCGCTGACGCGCGCCAAGCGCCGCTTCTGCATCGTCGGCGACCGCACGCTCTGGCAGACGCTTGTTATGTCAGGTCAGGGAGGCGGCAGATGCCTTGCAGACGATCCGGAGTTCCTAGCCCGCAACGGGATTAACGTGAGGGATCGGATTCCGGCGCCGCTCGCTGAACGGATGTCTTGATGTTTCCCCGGAAACGCAAAAAGCCCGCTCGAGGCGGGCATTTTGTTTGGTTGCGGGGGCAGGATTTGAACCTGCGGCCTTCAGGTTATGAGCCTGACGAGCTACCGGGCTGCTCCACCCCGCGATATACCATTCCGGACTTTGGGCCCGGGAGCGATGTCAGGCGTAGCCTGACGATGTGAGGCCGTTAAGAGATCGATCCGGTGGATCGATCTTAGGCCGAACGGGCTGCTCCACCCCGCGAGAAGTATTATAACACGAAAGGCCGCTTTGTGAGCGGCCCTTTGCGACGGCGTTGGCCGTTTGAATGTGATGAGAAGATTTAGTTGCGATTTGCAGACCTGGCAGCGACCTACTCTCCCGCGTCTTGAGACGAAGTACCATGGGCGCAGGGGCGTTTCACGGCCGTGTTCGGAAAGGGAACGGGTGCAGCCACCCCGCCATAACCACCAGGTCGGCAAAGCGCAACTTTTGATGAGAAGCTGGCAGGCGTTAGCCTGTTTCTTTTGAACACGTCTTTAATCTTTCCGGCTGCGGGTGCTTGTGGCACCCATACAGGCCAGAGGCCGTCGCCAATCGTTTGGCGTGGCCATCCGCAGCGCCAATGGCGCGTCAGGACAAAGGTCAGGCACATCGAACCGGACGACCGCTTTGCGGTCGCCGGGAGATGAGCATGGTCAATGAGAACGATCAAGCCGATCGAGCTATTAGTACCGGTAAGCTTCATGCGTTGCCGCACTTCCACACCCGGCCTATCAACGTGGTCGTCTTCCACGGCTCTGATAGGGAACACTCGTTTTCAGGTGGGTTTCCCGCTTAGATGCCTTCAGCGGTTATCCCGTCCATATATAGCTACCCTGCTATGCCCTTGGCAGGACAACAGGTCCACCAGAGATATGTCCATCCCGGTCCTCTCGTACTAGGGACAGATCCTGTCAATATTCCTACACCCACGGCAGATAGGGACCGAACTGTCTCACGACGTTCTGAACCCAGCTCACGTACCGCTTTAATTGGCGAACAGCCAAACCCTTGGGACCTGCTCCAGCCCCAGGATGCGATGAGCCGACATCGAGGTGCCAAACAACCCCGTCGATATGGACTCTTGGGGGTCATCAGCCTGTTATCCCCGGCGTACCTTTTATCCGTTGAGCGATGGCCCTTCCACGCGGGACCACCGGATCACTATGACCGACTTTCGTCTCTGCTCGACTTGTCAGTCTCGCAGTCAGGCGGGCTTATGCCATTGCACTCGACGACCGATTTCCGACCGGTCTGAGCCCACCATCGCGCGCCTCCGTTACTCTTTCGGAGGCGACCGCCCCAGTCAAACTACCCACCATACACTGTCCCGGACCCGGATGACGGGCCGCGGTTAGACATCCATGACGATAAGGGTGGTATTTCAAGGATGGCTCCACGGAAACTGGCGTCCCCGCTTCAAAGCCTACCACCTATCCTACACATGCCGACACGAATGCCAGTGTAAAGCTATAGTAAAGGTGCACGGGGTCTTTCCGTCTGACCGCAGGAACCCCGCATCTTCACGGGGAATTCAATTTCACTGAGTCTATGTTGGAGACAGCGGGGAAGTCGTTACGCCATTCGTGCAGGTCGGAACTTACCCGACAAGGAATTTCGCTACCTTAGGACCGTTATAGTTACGGCCGCCGTTTACTGGGGCTTCGATTCAAAGCTTGCACCTCTCCTCTTAACCTTCCAGCACCGGGCAGGCGTCAGACCCTATACGTCGTCTTGCGACTTCGCAGAGCCCTGTGTTTTTGATAAACAGTCGCTACCCCCTGGTCTGTGCCACCCCAAAATACTTGCGTAAATTGGGGTCACGCTTCTTCCGAAGTTACGCGTGCAATTTGCCGAGTTCCTTCAACATAGTTCTCTCAAGCGCCTTGGTATACTCTACCTGACCACCTGTGTCGGTTTCGGGTACGGTCTATACGGTGGAGCTATTTCCTGGAACCGCGTCCCGGCCCAGACAATCCAATAAGTCTGAACCAGTTGAGCAATCCGTCACTTCCACCAGGCCCACGAATATTAACGTGGTTCCCATCGACTACGCGTGTCCGCCTCGTCTTAGGGGCCGGCTAACCCTGCTCAGATTAACTTTAAGCAGGAACCCTTGGTCTTTCGGCGAGAGGGTCTCTCACCCTCTTTATCGTTACTCATGTCAACATTCGCACTTCCGATACCTCCAGGAGCCCTCACGGGTCTCCCTTCATCAGCTTACGGAACGCTCCGCTACCACGTGTATTGCTACACATCCTCAGCTTCGGTGCATG
Organism: Rhizobium bangladeshense; assembly: GCF_017357245.1. Classification (NCBI taxonomy): domain Bacteria; kingdom Pseudomonadati; phylum Pseudomonadota; class Alphaproteobacteria; order Hyphomicrobiales; family Rhizobiaceae; genus Rhizobium; species Rhizobium bangladeshense. The sequence continues at coordinate 65,564 of NZ_CP071612.1, read as the reverse complement.
GCTTCAGCCCCGTTACATTTTCGGCGCAAAGACCCTTATTTAGACCAGTGAGCTGTTACGCTTTCTTTAAATGATGGCTGCTTCTAAGCCAACATCCTGGTTGTTTTGGGATCCTCACATCCTTTCCCACTTAGCCATGACTTGGGGACCTTAGCTGGAGGTTAGGGTTGTTGCCCTTTTCACGACGGACGTTAGCACCCGCCGTGTGTCTGCCGAGTAGTACTCCCCGGTATTCGGAGTTTGGTTAGGATCAGTAAGACGGTGAGTCCCCATAGCCCATCCAGTGCTCTACCCCCGGGGGTATTCGCTCGACGCTCTACCTAAATAGATTTCGCGGAGAACCAGCTATTTCCGAGTTTGATTGGCCTTTCACCCCTAGCCACAAGTCATCCCAATCTATTGCAACAGATGCGGGTTCGGTCCTCCAGTTGGTGTTACCCAACCTTCAACCTGCTCATGGCTAGATCACTCGGTTTCGGGTCTAATGCAACAAACTATATCGCCCTGTTCAGACTCGCTTTCGCTGCGCCTACACCTACCGGCTTAAGCTTGCTTGTTACACTA